>JADZFZ010000333.1 GCA_020854145.1 Deltaproteobacteria bacterium | reverse complement strand
CTAGGTCGCGACCCAGACGCACTTGGTCTGGGTGTAGAGCTCGAGCGCGTGGACGCCCATCTCGCGACCCCAGCCGCTCTCCTTGACGCCGCCGAACGGAGCGGCGCTGTCGAACCCGCTCCACCGATTGATCCACACGACGCCCGCCTGGAGCTTGCGCGCCATCCGGTGCGCGCGCTGGACGTCCTTCGTGAAGACGGCCGCGACCAGACCGTACGTCGTCCCGTTCGCGACCTCGACTGCGCGATCCTCGTCCGCGAACGACAGGACCGACAACACGGGCCCGAAGATCTCCTCCTTGGCGATCGTCATCGACGGCTGCACGTCGTCGAAGATGGTCGGCTTCACGAAGAGGCCTCGGGCTTTGTCGCCGTCCGTGTCGCGCTCGCCGCCGGCGACGAGCTTCGCACCCTCGCGCTTGCCGCTCTCGATGTACCCGAGCACGCGCTCGAGCTGGGTCGGGCTCACGATGGCGCCCATCTGCGTCTTGGGCGCGAGCGGATCGCCGACGCGCATGCGCGTCGCCATCTCGCCGAGCTTGGACACGAGCGCACCCTTCACGTCCGCGTGCGCGAGCAACCGGGAGCTCGCGGCGCAGACCTCGCCTTTGTTCGCGAAGATCCCATAAAAAGCAGCCTTTGCGACGGCGTCGAGGTCGGCGTCCGGGAAGACCACCAGAGGTGACTTGCCCCCGAGCTCCAGGCTGACTCGCTTCAGGTTCGACTCGGCGCTCGCCTTGAGCAGCAGGCGCGCGGTCCGCGGCGACCCCGTGAACGCGACCTTGTTCACGTCCGTGTGCCGCGCGAGCGCCTCACCGGCGACCGGCCCGAAGCCGGGCACCACGTTGACGACGCCGGGCGGCACACCCGCGTCCTTGCACACCTCCGCGAGCACGAGCGCCGTCAGCGGCGTCCATTCGCTGGGCTTGAGCACCACCGTGTTGCCGCACGCGAGCGCGGGCGCGATCTTCCACGCCGCCATCAGCAGCGGGTAGTTCCACGGCACGATCTGCCCGCACACGCCGACCGGCTCGCGCAACGTGTAGACGAGGTCGCCGGCATCGACCGGGATGGTCTCGCCGTGGAGCTTCGTCGCCCAGCCGGCGTAGTAGCGGAATATGTCGGCGCTCGGGACGACGTCCCAGTGCGCCTCGCGCAGGGTCTTGCCGTTGTTCATCGACTCGAGGTGCGCGAGCTCCTCCGCACGTCTCTCGATCCCGTCGGCAATCCGCCAGAGCAGCTTCTCGCGCGCGCTCGGCGCCATCCGCGCCCAGGCTTCGTCGCGAAACGCCGCGCGCGCCGCGACGACCGCGCGATCGACGTCGCGCGCGTCGGCCTCGTGCACGCGCGCGAGCCGCTCGCCACGCGCCGGCTCGAGCACGTCGATGAACCGGCCGCTCTGCGCCTCGACCCACTCGCCGCCGATGAACAGCTTGCCCGGCTCCACGAGCCTCGCCCGAACCTCGTCCACGATCGACATGGCGCGCATCCTACGATCGGGCTCGCAGCGCGTCTGCTGCGACCGCACCGCCGATAGACGGTGCGGGGGAACCGATCCTCGTACATCCTTCGGCCCCGATGCCCATTGCACTTCCTTCCGGCACGACGGCTGCCGGAGCTTCCATCGCCCTCGAGGTGTCCCGCGGTGCACCCGCTCGACGTCGTGTCGCGTTCGCCGGCGACGTCCCGTTCGGCGCGGGCGGTCTCGTGGCGCGCCGCTACCGCTTGCACAACGGCCTCACGATTCTCCTCTTGCCGGACCACGCCGCGCCGGTCGTCTCCTACCAGACCTGGTACGCGGTCGGATCGCGGCACGAGCGCGAGGGAAAGACCGGGCTGGCGCACCTCTTCGAGCACCTGATGTTCAACGAGACCGAGTCGCTCCCCGCGGGCGAGTTCGACCGTCTCATGGAAGGCGCAGGCGGCGAGACCAATGCCGCGACGTGGGTGGATTGGACCTTCTATTACGAGAACGTGCCGGCCTCCGAGATCGCGACCGCGATTCGCCTCGAATCCGATCGAATGGCCAATCTCGTGCTCCGCGAGAAGCAGCTCGAGAGCGAGCGCGAGGTCGTGGCGAACGAGCGCAGGTTCCGCGTCGACGACGACGTCGAAGGCAGCGTGGGAGAGCTCCTCTACGCGACGGCATTCGACCAGCATCCGTATCGTTGGCCGACCATCGGATGGATGAAGGACATTCTCGGCTTCACGACGTCCGATTGTCGCGCGTTCTACCGGACCTATTACGCGCCCAACAATGCGACGGTCGTCGCCGTCGGCGATTTCGAGGAAGCCGATCTCCTGCGCCTGATGGTGGACGCGTACTGCGAGTATCCGCGCCGGAAGATTCCCCCGCACGCCGAGAGCCCCGAGCCCACGCAGCTGAAAGAGCGCCGGCTCGAGGTACGAAAGCCGACGCCGACGCCCAAGATCGACGTCGGTTACCGCTCGGCGGCGCTCGGCACCGCAGACCACGCCGCCTTGACCGTGATCTCCGAGATTCTCTTCGGAGGACGCAGCGCCCGGCTCCAGCGCGCCCTCGTCACGGACGGTGAGATGGCCGCCGAGGTCCGCGGCAGCGTCGCACCGTTCCGAGATCCTGGGTTGTTCGAGATCTGGGTGAGCCTCCGCGAGGGGCAATCGATTCGCCGCGCCGAGCGCGTCCTCGACCGCGAGCTCGGCAAGCTGTCGCGCAACCTCGTCCCCATCGCCGAGCTCGAGAAGGCTCGCGCGAGGATCGAGCTCGGGTTCCTCCAGGGCCTCGAGACGGTCTCGGGCAAAGCCGAGCAGCTCGGCTTCCACGAGGTCACGCTCGGCGACGCGTCTCGGGCGTTCGAGCGCCTCGAGCGCATTCGCGTGTTGACTCCCGACGACCTGCGCGACGTCGCGCGGCGTTACCTCACTCCGGAACGACGCACGGTGATTCGCGTGCTCCCGGTCGACGCGAGCACGGGCGCCTCGTGAGCAAGACGAGCCGATCCTCTGCCGGAACCGCCCCCGTCTCGCCGGTCCTCGTGGAGACGAGCCGCGCGTTGCCCCTCGTGGACGTCGTGGTCGTCTTGCGATCCGGCGCGGCACACGATCCCGCCGGGAAAGAGGGGACGGCGCGCATCGCGGTACGAACGCTCCGCTGCGGTACGCGTTCGTTGTCGGCCGACGACGTGGAGCTGCGCCTCGACTCGCTCGGTGCGGAGCTCGGGGCGAGCGTCAGCGCCAGCTCGGTCGCGTTCCACCTCCAGGTCATCCGCCGCAACCTCGAGCCGGCGCTCGCATTGTTGGGGGGCCTGCTGACGCGTCCGGCATTTCGCACGGTCGATCTCGAGCGCGTCCGCCGAGAGCTGCTCGCCGACCTCGTCGAGGCGCGCGACAACGATCAATCGTTGGCGTTTCGCTTCTTTCGCCAGGCGCTCTTCGCAGGGCACGCGTACGGCCGGCCGATCGGTGGATTCTCGTCCACGGTGCGCGCCGTGACGCGGGGCGAAGCGGAGATGTTCCACCGCACCCATTTCGCCGCGCCCAACGCGGTCGTCGGATTCTCCGGGGACATCGACGCCGAGGAGGCCGACCGCCTCGCACGCAAGCACCTGCTGGCATTACCCGGCACCACCGCACCACGCGACGTCGTGCGGGAGCCCACGCCGCCGCGCGAGCGCCGCGTGCTCGTCGTCGACAAGCCGGAACGAACGCAGACGCAGGTCCTCGTCGGCACGCTGGGCACGCGCGCGGACGACGAGGACCACGACGCGCTCGTCGTCGCCAACACGGTGTTCGGCGGAACGTTCACCGCTCGGCTCACGAACGAGGTCCGCTCGAAGCGCGGCTGGAGCTACGGCGCCTCGAGCCGTCTCGGACGCGATCGGCATCGCGAGGCGTGGTGGATGTGGACGTTCCCGGCCGCCAAGGACGCCGCCGCCTGCCTGGGCCTGCAGCTCTCGCTCTTCGATCGATGGGTCGACAAAGGGATCACGCGCAAAGAGCTGTCTTTCGCGAAGAGCTACCTCGTGAAGAGCCACGCATTCGAGATCGACACGGCCGAGAAGCGGCTCGAGAAACGAATCGACGCCGCGGCCAAT
>JADZFZ010000332.1 GCA_020854145.1 Deltaproteobacteria bacterium | reverse complement strand
TCAGTCATGGCGCCTCCGCGCCTTCTTCTCGACGAAGCGTGCGAGCGTGTGGAGCGCCAACGCGATCGCGAGCAGGACCACCGACACGGCGGCGGCGCTGCGGGGCGCGCCGCTCTCGACCTCGCCGAACACGAGCACGGGCGCGGTCAGGGTGCGGAACGGGATGTTGCCGGCGACGACCACGATCGCCCCGAACTCGCCGAGCGCGCGTCCGAGCGATCGAATCGACCCCGACAACGCCGCGGGCGCGATGGCCGGCAGGAAGACGGTGCGGAACGTCCTCCACGGTCCGGCACCGAGCACGATCGCGGCCTCCTCCTCGGCAGGATCGATCTCGAGGAGCACGGGCTCCACGGCGCGCACGACGAACGGCAGCGTGACGAACAGGAGCGCGAGCACGATGCCCGGCTGCGCGAAGACGACGTCGATCCCCCAGCCCGAGAGCGTGCTGCCGATGGCGGAGGTCGGACCGTAGAGGATGGCGATCATGATGCCGGCGACGAGCGTCGGGATCGCGAGCGGCAGATCGACGAGCGCCGAGACGAGGCTCTTGGCGGGCAACCGGTAGCGGACGAGCACCCACGCCGTCGCGGTGCCGAGCAGCGCATTGATCACCGCGACCACGAACGCGCTCCACAACGTCAGCCACAACGCGGAGCGCACCTGCGGCGCCGAGACCGACTCCCAGAACGACGCGAGCCCGTCGGCGAAACCCAGGTGCGCAACGGCGACCAGTGGGACCGCCACGAGCAGCAGCACGTAGGCGAGCACGCCAGCGCGTGCGGCACGTTCGGCGCGTCCCGGTGCCAGCGCTTCTGCGGCGGGAGCGTTGCTCATCGGGCCGCGCTGCGCGACTGCTCGAGCGCGCGATCGTAGACGGCTCCGCTGGCGAACAACGCGCGTTCGAGCGCGGGCCAGCCGCCGAGATCGCGCACCGTGAACAGGTCGGTGACCCGAGGGAAGCGCGACGCGACCTCGGCCGCCACCTCGGGCACGACGGGCCTCATGCCGCCTTCGATCGCGAAGGCGCGCTGGACCTCCGGCGTGTAGAGGAACGCGAGGAAGGCGCGCGCGAGCTCGCGGGTGCCGTGGCGATCCACGTAGGCGTCGACGATCGCCGCGGGGTTCTCGATCTGGATCGACGAGCGCGGGATGACGTACTCGTAGCGTTGGCCCTTGGCGCGGCCCACGAGGATCTCGTTCTCGTAGGTGATGATCGCGTCGCCGACGCCGCGCTCGAAGGTGAGGAGCGAGTCGCGCCCGCTGCGGTCCATGATCTGGACGTTGCGCAGCACGTCCGCGAGCAACGTCGTCGCGGACGCGGTGTCACCTCGCGTCGCACGCGTGTGCCCGCGGAGCGCGGCGCCGTAGATCGCGGCGACGTTCCACATCGCGCCGCCGCTCGTGCGCACGTTCGGCGTGAGCACCTTCAGGCCGGGGCGTGCGAGGTCGGCCCAGTCGCGGATGTTGTGCGGGTTGCCGGCCCGCACCCCGATCACGACGACCGAGCGCGAGACGATCCCGGCGTGCGGCCCGGCCCTCCAGTCGTGACGGATGAGCTTCGCGGTGCGGAGCTTCTCGATGTCGGGATCGAGCGAGAGCGCCGCGACGTCCGCCTCGAAGCCCGCGACGATCGCGCGCGACTGTGCGCCGCTCGCGAGATAGCTCTCGCGAAATCGGACGTCGCCCTTGCCGAGCTTGGCGCGCGCGCGCCGGAACGCCGGGATGACCTTCTTGCCGTAGACCTCGCGCGGCGTCGTGTACGCGCCGAGCGTGAGCGACGCTTCGCCTGGCGCGGATGCGTTGCCCGAGCTGCCGCACCCGTCCGCGACGAGGAGAACGAGCGTGACGGAGGCGAGACGGAGCCACGACGGGGTGAGCACGTGCCGGCCCGAATCACGGTCCGTGCCGGCGCCCGCGACGGCGACGGAAAGCTGATTCCCCAGGCCTTTCTTCTCGCGCGATCGGGTCCGTCACGAGATATCACGGGCATTGCCGTGATATTTGATGGGTATCCAGGAGATGTGCCGGCGCGAGGCAGTGACGGCGTCAGCTGCGTCCGACGTGCGCGACGAGCTTCCGGACGAGCGGCTCCCAGGCGAGCGCGTTGAACCAGTCGCCGCTCGAGTGCGCGCGGATGAACGCCTGCTTGTCCTGGCCGAAGACCGCGCGGATCTCGGTGTCGGTCGCGAGGTGCACGAGCACCGCGGCAGCCATGGCGCGCACGTCGCGGACGGCGTGCGTGCGGAAGATCGAGACGACGCGCTCCCAGGCGGGGCGATACCCGACCTTGCCGATCACCTGCAGCGCGTGGAGCACGACCTCCTGCTTGTCCATCGCGGCGAACGAGTGATCGTGATGGTCGCCGGTCGGGCCCGTCGCGATCGCGAGCGTCCGATCGGTGAGCAGCCCGAGCATGCGCTCGCCGGCGAGCGGCGCGCCGATCGCGACGAGGCCGTCGGCCGCGGGCCTGCGGAGGATCGCGGGATGCGGGAAGCCTTTCGGCTTCTTCGGCCCCGGCAACGCGAAGGCCTCGAGAAAGCGCGCGAAGGCGGCAGGGCTCTTCTCGCCGATCAGCGCGAAGAGCGCGCCGGCGCGAACGGTCGGGTGTGTCGTCGGCGCTGCGAGGCGGAGCGCGAGCGGGACGCCCGCGCCGCGGTCGAGCTTCACGAGCGTCTGAATCGCGGCGGCGTGCCGCGACGCGCGCTCGTGAGGCAGGTCTTCGTCGCGCGCGAGCAACGCGTCGCGCCGCTCGGCGAGCTTCAGGATCCTGTCGAGCCCGCGCGTGTCGGCGCCGTCGTAGACCCACGCGTTCGTCTGGCCGAGGGCCCGGCAGACGTCCTTCACGTCGGCCTTGCGCAGGTGCGCCTCGACCTCGCTCACGGCCGCGCGCGTCGCGTCGTCGAGCTCGAGCGGAGGCGGCGGCTTGCCGCGCTTCTTCGCCTTCTTCTCGGGTGCGGGCTCGTCGAGCGGAAGCTTCGCGAGCGCACGAAGGACGGCGGGGCTGTCCTCGAGATCCTCGTCGAGCTCGTCGAGCGTGGAGTGCGCCTTCGACCCGGCGAGCGTGAGCCTCCACGTCATCGGGTTGCCCATGCCGACGAACGTGAGCGTGCCTTTCGCGCCGACCGACTCGGCCATGCGGAACACGAGCACGTATCGTCGCGCGTCGTAGACGAACGTCTCCTTCGGCAAGAGGCCCGTCACCTTCACCGCGCCGTCCGCGACCTCGACCAACAGCTGGTGCTTGCGCGCGTCGTGCATCTTCGCCCACAGCGCGAGGGCTTCGCGTACCGTGCGCGGCGCGCGTCGATCGGGCTCCGCGTCCGCGAAGGGCCCGCGCCAATCGTTCCACCGCGTCGCGTCGAGCTCCGCGTCGAGCCACGCGTCGACGCTCGCCTGCGGCAGCTTCAGCGATCCGTACACCGCCACGTCCCAGCCCATGGCGCTC
>JADZFZ010000331.1 GCA_020854145.1 Deltaproteobacteria bacterium | reverse complement strand
GGGGCCCGGGCAACGATTGGTCGATCGTGCGATTGGCGGGTCGTGGCCGATTGTCGCGCGTGACGGTGGACACGACGCACTTCAAGGGCAATGCGCCCGGCAGCTGCGTGCTCGAAGGTTGCGATGCGCCGCCCGGCGCGCTGCCGGAGCAGCTCGGGGCCTCCGAGCACCCGTGGGTCACGGTCGTCCCGCGGACGAAGCTGCTCCCGCACACTGCGCACGAGCTCGACGCGCTCGACGCGACCGGGCCATTCACGCACGTCCGGTTGAGCATCTTCCCCGACGGGGGCGTGGCACGACTGCGCGTGTACGGCCACCTCGACGAGGCCGCGTGTCGCGCCGCGCTCGTCGCACGGCTGAACGCGCTCGGGCGCGGCGAGCTCGAGTCGGAGCTGCGCGCGTGCTGCGGCGCGAGCCGATGGGTGAGCGGCGTCGCCGAGGCCCGACCGTTCGGCGACGCCGATTCGCTCTTCGCGACCTCGGAGCGCGTCTGGGCCTCGCTCGGTCCCGACGATTGGCACGAGGCGTTTCGGCACCACCCGAGGATCGGCGAGTCGCGTGCGGCAGCCGAGCAATCGAGCACGGCGCGCGGCTGGTCGAGCGCCGAGCAATCGGGCGCGGCGAGCGCCGCCGCCGGACAGAAGACCCGCCTCGCCGAGGTCAATCGCGCATACGAAGCGCGATTCGGCTTCATCTATCTCGTCTGCGCGACGGGCAAATCGGCCGAGGAGCTCCTCGCGATCGCCGAGTCGCGACTGGGCAACGACCCCGACGCGGAGCTGCGCATCGCGGCCGCCGAGCAGGCGAAGATCACGCGCATCCGTCTCGAGAAGCTGATTCACCCTCCGAGCCCCCGAGGAGAGGCCCGATGAGCCCCATCACGACGCACGTCCTCGATCTCGCGCTCGGTCGACCCGCTGCCGCGGTCCCCGTCCGCCTCGAGACACGCGGTCTCGACGGTTGGACGCTCGTCGGCTCCGGCCAGACGGACGACGACGGGCGAATCCGCAATCTCCTGCCCGATTCGACGACGCTCGCCGCCGGCACCCACTATCGATTGACCTTCGACACGGGCGCCTATTTCGCCGGTCAATCCCGCGAATCTTTCTACCCCGAGGTCGTCGTCACCTTCGTCGTCCGGGACCCGAAGCACCATCACGTCCCCGTGCTCCTGAGCCCGTTCGGCTATTCCACGTATCGAGGATCCTGAGGCGCGCGCCGCTACCCCACGAGCGCGACCCCGTAGATCCAGCCGGCGACGAGCGCCGCTCCGGTCAACAGGCCTCCGACGAAGACCGGCCACAGCTGCTGGCGCGGCTGCGCGCTGCGGCGCGGCATCTCGACCTCGTGGACGACGCGACGATCGGCGTCGATCAGCAGCACCCCGTCTGCGTCGAAGGCCGCGGCGTACTCGAGCAGCTGCCGGCGTGTGGTCGGCACCTCCATGCGCGGCGCGACCCGACCGGTCTTGACCTCGGCGACGCGAACGTCTCCAGCACGCTCGACGACCAGATCGGCGCGCACGGTCGCGTCGTGCCGCGCGCCATCGACGCGGTAGGCGAGCTGTGCCTCGACCTGACGTCCGACGATCGACCAGCCGGCGGCCGCGAGCAGCGACTCCGCCTCGCGCTCGCCGCGGGTCGCACGTTGCGCGCGGCGCGTCGCCTTCCACTTGCGCACGCCCCGTCCGAGCGCGGCGTGTACGACGAGCGCCGCCACCGCGCCGAAAGCCGCGGCGAACCCGAAGAGCGCGAGCAGCGTACGCGTCGGCACGCGCGCATCGGATCGCGCGCACCGAGCGGCGTCAAGTTTCGCCGCGAAGCGCGCGGGTCAGTTCCAGCCGACGCGCCAACGCTCGTCGAGGGTCGCCACGTCGACGGCGACCACCGTCGCGAACGCGTGCACCATCAGGATCCCGCCCTCGAGGTGGATCCAGTCGACGTTGCCGGCACCGAATCCGCTCGCGTCGTCTTCGCTCACGACGTAGCGCGCGCGCTCGCGTCCCGAGCCGGGGTCGAGCGCGAGGAAGGCGACCCGGTCGGTGTGGTTGGGATCGGCGCCCACCACGATCAGCTGCGATCCGGCCATGGTGATGTACGCTGGCACCTCGCGTTCGTGCGGGAACGCGTGCGCCGAGAGTTCCGTCGTCCAGAGCAGCGCGCCGTCGCTGCGGGTCGCCGTCACCGCCAACATCGGTGTGCCGCGCTCGCGGGCGCTCACCGAGTAGACGACGCCATTCGCCTGCGCGCGTGACCACGTCGCTTTGACCGCGTCGCGCGCCTCTGCTGCGTGCCGCGGCACGGGTGGCGCGTCCGGACACTCGGTCGGTCGCCCCGTGTCGAGGTCGAACGAGACCTGTGAGCCGTCCACGAGCGATGCGCGTGCGCACCGATCGCCCGGCGCGACGCTCACCTGTCCGAGGCGATCGCCGAGCCGCTCGGTCCATGCGGTCTCGCCGGTCCGCACGTCGAGCGCGGTGACGGCGAACCCGGGTCCTGCGACCAGCGCGCGCCGCCCGCCGCCGCACCGGAACGCTTGCCCGTCCGCCATCGGCTCGCTCCTCCAGAGCATGTCGCCGTCGTCGCCGTCGAGCGCGATCACGCGGTGCGTCTCGTCGTTCACGAAGTACCCCGAGGCGATGACGTCGCGCGGCCCACCGTTGACGTCGGCGACGCACACCGTCGGACCCACGACGGAAGAGACGCTGCGGTGCAGGTTGACGTAGAGCAGGATGCCCCCGATCCCCGCGGCGATCGCGAGCAGGATCGCGATCGTGCAACCGATGCCGCTCGATGCCGTCGTGGCGTCCGCAGCGACCGCGCGTGCCCGCGCCGGAGCCTCGCGCGCGGGTTCCCGGGTGGGCTCGGTCGGGGGTTCCGGGCGAACCGGCTCGGGTGCCGCGCGCGCGTCGGTGAGCGCCTCGCAGAAGGGACACCGATACCAGCCGTCCTCGGGCGGAGGACCGCTGAAGGGCGCGCCGCATCGAACGCAGGCAGCCACGGGTCAGCCAATCTGGGGCAGGCTCGGAGTCATGGGGCACAGGCCCCTCTCCCCGAATGGGAGAGAGGCATCACGCGCGACGGGTCGGTGAGGGACGGTTACGTCCAGCCCGGAGACGGCGGGCCGCCCGAGCCGCCTCCCGAGCCGCCGCGCGGGCCGCCGCGCGGGGGCCCGCCGCGACCGCGGGGAGGTCCGCCGCGACCGCGCTGGTTTCCGCGGCTCTCGCGGACGTTGGCAGGGATGACCTGCAATCGACGATTGGCCCCTTCGCCTTCGCTCTTGGTCGTGACTCCCGGAAACTTGGCGAGCGCGAGGTGGATGACGCGGCGGTCCTGCGGCGGCAATGGCTCGAGACCGATGACCATTCCCTCGCGTACCGCGCGGTGCGCGGTGGAGCGCGCGAGCTTCACGAGGCCGTCGTGGTGCCGCTGGCGGTAGCCGCCGACGTCGAGGATGACGTGGCGCCGGCCCTCCGGGAATCGATTGACGATCTTGTTGACGAGGAATTGCAGGGCATCGAGGGTCTGACCCTTCTTGCCGATGATCCGCCCCGCGTCCTCCCCGGCGACCTCGAGGTACACCTTGTCGCTGTCCTCGGTGATCGAGACGTCGCCCTCGAAATCCATGTGCTCCAGGATCGTGGAGAGCACGTCGAGCGCGGCTTCGGCCTTGCCGTCGTCTTTGGTCGGTCCGGGCCCGAGCACGAGGTCGTCGTCGTCGTCGAAGCCGTCGTCGTCGTCGTCGTCGTTGGCTGGCGCGCCGGCTTCGTGGCCCGCGATCGGCAGAACCTTCTCGTCGATGGGATCGTTATCGTCCACCACGGGACTTCCTCCGCGGCTTGGGGTCACGGCTGGGTGTGCTGGTGCGCCCATCGTCGTCGCCACCTTCTTTGGGTGAGGGATCGACCACCGGCGCGCTCGCCACCGCAGCCTTGTTGGCGCTTCGCATCACGAGCTGCTGCTGCAGGATGCTGAGCGCGGAGTTCACGGTCATGTAGAGACACAGTCCGACCGGGAGGAAGAGCATGAATGCCGTGAACATCACGGGCATCGCGTACATCATGATCTTCGCCTGCATCGGGTCCATCGTCGTCGGCGTCAGGCGCTGCTGCAGGAACATCAGCCCGCCGAGGACGAGCGGCATCACGTAGAACGGGTCGGGCGCCGACAGATCGCTCCAGACGAGGAACGGCGCGCGGTAGAGCTCGACGCTGATCTGCAGCGTCGTGTAGAGCGCCCACCACACGGGCAGCTGCGCGAGCGAAGGCAGGCAACCGCCGAACGGGTTCACGCCCGCCTTGCGGTAGAGCTCCATCGTCGCCGCGCCCTTCTTCTCGCGGTCGTCCTTGTAGAGCTCGTTGAGCCGGTCGAGCTCGGGCTTGAGCGCCCGCATCTTCTCCATGCTCTTGAAGGACCGCGCCGTCAGAGGGAACAGCACGAGCTTCACGAGCACCGTGAGCAGGATGATCGCGATGCCCCAGTTGCCCACGATGCCGTGGAGGAAGTTGAGGACCGCCAGCAACCCGCGCGCGATGAACGAGAAGAAGCCGAGATTGACCGTCTCGGGCAACCCGTGCCCGGCGGCCGCGAGCAGCGCGAGATCCTTCGGACCGAAGTAGCCGATGACCCGTGTCGTCAGGCTCTGCCCGGCGCTCAGCCGTTC
>JADZFZ010000330.1 GCA_020854145.1 Deltaproteobacteria bacterium | reverse complement strand
GAGCCGCCGGCGACGGCCCTGAGCGCGCAGCGCTACTCGCTCCCGCGCGGCCGATGGGTCAGCTCGCGCGTGCGCAGCATCAAGGCGCACATGTTCGACAACCACACCGCCGTGCTCGTCGGCGGCACCTTCTACTACCAGTCGTGGAACCACCGGCGCTCGACGCTCCCGACGAATCAGGACAACTGGCGTCAGGGCATCGTGCTCCCGCCGAACGACGAAGATCGCCGCGTGTCGCTCGAGAAGCGCGCAGGTCACGCGTTCGTGCTCGTCGGTTGGGACGACAACATGGAGGTTCAGCAGCGCGACGCGATGGGCAACGGCGTGGTCGACGCGATGGGTCAGCCCGTGATGGAGCGCGGCTTCTTCATCTTCAAGAACAGCTGGGGCACCGGCAGCTTCGGCATCAACAACCCGCACGGCGCTGGCTTCGGCTTCATCGCGTACCGCTACGTCGAAGAGCTGTCGGCGAACGTCTCCGGGCTCCCGACGCCGCCGCGCCCCCGCGAGGCGTGCGGCAACGGCACCGACGACGACGGCGACTCGGCTTCCGATTGCGCCGACAGCGACTGCGCGATGGACCCCGCGTGCATGACGACCGGCGGACCGAGCACCTATCGCTCGACGCAGGTGATGGACATCCCGGACAACACGGCTGCGGGGATCCGCAGCGACCTCCAGGTGACCGACGCCGGTGCGGCGCGCGGCCTCCGCGTGACGGTCGAGATCACGCACCCCTACCGCGGCGACCTCCGCGTCGCGCTCGTCCGCAACGGCAGCGAGGCAGTGCTCCTCGACGAGCAGGGCGGCGGCGAGGACGACGTGCGGCAGACGTTCACCGTCGATCGCTTCCTCGGCGAGGACGCGCAGGGCACCTGGACGCTGCTGGTCGTCGATGGCGCCGCGCAGGACGTCGGCGTGCTCCGCAGCTGGTCGCTCGAGGTCGCGCGGTAGTCTGCTCCGCGCCGCTCGCACGAACGCGCCCGCCGATCCGCTGGATCGCGCGGGCGCAAACCGTTCCGTCGTTCGGGTATTCTCGCGGGCTCATGAGCGAGTCGCGATCTCCTGGGCCCATCGCTTTCGTCCTCGGTGCGCCGCGCAGCGGCACCACGCTTCTGCGTGTGATGCTCGCAGGTCATCCGCGTCTGTTCTCGCCGCCCGAGATGGTGATGGCGATCTTCGAGACGATGGCCGAGCGCGAGGCGCACATGGCGCGGCGCTTCTGGGAGAAGGGAGGCCTGCGTCGGGCGCTCATGGAGCTCATGAGCATCGACGTCGAGCGCGCGAAGGAGGTCGAGGCCTCGTGGAAGGACCTCTCGATCCCCGACGCCTACGCGAAGCTCCAAGAGATGCTGGGCGGCAGGACGCTGGTCGACAAGTGCCCGCATCTGGCCATCTCGCTCGACTACATGAATCGCGTCGCGCGCTGGTTCCCCGAGGCGCGCTACCTCTGGATCATTCGCCATCCTGCGAGCGTGCTTCGCAGCGTCGAGAACATGCCGATGGCCGAGGTGATGCTCTCGGGATACGAGTCGGACAGCGACATCTGGACCGCCGGGAACCGGAACATCGCGCAGTTCCTCGAGACGATCCCGAAGGACCGATGGACGATGGTCCGCTACGAGGACATCGTCGCGAAGGACGCGCGGCCCGTCATGGAGCGAGCCTGCGCGGCGCTCGGCGTGGAGTTCGACGAGAAGGTCCTCGATCCGTACGAGGGTGACCGCATGCGCGAAGGCCCGCCCGGCGCGCGAGCCATCGGCGATCCCAACATGGCGGGTCGCGGCAAGATCGAGCCGGAGCTCGCGACGGCGTGGCTCGACGGCTTCGACAAGAGGAAGATGACCGAGGACAGCAAGGCGTTCGCGCTGTCGCTCGGATACGACGTCGAGTCGCTGCCGCTGCCGCCGATCACGAAGGTCACCGAGGGGATCGCGGCGTTGTGGAAGACGGCGGCGGAGCTCGAGAGCTCCATCGACATCCCGATGGATCTCGACGCGGTCGAGGGACGGCGATTCCTGCTGCGGATGGTCCACGCGTCGGTGGACACGTTCGTGGAGCAGGGTGACCCCGACCATCCGACGTTCCATCACGCGGAGGGGCCGAGCCGCAAGATGTTCGCGGATTGCCCCGACACCGATTACCTGCGCGCGTCGATTCGCACGGGCGAAGGGCGCGTCTACCGTATCTCGGGACGGATACCGCGCGAGACGCTCTACGCAGGCATCGTGCTCTACGGAAAGGGCGGGCGAGTCGGCAATCGGATTCACGACTCGGCGCTCGAGATCGACGACCTCGGGCGATTCTCGTGTCGAATCTCGACGGATCCGCCGCCCGAGACGGGCCGAGCCGGCGTCTGGCTCAAGGCGGACGGCGACGAGGCCGCGCTCATCGTCCGGCAGTACTTCGGGGACCGGACGAAGGAGGAGCCGATCGACGTCTCGATCGAGCTCGAGGGCGCTCCGATTCCCGCGAAGCCGCTCGATGCGCGCGACCTGTCGGCCGCCCTCGAGAAGGCGCGCAGAATGCTCGGTGCGACCTTCAAGCGCACCTACGACGCGTACAAGATGGCGTCGTCGATGGCGCTGAATCGATTCGTGGAGATTCCGGGAGACCAGCTCTTCCCGACCCCCGACAATCGATACCAGGTGTGCTGGTACCGGTTCGGCCGGGACCAGACGATGCTGGTCAAGGGGAAGCTCCCGTCGGCGCGCTACTTCTCGTTGTGCCTGTACAACGCGTGGATGGAGAGCCTCGATTACACCACGCACACGATTCACCTGAATCATCGAACGATGCAGTCGGACGAGCACGGGAACTTCGAGGTCTGCCTCGCGCACCG
>JADZFZ010000329.1 GCA_020854145.1 Deltaproteobacteria bacterium | reverse complement strand
CCGCCTTGGCCGCGCGTGGCGCGGCGCGTGCGCGACGCCATGGGGCTCGGAAGCGGGATGCTCATCCCGAAGCGCTCGTTGAGCGCGTTGATCGACGACTTGTAGGCGCCGTCGCTCCAGCCCGAGCGCTGCGGATTGTAGGCCTCGCCGACCATGCAGATCTCCTCGCCTGCGATCGGCTCGGCCGCCCAGTCGAAGACCTGCGCGTTCGTGTACGGAGCGCCTGCGCGGATCCAGTGCCACGCGGCGGGCCAGATCTGGACGTAGGTGCGGATCGGGTCGGGGATCGTCACCGGCGTCGTGAGGCCGTTCTCGTTGAAGAGCACCTCGAGGCCGCGGCGGATCTCCTCCTCGACGGCATCGGTGCCGGTCCGGGCGAGCTCTTCCCAGAAGTTCACGCAGTTGAGGTCGTCGTCGTAGACCGTGCGCGTGACGTGCTGCGCGGCCGCGTACGGCTCGAGCGGGATCTCGATGAAGTTCAGGCAGTGGTCGGTCGTCCAGGCACGCCAGACCTGATTGTCCTCGGTGAGGTCCGGGTTGCGGACCGTCTCCCACCAGCTGCTCGGCCACCACTGCGTGATCGTGGCGACCTTCACCTCGAGGATGGATTGGTACTCGCCTTCCGCGCGGATCTGCTCGGCGATGTCGCCTTCGATGTGGTTGAAGGCCACCGGCGGGATCGCGACGACGACACGCTGCGCGCTGACGAGGTACTCCTCGGTCTCGATCTCGTAGCCCTCGTCGGCCGAGCGCAGCGCCACGACGGGCTCGTCGGTGAAGATGCGCGCGCCGTCCTCGCGCGCCGCAGCCTCCATGCCGCGGATGAAGGTCGACATGCCGCCGATCGGATACGACGGCGTGCAGCAGACGTCCCATTCCTCGTCGAGGTAGTCGAGGTAGCCGCGGGCATCGAGCGGGTACTCGAAGTCGGCGCGGAAGCGCGACATGTCGTGAAGGAAGTTGAAGCCCTGCGTGCCGACGAGCGCGCGGATGTACGAGCGGAAGTCCGGGTGCGACGGGGCCATCGCGCGCATCGGGCTGAAGCGCAGCGTGTCGTACAGGAACGACTCGTGATCGTCCGCGTCGGGATCCGCCGGCGCGCCGGGGTAGAGCGGGAACAACGCGTCCTTGCCGAACGCGAACGCCCCGCGCGCGCTGATCAGATCGGCCTGACCCGGTGCGACCTCGAGCTCGATGCCCAGCTCCGTCGCGAGATCGAAGAGCACCTGCTGGCCCTCCATCACGCGGCGCGCGCCGGTGCCGACGCGAGGCGACTCCGGGTTCGACGGATCCATCGGGACGTCGTGGATGCGCCCGCCGAGCTCGCTCTCGCGCTCGAAGAGACAGACGTCTTCGCCGAGCTCGGGTGCGAGCCGGAAGGCCGTGTGGAGGCCACCGGCACCGCCGCCGATCACGACGACGTCGCAGGCGAGCGGCTCGAGGTCCGGCCCACCGTCCACGGGGCCGGGGCCCATGTCGCGATCGGGGTCGGGACCCGTGTCGGGATCGGGAGGGCCCATGTCCCGCATCGGGGTCGGGCCCGTGTCGGTGTCGTCGTCGTCGTCGTCGTCTCCGCACGCGGAGAACGCGAGCACGCCGGCCGAAAGCAGGAGGAGAGAACCGTTGCGAACTACCGAGGAGAAGAGTCGCGCCATGGCGGCGGAGGATACACTTGCGCGACGTCAACACGCGAGATCCCACGCGTGATCCGCGAGAACCGCGTCCGTCACCGCGCGAGGCCCACGACCGCGAGGGTCGTGCACACGACGAGCGCGCCGAGCTCGACCTTCGTCTCGACGCCGTCCGGGAAGGACCGCCGCGTCCGCTTGCCGACGACGTTGCCCACGAGGAGCCCGGCCAGGAGCACCGCGATCTGAGGCGCGATGTGCATGCCGACGAGACCCGAGATCGCGTAGCCGGCGACCCGCCCCGCGTGGAGCGACACTCCGGCGAGCGCCACCGTGGCGACGAATCGCTCGCCCCGCAGGCCCGCCGACATGAGCACCGGCCCGACGAGCAAGGCTGCGCCGCCCGTCGTGGCGGCGACCGCGCCGATCCCGAGCCCGATGGGCGCCATGGCGCGCGGGTCCGGCTTCCAGCTCCACAGGCCACGGGCGCGCGCCAGCGCGAGCGCCGTCATCGTGACGAGCAACCCCTGCAGCGCCCACGTCGGCAACGCCGGCAACACCACGCCTCCCGCGAGCGCGCCCGGGACGAGCCCGATCGCGAACGCCAACGCCACACGCGCGTCGAGGCTCCTGCGGAACATCCACGCGCGGTGCCCGTTGGACACGAGCAACGCAGGCGCCGTCACCGCGAGCGCGTAGCGCGGGTCGTGCAGCAGCGAGAGCACGACGACCAGCATCATGCCGCCGCCCAGGCCGGCCACGGTCGTGAGCGCACCGCCGAGCACCCCGAGCACACCGAGTCCCAAGAGCTCCATCGCCCGCCTCCGTCACCCAGCGCGCGCAGGACCGCCTCGACGATCGTCTCCCTCCCGATGTGGCTGGCGACGATCGACGCCGGCGCTGCACAGCTTCTAGGTGGCGCTGCGGTGACGATTCGTCCAATGAAATGAAATCATCGTTTCGATAACATCCGTGAATGCTCGACTCCTTCCGCCATCTCCTCCTGATCGCGGAGCACGGCACCTTCACCGAGGCCGCGCGGCGCGCGCACCTCTCGCAGCCCGCGCTCACGACCTCCATCCGGCGCCTCGAGGAGCGCATCGGGGCGCGCCTCTTCGTGCGCAGCCGCCGCGGCGCCGAGCTCACCGCCGCAGGCCGCGCGGTATTGCCCCACGCGCGCGCCGCGCTCGTCGCGACCGACGAGGCGCGACGAGCCGCCGCCGAGATCGAAGGCCTCGCGGCCGGCGAGGTCCGCATCGGCGGAGGCGCCACCGTCTGCACGTATCTGCTTCCGCCGTTGCTCGCCCAGTTCAGGCGCCGTCACCCGAACCTCGCGCTGCGCATCCGCGAGCTGCACACCGACGCCGCGCTCGACGCGCTCTCGCGCGGCGCGCTCGACCTCGCGATCGTCCCGACCTCGCGCGGCGAGCTCTTCCGCCGCGACGAGCTCATCCTGGTCGCCTCACCCGGCGTGGATCCGGCGACCGCGTCGTTCGTCACCCTCGCCCGCGGCACCACGACGCGCGAGCTGCTCGATCGTCACTTCCCCAACGCCGACATCGCCATGGAGCTCGGCAGCCTCGCCGTCGTCAAAGGCCACGTCCGCGCCGGCCTCGGCGTCGCCCTCATCAGCCGCAGCGCCGTCGCGCTCGACCTCGCCCACGGCCGTCTCGTCGAGATCCGCAATCCCGCCACGCCCATCCGCCGTCCATTCCGCCTCCTGCACCGCGGCCTCGACCGTCTCTCCCCCTCCGCCCTCGAGCTCCGCCGCACCCTCCTCCCGGGGACAGGATCGAGGTGATCAACCCATTGGAATCACACGTCTTCTAGACGAGCAGTTCCAATCCGTTCGATTGCCGGCTGCATCCCCGGGGCAGGGGGCGGAGCCCCCGGCAACAATCACTCGCAGGGTCGCTCAGAATGCCGATCCCGCGGGGGTGCAGGGGACGCGCGCAGCGCGCCTTGCTCACGCAGGGGTGGCAGGGGGGCGCGTGCCCGCCCCCCTCCCAGCCACTCAGGCGAAGCCGAACAGCAGGAATGCCGCCGTCACGACGGCCGAGTAGACGACGAAGAAGATCACGCAATAACCCATGATGTCGCGGAAGCCGAGGCGCGCGACCGCGAGCAATGGGATTGCCCAGAAGGGCTGGATGATGTCGGTCAGCATGTCGCCCCACGAATAGGCCACGATCGTGTCGCCCAGCGGGACTCCGAGGCTGCGTGCGGCCTCCGCGAGGTATTGCACCTCGATGAGCCATTTCGCTCCTCCCGACGGGACCACGTAATTCAGGATCCCCGAGTACCAGACGACCACCACGGGAAACGATTGCGGCGTCGCCAACGTCCGGAACGCATCGGCGAGCATCGTCGCGAGACCGCTCTTGTCGAGAATCCCGCCCACGCCCGCATAGAGCCCGAATTGCAGCAGCACGCCCCACGTGTTCCTGCCTCCTTCCTCGGCGGCGCGGAGGAACGACGCGGGCGACCAGTGCAGCACGACGCCGAGCGCGAGGAAGAGCAGGTTGACGTGCCCGATGTTGACGCGGGCGACGCCTTTCTCGAGCAGGAACATCACGAGGT
>JADZFZ010000328.1 GCA_020854145.1 Deltaproteobacteria bacterium | reverse complement strand
GCGAGTGATCAGGGCGAGCAGTCGGCCCACTGCACGAGGCGCGAGCCGCCGCCGCAGCCGGTGCCGTCGGTGGAGCTGTACCAGCCTTCGCTTCGCGAGCCGACCGCGCCGCACGCCGCGACGGCGCCGCCGCAACGCGCCCAGCAGATCAGCGTGCCGTCGGGTGCGTACCAGCCCTCGCTGCGCGTTCCGACGGCGCGGCACTCGGGGGCCGCAGGGGCGCACGGGCCGAGGCCCGCGACGCTCGTGCCCGCCGCTGCGGCGTTGCACGCGTTCGAGTAGGTCGAGCCGTCGCAGCCGCACACGGGCGCGACCTCGCGCGTGCACACGTCGGGGATGGCGCGGCAGGTGCCCATCTGGTCGCCCGAGCCGCAGGACGTCTCCATCGCGTAGTCGCAGAATTGCCCTTCGGCGCAGGCGAATCCTGCGATGCCGCCACACGAGACCTCGCAGTCGGCGTGCGCGGCGGCGCAGTCTTCCTGCGTCGCGTAGAGCGCGTCGCAGTCCTCGCCTTCGCAGGTGCAGCCCTGCACGACCACGCACGCGCGCCCGCTCCACGCGAAGCCGAACGGCAGGCGACGACACGCGCCCATGCCGACGGCGTCCTGCGCGTCGCAGACGTCGCCGCCCGCACACTCGCCGGCGCTCGCGACGCTCACGCCCGCGCTCGCGGCGTTGCACGCGTTGCCGTACGTGTTGCCGTCGCAGCCGCAGACGGGATCGTAGAGGGCGATGCACGCGTCGGGACGCGCCGTGCAGACGCCGGGATGGTCCGCCGCGCCGCACATCGCCTCGGGCGCGAACGAGCAGAACTGTCCGTCCGGGCACGGGCCGAGCCCGCGGGAGCCGCAGGCTTGCGTGCGCGCGCTGACCTCCGCCAGGACGCGGAAGGTGCCGGAGGAGCCGCGGTCGTAACGGCGCACCACGACGATGACGGTGCCGCTCGCGGGCGCCGTCCACGTGATGCAGCTGTCGAGCGTCGTGCCGTCGCAGTCGTCGTTGATCGCGAGCGGAGCACCGCGCGGCGCGAGCGTGGAGCTCGCCTGGTAGATGCCGGCGACGGTGTCGAGCGACCGCGGCGAGACGGCCTCGGTCGTGAGGTGGACCTCGTCGCCTTCGGTGAGCCCGAGGGTCCACGCCAGGTAACGCGCGTTGCGCCCGAAGCGGCCCTCCGCGGCCTCTCCCGGGACGAGGTTGCCCACGAGCGTCGGTCGCGCGGCGCTGTCTGCCGCGCCCACGTCGAACACGTCGGGCTCGTCGTCGCCCGTCTTGTCGGTCGACGAGACGTCGTTGGCGCAGCCGTACGCGGACGCCAGCACGGCATACGCGAGGCAGAGGGCGGAATGCGGTTTCTTCATGGTCATCTCCATCGCGCGAGGCCGTGCCCGCGCGCGCACCGACGCGAGAGGCGGCGACTCGGGGCGCCACCAGCGGCCAGCACGCTGGCCACGTCGCGCGACGATCCATCGAAGGAATCGAGGAGCGCGCCGCGCGCGCCCGTACGCCAGCAACCGACGTGCCTCGGCAGCAGCCGACGTGCCTCGGCAGCAACCGACGTGCCTCGGCGCGACGGTCCGACGGGGCGACGAGCTTCCCAACCGTTCGCCCCGAGCGCGGCCGAGGGGTGCGATCGCGTGCTTCGCAGGCCTGGCCCTGCGACCACCCCGAAAGAGCGGGCCCCGATTCCGCGATCGGTATTCCGAGCGACCCTGCGACGGGCCGGTGCTATCAAGCCGTGCCATGGACTTCGCGCTCGACGAGCTGCACTCGACCATCCAGAAGACGGCGCGCGCCTTCGCTCAGAACGAGGTGCTTCCGCACGCCACGAGCTGGGACCGCGAAGAGCGTTTCCCGAAGGAGATCGTTCCGAAGCTCTCCGAGCTCGGGTTCCTCGGGATCCGCATCCCCGAGGAGTACGGCGGCTCGGGGCTCGCCACGCTCGCGTACTCGATCATCGTCGAGGAGATCGCACGAGCCGACGGCTCGCTCGCGCTGACCGTCGCGTCGCACAACGGTCTCGGCACGGCGCACATCCTCGCGTTCGGAGACGAGGGCCAGAAGAAGCGGTGGCTGCCTCGGCTCGCGACCGGCGAGATGCTCGGCGCGTGGGCGCTTACGGAGCCGGGGTCTGGCTCGGACGCGGCCGGGATGGCGACGACGGCGGTGCGTCGCGGCGATCGATGGGTGCTCAACGGCACCAAGATGTTCATCACGCAGGGCAGCGTGGGCGGCGTGTGCGTCGTGCTCGCGTTGACGACGCCCGAGCGCAAGCAGCGGGGCATCACGGCCTTCGCGGTCGAGCACGGCACACCCGGGATGCGCCCGAGCAAGCACCTCGAGAAGCTCGGGATGCGCTCCAGCGACACGGTCGAGCTCGTGTTCGAGGACGTCGAGATCGGCGACGATCAGCGGCTCGGTGCCCTCGACATGGGCTTCATCGACACGCTCAAGATCCTCGACCGCGGTCGTGTGAGCATCGCGTCGCTCGCGCTCGGCCTCGGCGAGGCCGCGCTGGACATGGCCGTGCGATACGCAAAGGATCGCAAGCAGTTCGGCAAGCCCATCTCCGACTTCCAGGCCATCCAGTGGATGGTGGCCGACATGCGCACCGAGCTCGACGCGGCGCGCCTCCTCGTGTGGCGCGCCGCCGTGCTCGCGGACTCGGGCGAGCGCTACTCGCGCGAGGCCAGCATGGCGAAGCTCTACGCGAGCGAGGTCGCCACGCGCGCCTGCAACAAGGCGCTGCAGATCCACGGCGGCTACGGCTACACGCGCGAGTTCGTCGTGGAGCGGCACCTGCGCGACGCGAAGCTCTGCGAGATCGGCGAAGGCACGAGCGAGGTCCAGCGCCTCGTCATCGCGCGCTCGATCCTCAACGTCGCCTAGTGGCTCTTCGCCTGGAGCTCCGAGTGGTGCCGTCGGGTGACCGACGGCGCGTCACCGGGAGCGTCTTCTCCGTCCGCGGGAGGGGCGCCCCTCGCCGTAGCGGAGAACCTCCAGACGCACGGGTGCGACGCCGCGACGGATCATGCGCAGCTCCTCGGCGGCGCGGCGCGACAGATCGATGATGCGACGTGCGGAGCCGAACGGCCCGCGGTCGTTGACGCGCACGACGACGGTCGCGCCGGTGTCGCGCCGCGTGACGCGAACCCACGTGCCGAGAGGCAGCCGGCGGTGGGCCGCCGTCAGCGCACGCGGCGAGTAACGTTCGCCGCTCGCCGTCGGGCCACCCGCGAGCGAGTCGCTGTACCAGGTGGCGTCGCCCTCTTGTGTCGCGAGGGTGGGAGCATCGGCCGGAGGCACGGTCGTGGGGCTCGCGCTGCCGCCGGGACCGCTCGGTGGCGAGATGGGCTCGCGCCGGGGGTGGCTCGCGACGGGGCCGCGAACCGACGAACCATCGGTGCGGGCGGACGAAGACGACGCGGCGGGTCGGCCGACGTGGATCTCACCGCCGCGGTCGCGCTCCTCGATCGGCATGCCCGTCACGGGGTCCACCGGCGCGCACGCTGCTGCGGCGCAAAGCGACAGAAGGTAAAGAAGGCCCGGGTGCGTCCAACGACCCGTCGTGGCCTCCCGCGTGATGTTGGGAGGTCCCGCGAGCGCGAGCCCGCCCGAGCGCCTCATGGCGGAGGACGCGTGCTGCCGGTGTCGGCCGTCGTGGCCGCAGCGGCGGCTCCGGCATCGGGGAGGATCTGACCGAGGACGATCTCGCCGTCGGGCATCGGTCGACCATGCCCGGGACCGAGGATGCGCGGCAAGTACGTGCGGTAGTCGAACTGATCGGAGTGCTCGCTGTTGTGGCAGTCGACGCAGAGCGACGCGGGCGCTTCGCGCTGCATCCGAACGCCGGTCGGGTCCTCCGCGTGACGCGATCCCGGCCCGTGGCAGTTCTCGCAACCGACGTCCTCGAGGTTCTGGTGGTGCACGAGCGTCGAGCCTCCGGGACGCCGGTAGCCGACGAGGTGACACCCGACGCACGAGAGGTTGGTGTGCTTGCCCAGATCGACCAGCGTCTCCCAGGCCTGCGCGTGCTTGGTGCGTCGCCAGACGTCGAGCGCTTGCGTGTGGCACGACCCGCAGCGTTCGGTGCCGACGTAGCCTTGCTCGCCTTCGGGCACCGGCGGCGCCCGCTCGTCGCGCAGGGCGACGAGGTTGTGCTCACCCACGCGCCGGTCGTACGACGCGATGAGCGAGCGCACCGCCGGCAGCCGCGGCTCGTCGGGATCGAGCTCGCGCCACCGAGCGGAGAAGGCGTTGCCGGTCGTGGGGACGCGCTCCGGGGCGTCGAGCTCGGTGCGCTCGCGACGCAGGTCGGCGAGGCGTGCCTCTTGTTGCGCGACGTCGGCGCGCGACACGTTCGGATCGGCTTGCCACTCCGTGATGCGACGCGACAGCTCCGCGATGCGCTCGTCGAGCGTGGCGCGGCGACCGGCGCGTGCCGCGGCGCCGATGGCGGTCCAGCGGCGCGGCGCGCGCGAAGCCCGCCCGGGGCCCTCGGCGCGGCGATCCAAGTAGACGTCCACGATCTGCACGCCGTGGCCCTGTCGGCCCGCCTGGATCACGACGGCACCGTCCTCGCTCGACTCGGGAACGGCCGGCGTCGGGTCGTAGATGCCGGCCTGCAGCACGAAGTCGACGCCCTCGATGCGGCTCGCGACCGTGCGAGCGAGTCGTCGTGCGCCGTGCGTGAGCACGACGACGATGTCGGCGCCGGCCTCGCGAACGCGCGCCACCTCGCGGCGCGCGGCTTCGACGGCGTCCTCCTGCGCGACGCCCTCGGCGGCGGGGCCCGTGAGCTCGCCGAGCTCCGTGACCCCGACGACGGCGATGCGGAGGTCTCCGGCGGGCACGACCGTGCTGGCGCTCAACCGCTGCAGCGCAGGTGCGCGAACGTTGGCCGCGAGGACGGCGGCGCCGTCGCGACCGACGAGACGCGCGAGCTCGGCCGCACCGAACGCGAGATCGCCGGGGCCGGGCGTGAACGCCGTCATCCGCATCTCGCGGAAGATGCGGACCAGCGTCTCGGCCTTCCACTTCTCTTGCTGGTGGTTGGCGGGCTCGAGGTGCGACGTGTCGAAGAGCGTGTCGCCGGCGGCGAGCAGCAACGTGGGCACCCGGTCGCGCCGAACGTCGGCGAGCACCTTGGCCATGCGGTCGATGCCGCCGAGGGGTCGGCTCTGGCACCCGCACGGCTCGAGGTAGCCGTGAAGGTCGGTGAAGAACGCGAGGCGCGCGGTGGGGCGTCGCTCGGGGCGCGCGGTGGTGCCTGCGCTGCCGCCGGTGCCCGTGCACGCGGCGAGCGCCACGCAGGCGAGGGCGGTGCTCGCGGCGGCGAGCGCGGACACGAGCGCGCATCGGCGACGTCGGACGCGGCTTCGCATGGAAGGCCGGGATACCACGCCACCTCCGAGCTCGCGACAGGGCTCGATCCGTCCGTGCCCCCGGGTCGGCAGGCGCCGGGCTGCGAGGAGGGCGGCTTGCCGGTTCTGCCGATTGTGTAGAGCGACAACCACACCGCTCGAGACGTGCGGTTGGGCGGCGGATGCACCCGGCGATTGACCGCGTCGGCGCTCGGGCCGCAAAATGAGGGCGTTTTGGGCGCGGTGCCCCAACGAGAGACGCCCTTCGGCCGTTACGTCTTGCTGAGCAAGATTGCGACGGGCGGGATGGCCGAGATCTTTCTGGCTCGCGACGCCCGCGCGTCGCCCGAGCAGCTGCTCGTCATCAAGCGCATCCTCCCGCACCTCGGCGAGAACCAGGAGTTCGTCCAGATGTTCCTGGACGAGGCGCGGCTCGCGCACCATCTCAGGCACCCGAACGTCATCTCGCTCTTCGATGTCGGCGCGGTCGACGATCAGTACTTCATCGCGATGGAGCTGCTGCGCGGGATGGACCTGCGCCGGCTGATGCGGAAGGTCGCCAAGCGCGACGAGTGGATCCCGCTCGAGGTCGCGGTGACGTTCGCGATGTTGGCCGCCGAGGGGCTGCACCACGCGCACGAGTGCCGCGACGAGCGGGGCCGGCCGCTCGGGATCGTGCACCGCGACGTCTCGCCGCAGAACGTGTTCGCGACGGTGGACGGTCAGGTGAAGGTGCTCGACTTCGGGATCGCGAAGGCCGAGTCGCGCCTGACGGAGACGCGCACCGGCGTGCTCAAGGGGAAGTACTCGTACATGAGCCCGGAGCAGGCGTCGTCCGGGCAGGTCGACCGACGCTCCGACGTCTTCGCGCTCGGGGTGATCCTGTTCGAGCTGCTGACCAACCGACGGCTCTTCAAGCGGGACAACGAGATCCTCACGCTGAAGGCCGTCATCGACGATCCGATCCCGCCCGCGTCGGAGCTGCGCGACGCGGTGCCGCCGGCGCTCGATCGCATCGTCTCGGGCGCGCTCGCGCGCAACCCGAAGAACCGCTACCCGACGGCCCTCGCATTCTCCGAGGACCTGCAGCGTTGGGCGGCCTCGAGCGGCCTCCGGCTCGGCAGCGTCGTGCTCACGCCGTACGTGACCGCCCTGTGCGCGGACGAGCCCGACCCGACGACGACCGCCTCGACTCGAAGCACGCAGGGCTACGTCTCGTTCGTACGGCGCAACGACGACGAGCCGCCGGAGCCGGGCAGCGCGTCGTCGCGCGTCGAGCGCATCGGGCAGACAGGCCGATCGCGGCGCGAGAGGTCCAGAGTCTCCTCGCGTCCGGCCACGAGCCCGGGGACCGGCCCGGTGGCAGACCGCGCCGCCGCATCGCGGCCGGCGGCCGGCGACGACGACGTCCCGACGTTCGATGGTCCGTTGATGGACGACCACACGCTCGACGCGCCGACGCTCGCGTTCCGATCCTACGAAGAGGCGATCGAAGCGGACGTGCCGCCGACGTTGCGCTCGCACGCCGCGCACGAGGTGCCGCCCACCGCGCCGCACTCGGTGACTCCGGTCCTGGCCAACGCGCTCGAGACGCGGCCGACGTTGCCGCCTCCGTTGATGGAGACGACGGGCCCGCTCGCCGTGCGCCGCGGCCGATGGGTGTTGCCGGTCGTCGCCCTGGCGAGCGTGATGGTCGCCGTCGTCGCGCTCGTCGCGTGGCGCGTCGTGCTCGCGGTCGACGATACGCCGAGCGCGACGACGACCCCGCAGGTGCAGACCGCGGCCCCGGCCTTCGGTGCGATCGTGGTGCAGAGCGACGTGCCGGCCACCGCGTTCGTGGACGGCGAGCCCGCGGGGCCCACACCGGCTCTCGTGCCCGGCTTGTCCGTCGGGCGCCCCCATCGCGTGACCGTGCGCGCCGAGGGGCGCGAGGCCTCGCAGGACGTGGTGCTGCAGCGCGAGGGCGACATGGCGACCGTGCGGCTCGTGCTCGCGCGCGTCGCGCCCGTGCCCGTGGCCCCGCAGCCTCCGGCGACGTCGGGCTCGTCGCGTGTGGTGACGCCCGCCGCCACGCCGCCGCTGCCGG
>JADZFZ010000327.1 GCA_020854145.1 Deltaproteobacteria bacterium | reverse complement strand
GTCGAGCGCCTCGCTGCGATCGAAGCGCCGACGCTCTTCGTCACGTCGCCGCACGATGCGATCTGGCTGCCCGAGCTGGCGCGCGCGCATGCGACGCATCTGCGTGACGGTCGCGTCGAGATCATCGACGGCGCGTGCCACGTGCCGCCGCTCGAGGCGCCCGAGGCGACGGCGAAGCTGCTCGGCGCTTGGCTCCACGCCGCCCATCGAGCGCCGACCGACGCTACACTCGGGCTTCGTGCGCACGCACGCTCGCCGCGCGGGGCTCGCGCTCCTGCTCGCAGTCGGTGGCGCGGCCCATCCGGCAGCAGCGCAGCCTGCTCGGCGCTCGCTCGACGCGATCGAAGCATCGCTCCGTGCGGAAATCGCTGCGCTGCCGGCTGAGGCGACCATCGCCGGCTCGGTGCTCCGCGGGCTCGTCGTGGAAGGACGCCCCCGCTTCGCGAGGACCACGATCGCGGCCGGGCGTTGCGCGGTCGCGGTGGTGGCCACCGAGGACATCGGTCCGAGCTTCGTCGTCGTCTCCATCATGCGCGGCTCGCGCGTCGTCTGGCAGGCGCAACCGAGCCGGACGTCGCTCGGACCGAATCGGCGTCCGCCCGTTTGCACGACGCGCCGGGAATCGCTCCGCCTGCGCGTGGAGATGGTGTACTCGGGGCGCGGCCGGAGCGGCGAGCACTTCGAGCGGGTCTCGTCGCGTTTCGCGGCTGCCATCGTCACGACGCCGGCTCGATGAGCGCTCGACCCGCGCCGCGATGAAACCGCCCCACCCCGAATGCGCTCGCGTCGGAGAATCCCGTGAGGAACGCCACCTCGCGGAGCATGCGAGCGCGCCGACGCGCGCGGCCCGACACGTGGTCGAGCGTTCGCGGCGCCGTGTGAGGCCGTGCGGAAACCACTCGGCAGTGCGCCCCGTAGCAGGCTTCGCATGGAGATGCTCGTCCGCAGGTTCGCGCTCTGCATGGTCGTCCTCTCGGGCTGCGGCGACGACGACGGCCCGGGCCCCTCGCTCGGCGGCGATGCGGCCGCGCAGCACGAGGACGCGAGCGCTCCGCCCGACGACGCGACGTCGCCCGACGCGGCGAGCATCGATCCGCGCTACGAGGCCGTGCTCGCGCAGCTCCGCACGGACCTCGCGGCCGCCGAGGTGCCCGGAGCGAGCGTCGCCATCGTCGAACGAGGGCGCGAGCCCTTCTTCGCATCGCTCGGTGTGCGACACCTCGACGAGGGCGGCGACATCGGGCCCCACACGCTCTTTCGCGTCGCGTCACTCACGAAGCTCGTGACCGTCGCGCTCATCCTGTCGATGGTCGATGACGGCATGCTCTCGCTCGACGACTCGGTCGCCGAGCTCGTGCCGTCGTTCGCCGCGACCGGTGGCTTCGATCGGTCCGCCATCACGGTCCGCCAGATCCTCAACCACACCGCGGGTCTCTCCGACATCTCACCGCTCATCTGCCCCGAAGCGAGCGCGAGCGAATGGGTCGCGAGCCGCACGGACCTCGAGCTCTGGGCTCCAGCCGGCGCCGTGTGGGACTACTCGAACACGGGGTTCACGCTCGCCGCGGCCGTCGCGGAGAACGTGAGCGGTCGAGCCTTCCGCGACCTCGTCGCCGAACGCGTGCTCGGTCCCGCGGGCATGGAGGACACGACCTTCGACCCGACGCTCGCCGCGATGCGCGAGCACGCGGCGGGGCACACCCTCGAAGGGTCGACGACGGTGCTCGGCATCGCCGACTACAGATGCCCAGCGCTCGACGGCTCGGCCGGGCTCATCACCACGGCGCCCGACTACGCGCGCTTCCTCGCGGCCGTCTTCGGCGACGAGCCGACGCTCCTCACGCGCGAGTCGGTCGCCGAGATCACGGGCAGCGCGGTCAGCCAGCAAGTCGTCCCGTGGGAGCGCTACGGCCTGGCGCTCGACATCACCGACGACCCCGAGCTCGGCACGCTCGTGCTCTCGCACGACGGCGAGCTGCCGGGCTACCGCTCCGTCTTCGAGGTGCTCCCCGAAGAAGGCCGCATCCTGGTGGTCCTCACCAACGGCGAGCCCCTCGACGCGTACCCCGTCGGACGCCGCGCGATGGCCGCGCTCCGCGGCGAGCCGCTCGCGCCGTACCCCGACACCACGCCGAGCGCGGACGACCGCGCGCGCATCGCGGGCCGCTACGTCGACCCGACGGGCCAGCTCGGCGAGGTCGTCATCGAGACCCGCGGCACCGAGTCGCACGCGCGGATCGAAGGCACGCGCTTCGACGACGCGCTCGACGCGCGCGCGGGCCGCTGGTTCGCGGGCCGCCTCATCATCACCTTCGCGCCCGACGAAGGCCCCGCCGAGTGGCTCGTCACGCGCATCGGCATCGCCCGCCGCGCGGAGTAGTCGAGGGTCGTCGACCACGTGGCGCCGAAGCTCGCGCATCGGAGCGCGCGCTGGCGGGCCGCGGAACCAGCCGCGCTCCGGGCTCCGCCTCCCCGTGGAGCGATGTCAGCCGTTCCGCGAGGCATGCCGATTGCGGGCGCACCGGGGATGCGCACGTCGCTGCTCGTGGCCGCCGCCGCGGTCGTGTCCGCCTGCGCCGTCGATGCGATCGGCGAGCCCACCAAGGAGCCGCTCGCAGAGCCCGAGGCGGCAGCGTCCGGTGGTCACACCGCCATCCCGATCGCCGTGGCACGTCCCGGATCGCCATGCCGGTGCGACGCGGATTGTGCGGGAGGCTCGGACCATCCCGGAATCTGCGTCCATGGCATCTGCATGACGCGCGCTTCGGCGCGCTGCTCGTCGGCGGGCTCGACCGCGGAGTGCGCTGCCGGCTCGCGTTGCTGGGGATATCGCGGGACCGGGGTCTCGGTGTGTTGGCCCGATTGCGCGAGCTACGCGTGCAGCGGATCGTGCGACTCGGACGGCTCGTGCGCGCCCACGACGAGCACGCGCTGCGAGCCGGTCTGCGGCACGATCTGCGGAGCCCCGGTCGCTCCCGACGCCGGTCCACCGACGCCGCCCCCGCCCGCGCCTCCCGCCGGGCCGAGCGTGACGCCTCCACCTCCGCCTGCGTCCGGATCCGAGTGTCCCGCGTGGGCTTGCAGCGGCGCGTCGTGCACCGACCTCGTCGAGATGCCCGGCTCGACCGATCCCCGCAGCGCGTCCGCCATCGCCGACGGGTACTACCTCGCGACCGAGCGGCGCTACGCGTTTCTCCGGCGCGACCTCGTGATGCTGATTCGCTACGCGGCCTGCAGAGTCGCGCGGCGATTCCCGGGCACCTCGCCCATCGGCCTCTCCGACCTCTCGCAATCGGACGGTCGGACGCCGGGTACGGACGTGGGCTCTCCCCGTCACCCCACGTCGACGCATACCGGCAATGACATGGACCTCGCCTATTACCAGCTCGACGGGCGCAACGACCCGCAGATCGTCTGCGGGGACGGCAGCGATCGAAACGGCAATGGCTACGCCGGGAGGTACGACGACGGCTATTTCTGCACGACCGAGACGAACATCGTGGATTGGCAACGACAGGCCTATTGGTTCGCGATGCTCGCGACGACCCCGCTCGTGCGCGTGTTCGGCGTCGACCAGACCTTCGCCGACGACTTCCGCACGCATCTGGGCAGCCTGCTCGCCGCGGGCGAGATCACCCGCGCGCAGCACGATCGCGCGCTCGTCCTCGGCTCCGGCGCGAGCGGAGGCTGGCAGTTCCACCACCACCACTCGCACATGTCGTATCGCCCGCCGCGATGACGGCGCCCGCGTCGCGCGGTGTCGACGGCGGCGGTCTCTGCCGATACGGTGCTCGTCGCGCCGGGTGGAGCGCGCACGTCCGCCGCGCGGAGACCGAGTCATGGCCACGAGCAAGAAGACCTCTCCCGCAGTGGCAGCCGCGAGCCACGCGTGCACCGAGGCGATGGCGGGCGCCGGGAGCTGGGACCGCGCGCGCGAGACGCTGGTCGCCGCGCTCGGCGAGTGTCGGCGCGCCGCCGACGTCGAGGCCGTGCTCCGCGCGGGCGGGATCTCCGAGCTCGTGTTCGACGAGGTGCCGATGCCGGACGAGGTCGCCGACGTCATCGTCGAGCGTGCGCTGGCGATGCCGCCGAAGGAGGGCGCCAAGACGCTCGGATGGCTCGTGGTGCTGGAAGCGGTCTCGCCCGCCACGCTCGTGGCGCGCCGTTCGTCCGAAGAAGGTGCGCGCCGCGTCGGCCGCCCGGGTCGCGCCGCCGGCATCGACCGCCACGTCGATCGATTCCGAGCGTGGTCGCGCGACGCTTCGGTCGATCGCCGGATCGCGGGAGCGCATCTGCTCGCGTGGTGCGCGAGCGCAGGCGAAGAAGACGCGCGGGCGTTGCTCGCGGCCGTACCCGCGGAGAAGAACGCTGCGGCCCTCGCGACCCTCTTGTTGACGCTCGGCGTGATCGCGTCCCGCCACGCGCAGCCGAGGGACGCCGTGCGCGCGATCGCCACGGCGAAGCTCGCGCATCCCGACGCGCGGGTCGGGTTGTGCGCTGCGATCGCGCTCGCCCTGCTCGGCGACGTGCTCGGGAGCGACGCGACGCGCGCGGTCGTCGAGCACCTCGTTTCCCCCGTGAAGCTGCCCGCGCAATGGGGCTGGCACTGCGGCAGCGGCACCCTCGACAGCGGGGCGGCGGCAGCCGCGGTCGTCGCATGGCTGGCGACCGACGCCCCCGAGGCGGCGATCCGCGCGCTCTCCGCGGTGCGATTCGACCTCACGACGCCCATCCAGCAGGTGCGCACGCGCGCCGCGCGATTCGCGATCGCGTCGACCGTCTTCCGCCTCGCGTTCGATGCGCGCGGGCTCGCCGTCCCGCGGCAGGGCATCGCGGCGAGCGAGCTCGACGAGCTCCAGCGCACCGCCATCGAGACCATCGGTCGCCTCGCGGCGCCGATCCGCGCGCTCGAGATGCGCGAGGAGGACGTCGGCCCGTTCCTCGAGCGCGCCGAGCCGCACTGGCGCGAGATCGTGATCGAAGCCGGAGGCCGCACGCATCGATGGCACTTCGCGCGGCTGCTCGGCGCCGTGGCGATCGGCGAGGTGTCGCCGGTTGCCGCGCGCGACGCCGTGCTCCGCTTCCCCGATGGGGACGCAGCCGACCTCGCGAGCCGCTGGTCGTCGGGGCGGGTCTTGCTCGACGCGCGCATCACGGCGCCCGAGGAGCGACGGCGCATGCTCGATCTCTGCGTCGCCATCCTCGCGGCGCTTCGGGCGCGCGGCTTCGATCTCCACGCCCTCTGCCGCGGCGCGGTGGACGACCGATCGCGCAGCTCGCTCGACGTCGGCATCCTCACCATCGGCTGGCTTCGTCTTCACCGCGGCGCCGAGCTCGACGACGACCTGGTCCCGCTCGCCGCGCGCGCCGCCGAGCAAGGTTGGTGGGCCGACGATCTGCTCGCCGAGCTCCGGCAGCTACCTGCGCGCTCGCGCAGAACGATCGCCTACGCGATCGAGGCGAACGTCCACGCGCTGCCTTTCCTCGCGCTCGAGCTGGACGGCGAGATCGCCCGCAAGCTCGTGCTGCGCTGGCGGCAAGACCCCGCTCCGGTGGTCGAGCTGCTGGCGCGCGGCGACGAGGAGATCGCC
>JADZFZ010000326.1 GCA_020854145.1 Deltaproteobacteria bacterium | reverse complement strand
GCAGCGGTGCGCTCGTGGCGCTCGTGGCGACGACCATCGACGACCCCGGGGCGCGCGTCGCGCACGTGGCGCTCTTCGGGCTGGGCTCGACCGTCGCGATGGCCGCGCTGTCGGGTGCCGCGGGCATTCCCGTCGCGGTGCTGTCGGCCCGGCCCGCGCTCGCACGCTGGCTGCGCGCCGCCGCAGCGGTTCTGTCGGCGACGACGGGGATCGTGTGGATTGCGAGCGCGGTCGCGGGCTAGCGTCCGCCGCGCGCGGCAGGACGGGCGTGTCCGCTCCGATCGAGTGAGCGCGACGCGACGGACCCGACTTGGGTACTCTCGGCGCCGTGCTCGACGCCCTCGGCGAGATCCAGCTCGAGCTGCGCCGGTTACGTCTCGACGGGTGGCTCCTCGTCGATCGAGGGCGCAGCAACCCGGTGGCCGCGGAGGTGCTCGAGCTCGACGAGGCTCGCCCCACTCGACCGCTCGCGTATCTGGTGCACGCCGAGGACATGCCGCACCTGCTCGTGCACGCGTCCGACGCGCGCCGACTCGCCGATCTCCCGGGCGACCGCACCGTGTACACGAGCCGCGCGACCTACGTGGACGCGCTCGCGAAGCTCTTGCCCGCCAAGACGCGCATCGCCGTCGAGCACAGCCCGATGGCCACGTTGCCGTCGGCCTCATGGATCGACTCCGGGACCTTCGAGCTCCTGGGCTCGTTCGGAGCGCAGCTCGTGTCCTCGGTCCCGCTCGTGTCCCGCTTCGTCTCGCCGTGGAGCGAGCGTGACGTCGCGACCCACTGCGAGGCGGCCGCGCGTGCCGAGCGTGCGTTCGACGCAGCGTGGCGCCGGCTCGCGTCCGACCTCGACGGGGCCGACGAAACGAGGCTCGTGGCGCTGCTCTCGGAGGAGCTCGAGCGCGTCGCGTTGCGGGTCGATGAGGCTCCCATCGTCGCTGCGGGCCCGCACTCCTGTGACCCGGAGCACCGCGCGGAGCCCCGCGCCATCGGGCTCGTGCCGGGCACGCCGCTCGTCGTCGGGCTTCGCGTGCGCTGCGCCTCGCCGCTCCGCAGCGCGTGGGCATCGCGTTTCTGGACCGCGTTCGTCGGCGGCGACGAGCCGCCCGAACGCATGCGCGCGCTCTTCGATGCGGCGTGTGTCGCGGCGGATCGAGCCGTCGCGGTCCTGCGCGACGCCCTCGAACGGGAGCAGTCGCTCCTCGGGTGCGACGTGCACGCTGCCGTGCGGCGCGAGCTCTCCTCTCGCGGGCACGATTCGCTCGCGCTCCATCGGCTGGGGCACTCGCTCGGCATCCGCGCGTGCCAGGGTCTCGGGGCCAACCTCGACGACGTCGAGACGCGTGACACGCGTGCCATCACCGCCGGTGCCGCGCTCGCGATCACCCCGGGCCTCTACGATCGCGACATGGGCGTGCGCGTCGCGACCAACGTCATCGTCGACGAGTCGAGCACGCTCCACGTGACGGCCGCGCGGCAGCCCGCGATCGTGGTGCTGCCGTGACGACCCGAGCCTGCGCGACACGGGGACCAGGCACCCGCTCCCCGAGTGCGGAGAGGGTTCGGGTCAGGGTGCTCGTCTTCGTCGTCGCTCTGGCGATCCCCGCCACGGTCCGCGCGAGCCCGCAGGATCTCTTCGGCTACGGGGACCGCTCGGCCGCGATGGGGTCCACCGGCGTCGCGCACGCCGTCGGCTCCGAGGCTGCGTACTCCAACCCCGCGCTCCTCTCGATCACGCGCCAGCGCACGCTGTCGCTCGGGATCCACGCCGCGGCGTTCCGTCTCTCGATCGACGACGCGCCGTTCCCCATCGATCCGGGACGCGCGAACACCATCGGTGTGGCTCTGCCCGTGCCGGTGCGCGGACCGCTCGCGGATCGCCTCACGCTCGGCGCTGCGTTCTTCACGCCGCACGCCGTGGTGGTGCGCGGCCAGGTCCTCTACCCCGACGAGCCGCAGTTCCCGGTCCTGCAGTACCGCGCACAGTCCGTCGCGCTGATGGCCGCGTTCGGCTTCGGTCCCGTCGAGGGGTTCAGGTTCGGCGCCGGCTTCTCCGCGCTCGCGTCGTTGCTGGGCGACATGAGCGTGGCGCTCAACGCGGAAGGACGCTTCGGCTCCACCGTCGAGACGCAGCTCATCGCGACCTTCGCGCCGCTCGCGGGCGTCTCCTACGAGCGTGGGCCGCTCCGCGTGGGCGCCGTGGTTCGCGGCGCGCTCGACGCGCGGTTCGACTTCTTCGTGCTCACCGCCGACCTGCCGATCCGCCTTCCTCCGCTCACCGTCGGCGGCGTCGCGCAGTACGATCCGTTCATCGCCGCCGTCGAGGGTGCGCTCACGGTCGGCCCATGGCTCTTCAGCGCGCACCTCACGTACAAGCGCTGGTCCGACTATCCCGGCACGCAGCAGCGCACGTCGGAGAGCTCGCGCGAGCCGCCGTCGCCCGGGTTCTCCGACACGCTCGTGCCGCGCTTCGGCGTCGAGCGGGCCTTCGGTCCACCCGAAGCGCGCGTCGCGTTCCTTCGCGCCGGGCTCTTCTGGGAGCCGAGCCCCGCGCCCGAGGCACGTCCCGAGGCGCTCTACCTCGACGCCGACCGCATCGCGCTGACCTTCGGCGGCGGGATCGATCTCCACGTCGCGGGAGACCTGCACCTCCGTCTCGACGGTCACGTCCAGCTCCACTGGATGCCGCCGCGCGACACCGGGCCCGCGTCGATCGACGGCGCCGTGACGACCGCAGGCTGGCGGGTGGAGGCCTCGTGGTGACGCGCGTCTCGTCAGTCATGGCCATCGCGATGATGCTGACGTTCGCGCCCATCGCGCGCGCGAACCCTCTCGACTCGTTCGGGTACGGCTCGCGTTCGGCCGCGCTCGGCGGCGCCGTCACGGCCGACGTCGAGGACGTCAGCGCCAACTACTACAACCCCGCCGGTCTCGTGCGCGGCGAGAGGCTCCGGCTCGAGATCGGCTACATGCGTGCGCTGCACGCGCTCGCGGTCGATGGCCGCGACAACGACGTCGACCCGCTCGGAGGCATCCTCGGCGGCGTCGTCGCGCCCGGCCGCGCGGGTCCGATCCGCTTCGCGCTCGGCATCGGGCTGCACCTCAACGACGAGCGCATCTCGCGCACGCGCTCGCTCCCTCAGAACCAGCCCCGCTGGGAGCTCTACGACAACCGCACGCACCGCATCTTCCTCGCCGCGCACCTCGCCATCCAGCCGTTCCGATGGCTCTCCATCGGCGGAGGCATCTCCTTCATGGCGGCGACGCGCGGCTCGGTCGCGATCGGCGGCGACGTGTCGCTGCTCATGCCCGACGACGAGACCTACCTGCGTCACCGCGTCGACTCCGACCTCACGTCGGTGCGTTACCCGCAGCTCGGCCTGCAGATCACGCCCGACGAGCACTGGTCGTTCGGCCTCGCCTACCGGGGCGAGTTCCAGCTCCGCCTCGAGCTCGAGGCGACGCTCGAGGGCGAGATCATCGCAGGGCGCGCCGACAACCCCGACGCCACGCGCATCCCCGGCTACTTCCATCTGATCTCGGACAGCGTCAATGCGTTCCTGCCGCAGCAGATCGCGCTCGGCGTCGCATGGCGCCCCGTCCCGCGCGTGCGTGTCGGAGTGGACGTCACCTGGATCGACTGGAGCGCGTACCGCAACCCGACGGCGCTCACCGAGGTCGAGCTCCGCATCGACGTCCCGCCCGGTTTCCCGGGCATCGAAGTGCCCGCCGGCGTCCGCGGCACGACCCCCATCCCGCCGCGGTTCGTCGATCGTCTCGTCCCACGCGTCGGCGTCGAGGTACGTGCGATCTGTCTGCGTCACGTGGCCCTCGACGTGCGCGGTGGGTACGTGTTCGAAGCGTCGCCGGCGCCGGACCAGACGGGCGACACGAACTTCATGGACGCCGATCGGCACGTGCTCTCGCTCGGTCTGGGCCTGCTGCTGCGCCGTCCTGCTCGATGGCTCGGCGCGGACATCGCAATCGACGTGCACGTGCAGCACATCCTCTTCGACGAGCGACTGGTACGAAAGACCTCCCCGATCGACGCCATCGGCGACTATCGGATCGACGGAAGCATCTGGAGCTTCGGTGGCACGACCGGGTTGGTATTTTAGCCTCTTGGTTGCAGCCGTGGGCTGCGGCTCGCTGGGCTCGCCCGGCGGCGGTGACACCGATCTGCCCTCCACCGCGTCGGGGCCCTTCCGCCGCCTCGACGACGACGAGCTGCCCAGCGGAGAGGCGCTCACCGGCCTCGCGCTCGACGACGTGCCGGACGGCTTGACCCTGGCCGTGCTCCCGAGCGGCCGACGGCTGCTCTGCTACGCGCTCGCGCGGGCCGCGGGGCCACGCGCGATTTTTTGCGCTTCGCGGGACGCATCGGAGCTCACCTTCGCTCATCTCGAGACGCCGGTCCTCGAGGCCGAGCTCGCGTGGGAGGGCGACGAGGTGCTCGATCCTGCGATCGCCGTGGATGACGACGGTTCCGTGCGGCTCGTGTACGCGACCGTGGACGGCCGGATCGGCATCGCGCGAAGCCGCGACGACGGCCGGACGTTCGGACGCGAGATCGACGAGCCCATCGTGATCGCTGCGGGATGGGAGACCGCGCCGTTGCGCCGCCCGGCGCTCGCCCGTCTGGCCGATCGCGACTGGCTCTACTACGACGGCGGCTCGGGCATCGGCGTCGCCACGAGCGACGACGGGCGGACGTTTCGTCCGGAGGCGAGCCCCGTCCTGGTCGCAGGGACCGCAGGCCGCTTCGATGCCGCGCGCGTCGGCGCCCCGACGGTCCACGTCGAGACGACGGTCGCAGGCCGCGAGCGCCTCGCGCTCTGGTACGACGCGCTCGACGCGATGGACATCCCGTCGATCGGCCTCGCCGCGTCGTTCGACGGTCTGCG
>JADZFZ010000325.1 GCA_020854145.1 Deltaproteobacteria bacterium | reverse complement strand
TCCTCGTGCAGATCGGCAACACCTTGCAGAGCCCGGTGAGCCTCGCCGGCGGCGGCGCTGCGCGCGAGCGTCACGTCGCAGCGCGCGTCCTGAACTTCTCGTCGGTCGCGCCGCTCCTGGCGCAGACGGATCTGCTCGCGACGTTGCCATCCGTCGTGATGCACGAAGCGCTCTCCCGATACGGGCTCTGTGCCTTGCGCCCGCCGTACGTAGTCAAAGCGATGCGCCACCGCTTCGTGTGGAGCGCGCGCCTCGGTAACGATCCGGCCAACCGCTGGATTCGATCGCTTCTGGAGCGCAGCTTCGCGGAGGTGCTCGAGGGATCGGACGCCGGCCGCGGGCATCGACGCCGATAGGGAGCGAGACATCGTGCCGCGCCGAGCGGGCGCCGCGACGACGCAACCGCGAACCACGGAGCGACGCTGCCGTCTCGCGAGCCGAGCGCAGCCGCGGGACGGCGGTCGTCGCCGCGCAAACTCGTCGTCGCCGCGAACCTCGTTCGCGCGCTCGGGGACCGCCGCTGCACCGAAGGCAGCGATCACGGAGGGCACGCCCGATGCCTTGGGGCCGGGGATCAATCACCACGGGAGGGTGCAATGGCAAACATCGTGCGCTGGAATCCGTTTCGGGAGCTGGAGGACATGTCGAGCCGGCTCAATCGGATGCTCACCTGGCCGACCATCGGGGGTGTCGGCAAAGAGAGCATGGTCGCGAGCACGTGGGCGCCGGCCGTCGACATCGTGGAGACGGAGACCGAGTACCTCGTGAAGGCGGAGCTCCCCGAAGTGAAGAAGGAGGACGTGAAGGTCGTTGCCCAGAACGGGGTCCTGTCCCTGACCGGAGAGCGGCGGATCGAGAAGGAGGAGAAGGGCAAGAAGTTCCATCGGATCGAGCGCGAGTACGGTGTCTTCTCGCGAACGTTCCAGCTGCCCGACGACGTCGAGGACACCAAGATCGCAGCGGAGTTCAAGGACGGCATCCTGCAGGTCCACATGCCGAAGTCGGAGAAGGCGAAGCCGCGCGCGGTCTCGATCAAGGTCGATTGACCGCGTTCTCGGCCTGTAGGCGACGGAGCCCGTCGGCTCGCTCGCGCTCGCGCAGCGAGCCGACGCCATCTCCATCCGCGTTGCTCGGCACGACGACCAGCCGGCGGTCGGATACGAGCTTGGCGGAGCAGCGCGCGTCGAGCCGCTGACCGGCGGGGGTGCCGTCGAGCGTCGCTCGGAGGCGAGCGCTCGGAGGGCATGGCTTCGGTGGGTCGGCATCTCGAGTGCTTGGCCGAGCGAGGTGCCCACGAGCGAGGTGCTCACGTGACGAGCCCGCGAGCCACGACCCAGTCCGTCTCCCTGCGCACGAGCAACGCGGACATCGCCGCGGTGCTCGAGAGGACTGCAGAGGTGCTGCGCGCCCAGGGTGCGGGGCCCTTTCGCGTCCGCGCATTCCAGCACGCCGCAGCCATGGTGGGCGGGCTCCGCCGCCCGGTCGTGGAGATCCTCCAGGAGGGCGGCACCGACGCGCTCGAGCGGCTGCCGGGAATCGGCGAGTCCCTCGCGTCGGCAATCGAGGAGATCGCCCACAGTGGGCGTCTTCGCATGCTCGATCGTCTCGAGGGTTTCCTGGCTCCCGAGGACGTCCTGCGTACGGTGCCGGGGATCGGCGGCGAGCTGGCGCGGCGAATCCACGAAGAGCTCGGCGTGCAGACGCTCGAAGATCTCGAGGTCGCTGCGCACGACGGCAGGCTCGCGGCCGTTCCCGGGTTCGGGGCGCGACGTCTGCTCGCGGTGCGCGAGTCGCTCGAGTCCATCCTTCGCCACGCCGCCCGAAGACGTGCGCGGCTCGCGCGTCTACGGGAGCGGCTCGGGACGTCGCGGCCCCCCGTCGCGATGCTCCTGGATCTCGACGCCGAGTATCGGAAGCTCGCCGCCGCAGGGAAGCTCCGCACGATCGCGCCGCGGCGGTTCAACCCCGACCGCAAGGCGTGGTTGCCGGTGCTCCACGTGGACCGCGACGGATGGTCGATGACTGCCTTGTTCTCCAACACGGCCAGAGCCCACGAGCTCGGCAAGACCCACGAATGGGTCGTCGTGTTCTACGACCGAGATGGCCTCGAGGACCAGTGCACCGTGGTCACGGAGCACGATGGTCCGCTCGCGGGTCTGCGGGTCGTGCGGGGTCGCGAGGCCGAGTGCGCCGAGCACTGGCGAAGGACGGCATGAGCCGTCCCTCGTCTCTCGAGCGGCACCCTCGGACGGCCTCACTCGGCGGAATGCGTGACGGACGGACGGCCGCTGCGGTGCTCGCCGATCTTCCCCAAGGTCGCGAGCAGCGGCTCGCCGCCGACCGTCTTGCGACCGTACTGCTCGTGCGCTCGGACGATGTCGTTGAGCGACACGATGCCCTGGAGCTTCCCGGCTTCGTCGACCACCGGAAGACGCCGCACCTTGTGCTGTCGCATGATCGCTTCGATGTCATGGATCGCGCCATCGACACGACACGTGTGGATCGCCGCCGACATCGCGGTCGACACCGGGATCTCTTTCAGCGGGCGTCCCTGCGTGAACGCCGCCATGCACGCATCCCGATCGGTGAGCATCGCGATGGGACGACCGTCGTCGTCCACGACGGGCACACACCCGCAATCCTCTTCCCACATGATTCGCGCGGCAGCGTCGAGACTGTCGTCCGCGCGACACGCTCGTGGGTTGGAGGTCATCGCGTCTTTGGCTTTGATGGACAGTCTGGACATCTCACCCTCCTCGGCCGTCGGCCAGACCGCCCTGTTGGCGGCAGCCCCGCTCTTCGAGACGTCCTGGGCGTTCACGGAGCGTTTCGATCGCGAGGTCTGCGCCGCTCGTCCGAGCCGATGCTCGATACCCGCGCGCGACCAGGGGAGAGGGTCGGGTGAGGGGAGATCCCCCGGTGCGCGCCGGATCAGCGCGCGTCGCTGCGCGCGATCTCGGAGCCCGATCGCGTGCACACGAAATCGAAGCTCGCCTGGTCGCGATTCGGAGCGTCGCGCAGCGTCGTCGCAGACCCGTCGGCCCGAACGCCGTACGCGCCGTGACAGTGGTCGCGCATCATCGCGCGCGCGTCGCGGACCGACTCCATGT
>JADZFZ010000324.1 GCA_020854145.1 Deltaproteobacteria bacterium | reverse complement strand
CTCGGGCCTTCGCTCGTCGGATGGTTGTGGCCCGAGACGTCGCGCACGTTGTTCGCCCCGGAGTCGCTCGTCCTGCTCCAGCTGGTGAGCCAGGTCGGGCTCATCCTGTTCATGTTCCTCGTCGGCCTCGAGCTCGATCCGAAATTGCTCCGCGGGCGTGCGCACACGTCCGTCGCCATCTCGCACACGAGCATCGTCGTGCCCTTCGGGCTCGGGGCGCTGCTGGCGCTGCACCTGTATCCGCGCATCTCCAGCCCGTCCGTTCCGCAGCTCGCGTTCGCCCTGTTCCTCGGTGTGGCCATGAGCATCACCGCGTTCCCGGTGCTCGCCCGCATCCTCACCGAGCGCCGGCTGATGACGACCAGAGTGGGCGCCATCACGATCGCGTGCGCTGCCGTCGACGACGTGACCGCGTGGTGCTTGCTCGCGTTCGTGGTCGCCGCGACGCGTGCCTCGGGCATGACCGGCGCCCTGGTCACGACGGGGCTCGCGCTCGCCTACGTCGCGGTGATGCTCCTCGCCGTGCGACCTCTGCTCGGACGCGTCGCGGCACGTGTCGCCAATCGCGAGGGGCTCACGCAGAACGTCGTCGCCATCGTGCTGCTCCTCCTGCTCGCCTCGAGCTGGGCGACGGAGCTCATCGGGATCCACGCGCTCTTCGGTGCATTCCTCTTCGGCGCGATCTTGCCCAGAGACGGCGGCCTCGCGCGCGCCCTCGCCGAGAGGCTCGAAGACGTGGTGCTGGTGCTCTTGCTCCCGCTCTTCTTCGCCTACAGCGGCGTGCGCACGCACATCGGCCTTCTCGACTCGGCCGACGCGTGGACGACGTGCGGTCTCATCGTGCTCGTCGCGTGTCTTGGCAAGTTCGGCGGAAGCTTCGTCGCGGCGCGACTCACGGGAATGTCGTGGCGCGAGTCGGGCGCGCTCGGGGTGCTGATGAACACGCGCGGTCTGATGGAGCTGATCGTTCTCAACATCGGCCTGGATCTCGGCGTCATCAGCCCGACGTTGTTCACGATGATGGTCGTGATGGCGCTCGTGACGACGTTCATGACGACCCCTTTGCTGCAGTGGATCTACCCCTCGGAGCACTTCGTTGCCGAGGCGGAGCCCGTTGCCGCGCCGGTCACGGTGCCGGCCGAGGCGATCCCATCCGTCGCTCTGGCCTCGAGGAGCGTCCGACGGCTCGAGTCCGCAGACTCCAGGCTGCACCCGGAGCGGACCCGCGACGGCGGCAAGTTCGCGATGCTCGTGTGCGTCGCCAAGGAAGAGTCGGGACCTGGATTGGTCACGCTGGCGCACGCCTTGTCGGACCCCCGGGCACCCGCGGACGTGATTGCGCTGCATCTGCTGCAGCCGCCCGATCGCGTCTCGATTCGATTGCCGCGCGGCGAGGACGACGCCGGTCTGCAGCCTCTGCTCGCCCGCGCCGAGGAGCTCGCGCTCGACGTCACCCCGACGTCGTTCGTGTCCGTCGACCCGGCGGAGGACATCTGTGAGGTCGCGAAGAATCGCGAGGCCGATCTGGTGTTGCTCGGCTGGCACCGGCCCGTGGTCAGCCAGACGGTGCTCGGCGGCGTGGTCTATCAGGTCATGACCCACGCCTCGGCCGACGTCGCCGTGTTCGTCGACCGTGGGTTCGAGCGTGCGCGCCGCATCCTCGTGCCCTTCGTCGGCACCGCGCACGACCGCGCCGCGCTCGCGCTGGCCAGGCGGCTGCAGCTGTTCTCCGGCGCCGAGGTGACGCTGCTCCACGTGCGCAAGCCCGAGGGCACCCGCGACGACGAGTCCGGCGCACACGTCTTCGACGAGCCCGAGGGCGGCCGAGTCCGCGTCCGCATGGTTCACCACGTCTCGCCGGTCGAGGTCGCGCTCGCGGAGAGCCGCGAGGGCTACGACCTCGTGATCGTCGGGGCCGGTCGCGAGTGGGGGCTCGAGCAACGCCGGTTGGGCGTCCAGCCGGAGCGATTGATACGAGAGTCGCCGGCGTCGCTGCTCGTCGTACGCGGGCGCGTCGCTCCAGCGTCGGAGCGGGTCGCCGGTCGAGCCCCAGCGACCGCCTAGGACGAGAGGTCCCCCGACGACCGCCGCGCGGGTCTGCGACGCGTGCGCTCGTCGGTCGCGTTCGTGCGATGTCGACGACCCGGAGAAACGGTGGGATTCTCGCAACGAGGTGGGGATGACGGCGCGCTCGTGGGCCACGGCTGCGATGATCTGCAGCGTCGCGATGGCCGGTCTCGTCGCGTGCGAGACGGCCGACGTCCGCACGTGCGGCGCGGGCGGCACGCTCGAGACCGTGGACGGCTCCAGCTACTGCGTCTTCGAGGCCGGCTCGCCCGAAGACGCCGACGCGATCATGTGCCCGGACGACCTCGTGTTCCGCGTCCGCATCGGCAACATCCTCGTGTGCACCGACGACGGGTCGATCCGCTCGGCCGCGGACTTGCCCGACACGCTCTGCCGTCGCGCGACGATCTCCGAATGCGGATCGGCCGCCGACGCAGGCTCGGACGACGGCGGGGGCCGCGTGGACGGCGGGATCCCGCCCGAGGCCGGCGGCGGCTACCGCATCGAGGGCGACGTGGTCCGCGGCTTTCGGCGCGGCAGCGCCGAGGGCTCCGAGTACCGATCGGCCTGTCTCGAAGGACAGCTGATGGCCGGGCTCGACGGCGTCACCAGCAGCGCGATGGCGGGCTCGACCCACGTCCATCTGCTCGAGCCCTCGTGTCGTCGTCTGGAGATGGACGGCTCGCTCGCGCCGCCGGTCGAGGGCAACGTGATCGGCACCCACTGCGGCGGCACGCTCGTTCCCTACGAGGACCGTTGCCCGGAAGGCATGGTGCTCGTGGGTCTGCACGGCGAGATCCAGCAACCCTGCCCGCCGCCCGGCTGCGGCGGTGACATCGTCGCGGAGCTCGGCCTCACCTGCGCTCCGCTCGACGCCTGGATCGCCGATGGCAGCGGCGCCACGATGTTGCCGGACCGAGGCGACTACGCGGGCTCCGTCATCCAGACGTTCGACGACCGCTGTGATCCCGGCTTCGTCGTGACCGAGCTGACGGGCACACAGCGTTGCGCAGCGTTCTCGATTCAGCTCGGTTGTCACCGAGTCGTCAGGTAGCGGTGACGATCAACCGAGCACGATGAAGGGGCCCTTGATGCGTGCCTGCACCGGCGTGAGCGACAACGCGTGCGGGGTCGAGGTCGCGGTCACGCCCGCGGCAGTGAGCTCCAGCTTGGACGTGACCTCGCTGAGCGACAGCTTCGCCGGGGTGAACGACGCGCCCAGAGCGGCGGCCTTGATGCTCACGCCCGCGGGCGTCAGCTCGAGCTTCCAGGGCAGCACGTCGATCGAGAGCTTCGTGAGGGCCGTCGCCTCGGCGGTGTTGAGCAACCCGTTGAGCTCGATCGACGTCGTGCCCATGCCCGCTTCGAGCGCGACCTTCATCCCTGCCGTGACGGTCGCCGAGACGGTGGGCGTCTGCGGCGCGATCGGGAGCACGTCGCCGATCGTCACCACGGGCGCGGCCACGTACGCCTTGCCCTTGCGCGACTCGATGGACGTCTTGTTGAGCGCGGTGACGTACGTGGTCAGCAGCGACGAGATCATCGTCACGCCCAGCGCGTGCACCGACGCGCTCCACGTGGAGGTGAGGCTCGCGGCCACACCGCCGGCGAGGCCCGCGGTGAGCCCGCCGACCCCGTGGACCGACGACAGAGGGGCGAACATCGTCAGCGAGGTGCCCACCGACGCGCCGGCCGTGATCGTCACGTTGTCCTTCCCGTAGACCGCGACCTCGCCGGCGTCGCTCTGCTTCTGCCAGAAGCTCACGTCGGTCCCGCCCTCGTGGGCCACCACGGACCTGTTGGTCGCCTGCTCGATCAGCGTCTTCGTCTTCGAGACGATCGAGACCGCCTTGCCGATGTAGCCGAGGTAGCACTTGAGCTCGCTCTTGCGCGTGGTCCCCGCGAGCACGAGCGCAGCGCCGAGCAGGCCGATGCTCGCCGTCGTCGCGATGGCGGCCGTCTCGAGGTCGCCCACGATGCTCTGGTAGTCGGGATGCGAGGGGCTCGCCGGTGTCGTCCCCGAGGCGTCGACCGCCGTCGGCGTCGGCCCGTTGTTGGCCACGAGGAGGCACTGGCCCTTGGTCCCCACGGCGGCGTTGCCCTGCGTGCCCACCAGCACCTCTTCGCGCGCGACCGCCGCGAGCGAGCTTCCCGTCGATACGGCGTACACGCGGCCGGCGGCCTGCAGCGTCGCGCTCTTGGAGCCCGAGACGAAGACGTGCGCGTGGGTGATGGCGTTGGCGCCGTCGTAGCCGAGCAGCTGCGTGTCGTCTTCCATGCGGGCTTCGGGCACGCGTTTGCCGAGCAAGAGCGTCGTGCTCGCGGTCGGGACGCGCACGCGGAACCGCTGCGCCGCGCCGACGCTCGGATCGATGGCGGGCAGGGCTTGCTCGTGGGTGGGGTCGTGCGGCGGCAGCACCACGCCGCCGAGCGACCTGGGCCCATGCTCCAGCGATTCGCGCGGCCGCTTCGCCATCGTCAGCCCACCATCACCTTGAGACCGGACACCTTCGCCATCGCGGGCGTCAGCTGCATCACCGACGGGCCCGCGGTCGCTTTGACGTACGCCGGCGTGATCTCGACGCTGGACGCCGGCAGCTGCTTGAGGGCGATCTTCGTCGGCGTGATCTCGGCGACCGGGACGCCTCCGGCCTTGATCGCGACACCCAGCGGGCTGACCTCGAGCGTGTAGGGCAACACCTCGAGGGTGACCTTCTTCACCGCTTTCATCTTGATCTGGCTGAGCAGCCCGTTGAGCTCCACGGCGGTCAGGCCCAGCGCGCCCGCTTTCGCGTCCACCTTCATCAACGCTTGCACCGTGGTCGACATCGTCGGCAGCTGCGGCGGTGTGGTCACGACCTGGCCCACCTCGACCATCGCCCCGCGCACCGCTGCGGTGCCGAGCCGCGACTCGAGCGACGCGGACACGAGAGACACGACGCTCGCCTGCACGAGCGACTGCATGGAAGCCGCCGCCAGACCCGTGACCGACGCGGCGAGCAAGCCGGTGAGGTTGGCCGAGACTCCGCCGACGAGCCCCGCGCTGATCGCGCCGATGCCGGTGACCGATCCGACCGGGGCGAAGAGGTAGATCGACGCTCCGATCGACGTGCTCGTCGTGATGGTCACGCCCTGCTTGCCGTGGATCCCGACACCGGAGGGCAGGTCGCTGCCGAAGCCGCTCATGAGGGACTTGCCGGTGGCGCCCTCGACGATGGCCTTGAACCCGGACACGAGGCCCGCGGTCTGCAGCGTGTACGCGGCGATGGTCGGCACCGAGACGGTGCGCGGGGTGTCGATGAGCCCGTACGCCATCGTGACCACCGAGATGACGCCGCTCGCGATGAGCGCTGCCATGGCGTGGTCGTCGACGACCTCCTGCAGGTCCGGCGCGGACGGGCTCTCGGGGGTCTCGCCGTACAACGTGACGGTCTGCGGGGACGGCCCGTAGCCGGCGATGACGGTGACGGATCCCTTGGCCGCGAGCGTCGTCGAGCTCCGATCGCTCCCGATGAGGACGTCGCCCTTCGCGAGGGCCGAGAGCGAGCTCGTCAGCGAGACGACGTACACGCGGCCCGACGACTGAACGGTCGCCGTGTCGTCCACGGAGGCGAGCAGCACGTGCCCGTTGGTGATGGTGTTGAAGCCGTCGTAACCGAGCTGCTTGGTCGCGTCCTCGTCGCGCGTGACCGGCACGCGCGCGCCCATGAGGAGCGACGTGTCCTCGGTCGGCACGTGGACGCGGAAGCGCTGGCGCGCGCCGACGCTCAGGTCGATCGCGGGCAACGCGCCGTCGGTCCCTCGGTCGCTCACGCCTCCGAGCGGCTTCGGTCCCTGCTCGCGGTCTTCACGGGATCGCGTGGCCATCAGGCATCGTCCTCCATCTCGACGTGGATGGCGCCGCGCGTGCGGATCACGCTCTCGGTCGCGGGATTGTCCGACGTGACGGGCGACGTGGTGCTCGCATCGGGGACCGCGCCGACGATCACCGGTCGATCGGGATCCCCGTCGAGGTGCGCGATCAGGACCGTCGTGCCGATGTGCAGCGGGAAGTGGATCCCGTAGGCGTTGCCCGCGAAGCTCTGGGCCATCGGGATACGCGTCGAGGCGGATCCTCCCGGCGCGCCCACCGTGTCGAACGGGAGCACGACGACGTAGCGGCCTCGGTCGTCGACCGACGCGGCGGTGCCCGGCGTCGTGCCGTCGATGACCGCGGGCACGAACCCGTGGATGCGCGGCTTCGGCGTGACGCGCTGCGGGCGATACTGCGCCGACGCGGGCACGGCCTCGAAGTCGTTGTGGTAACCCTCGGTCGCGCTGCCGCCCTGCACGACGCGGTGCGAGACGCTCGTGACCAGGAGCTGCACGTCGGCGAGCTCCGCGTCGGGATGCCCCGCGAGCACGAAGCGGTGGCCCGCGTGCAGCCCGCGCACGGTCGAGCGACCGCGGAACACGACCCGCCCCGATGCGACCTCTTCGGCGCGGACGCGCGCGATTCGCTTGCCCGCCGCGACGTCCTCGAAGTCGTCGCCGAAGCGCACTTGCACGCCGCGTCCGCCGTCGTGGACGGCGTGCTCCGCGATGAGCACGGAGCGCGGCGCGCTCAGCCGGTGGTTGCGCAGGACGATGCGCGACGGCACCACGTGCTCGAGCCGCGAGATGCTCTGCACCGCGCCGCTCGGGTCGCTGATCCCCGCACGCGTGTCGTAGGGGACCATTCCGTCGGGACCGAGCTCGGGGAACGCGCCGTTGTCGTCGACGAGCAGGACGCGCTCGCCGACGTCCGGGTCGTGCACGAAGAAGAACGCGATGCCCTCGTCCTCGAGGAGGCGGCAGAGGAAGGCGAGATCGCTCTCCTGGTACTGCACGACGTACGGGCGCTTCGGGTACGACTGGCTCCCCGCACCGGTGCGTGCCTTGGTCGTCTTGTGCGAGTGACGTCCCGTCCCGACGAGCCCGAGCAGGTACTCCTGGTTGCGCGTCATGCCCTGCTCCTCGAGCACCTTGCGCGCGATGGCGGGCACACGCTGCTCGAGGAACACGCGCGATCGAAGGGTCTGCGTCGCGCACCAGAGGCGCGGCACGAGCCACGCGCGGTAGAACGTCGGTCCGGTCGCGCCGGTGACGGCGAGCTTCTCGACGGCTCGCAGCGCGCCGTAGGTGCGGTGCAGGCGCTCACGTCCGAAGGCGACGTACGCGGTCTCCTCGAGCATCGCCGCGATGTCTTCCGAGTCGAGCGGGTCGCCGTGCGCCACGAGCGTCAGCTCGAGCTCGAAGAGCCCGGAGATGCGCTCCGTCCCGTGCATGCTCCAGACGCCGAGCTCGTCGGGCGGCAGCGCCATCGAGCCGAAGACGAGCTCCGATTGATTCGTCATGGCGTCACTTGCTCACGACGACGAGGACTTGCCCCGGAGTCTGCACCATGCCCATCGGCGCGTTGGCGTTCGTGCCGTTGTGCGCGGTCGGGTTGAGCTGGCACACGACGGGGCTGCCTTCGACCAACACGCAGGTCGAGCCCTGGCGGAACGTCACCTTGTTCATGTTCACCCCCGACATCACTCCACCGCCAACGCCGGTCTCGTCACCCTGCGACGTCGGGATCTCCGACATCGTCGTGAGCGCGGGCATGTTCGCGATCTTCACGAGCAACGACGTCAGCAGCGCCGTCGCGTTCTGTCCGGTGTTCGGGAAGGGCGTGGGGACCGGAGGCGCCGGCGGCGCCGGCACCTTGCACACGTCGGGGAACGCGAACGCCATCCCGCCTGACTTGGTCGCTATCGGGAACAT
>JADZFZ010000323.1 GCA_020854145.1 Deltaproteobacteria bacterium | reverse complement strand
GGACGTTCCCCGGCCACGCGTAGGCGTGGAGCATGGCCCGTGCCCCCGGCGAGAGCCGGAGCGGAGCGCGCCGGTCGCGCGCCGCGAGCCGCCCGAGCAGGTGATCGACGAGCGCGTCGAGGTCCTCGCGACGCTCTCGTAGCGGTGGTAGCCGGATACCGATCACGTTCAACCGGAAATAGAGATCCTCGCGGAAGCGGCCGGCGGCGACGTCTGCTTCGAGGGTGCGATTGGTCGCGGCGATCACCCGCGTATCGACGGTGGACGTCGTCGTTGCGCCGACGCGCTCGAAGCGGTGCTCCTCCACCAACCGCAGCAGCTTCGCTTGCAGCTCGAGCGGCAGCTCGCCGATCTCGTCGAGGAAGAGCGTGCCGCCGCCGGCCGCCTCGACGCGTCCCGTCTTGTCCTTGTGCGCGCCGGTGAACGCGCCGCGCACGTGGCCGAAGAGCTCGCTCTCCAAGAGGTGCTCGGCGAGCGTCGTACACGCGATCGTGACGAACGGTCCGTTCGCGCGCCGGCTCCAGTCGTGGATCTGGCGCGCAAGCAGCGTCTTCCCCGTGCCGCTTTCGCCGGTGAGCAGCACGACGGCATCGCTCGGGGCGGCACGCCGCGCCGTATCGAGCGCCTGCTGCATGGCGGGGCTGGCGGAAGCCAGGACCGGGTCTTCACCGGCGGCGTCGCGGAGGCGTCGGTTCTCGCGCCGGAGACCCTGCAGCTCGAGGACGCGGCCGAGCACGGCATCGACCTGGTCGAGCCCGAAGGGTTTGACCAGATAGTCGTAGGCACCCGCGCGGATCGCCTCGACCGCCTGCCCGACCGTCGCGTAGGCGGTCATGAGCACGACGGTCGTCTCGGGGGCGCCCCGGACGATCTCGGCGAGCAGCTCGAGCCCGTCCATCCGTGCCATCCGCACGTCCGAGAACACGACGTCGAATCGGCGCCTCCCGATGGCGGCGAGCGCGCCGACGCCGTCGTCGGCCGTCTCCACGTCATGGCCGAGGCTCCGCATGTAGCTCGCGAGGTGGTTCCGGATGTTCGCTTCGTCGTCGGTGACCAGGATCGTCGCCACGTTCAGCTCCGCGGCAGCTCGAGGGTGAAGCACGTGCCCGTCGTCGGCGTGCTCTCCAGGTATACCCTGCCGCCGTGGGCTTGCACGATGTCGCGGACGATCGCGAGGCCGAGCCCCGTGGAGCCGGCATCGCCGCCGTGCTGGGTGAAGCGCTCGAAGATGCGCTCCTGTTGCTCCGGCGGGATGCCCGGTCCCGTATCGTGCACCGCGATCCGTACGAGGTCGCCGTCCGCCCTCGCGGCGACGTCGATGCGCCCGCCGCGCGGCGTGTAGCGGAGCGCATTCGCGACGAGATTCGACAAGGCCCAGGTGAGCTTCGTCTCGTCGCCGTCGAGCGCCGCTTCCGGCACCACGTTGCTCGTGATCTGGACGTCCTTGTCTCGCGCCTGGAGGGTGAAGAGGGAGCGTACGCGCTCGACGAGGGTGCGGAGATCGACGGGCTCCCGACCGACCGCGATCGCCATGGCGCGGACCCGCGCGACGTCGAGAAACTGCTGGGCGACCTCCTGGAGGCGCAGCACGTCGTCATGGACCGCTTCGAGGAGCCGCCGTTGCTCAGGGTCCGCCGTGCCGGCGCCGCGGCGCAAGAGCTCGACGGCGATACGCAGCGACGTGAGCGGCGTCCGGAGCTCGTGCGACAACGTGGCGACGAGGTTCTCGCGCAGGCGCTCCTGGTCCCGGAGGTACGTGACGTCCTGCAACGTGAGGATCAATCCCGCCGGGCTGCCATCGCGGGTGAAACGTCGCGTCGGGCGAAGCACGTAGTGATGATCCCGGCCGCGCAAGAAGAGCGTGATCTCGACCCGATCACGCTCGCGTTCCGGGTGCGCGAGCACCTCGCGCACGGCCTCGCGCAGCCGCAGGTAGTGCGGATGCGTCGATGCGAGGGCGTCGAAACGGACGTGCAGCGAGTCCTCGCGGTCGACCTCCAGGATCGCGCACGCGACCTCGTTCACGTGCTCGATCGTGCCGTCGGTCGCGAGGACGACGAGGCCGTCCTCGCTGGCCTCCAGGACGGCTTCGGTCTTGGCCTGTGCCTCCAGGACGGCGTCGATGCGGGTTCGCTCGAGCGCGATCGCTACTTGGTCCGCCATGGCGTCGAGGAGCTGGCGCTGGTCCAGGCTCAGGCCGCTCGCGTGCGGACGGAGGCCGAGCACGCCGACCATGCCGCGGGCGCTTCGCACCGGAACGTAGGTCCAGGCCTCGCTCGGCAGCGTCTGCGTGTCGCGGCCCGCCGGCTCGTCGTGGTCCCACACCCACGTCGCCGCCGCGAGCTCGGTCGGTCCGACCTGCACGTCCGGCGGGTCGGTGGCCCGAACGCCGAGGCGTCCCGCGTTCTGCATGAAGACGACGGCACCCGAGTCGAAGAGCGTCGCCAGGTGCCGCACCACGATCGGCAGGAGATCGTCGAGACCGGCCGCGGCCGCGATCTGGCGTGCGAAGGCATACAGGGCCGCGGTGTGCTTTTCGCGATGGCGTGCCAGCGCCGCCTGCGCGCGCGCGCGGGCGGTCAACTGGCTCGTCAGGATCGCGACCAGGAGGAACACGATCAGCGACAGAAGATCCTGCGGCTTCGTCACCGTGAGCGTGAATCGCGGGTCGACGAAGAAGAAGTCGTAGACGAGCAGGCTCACGAACGACGCGACGACCGACGGCCCGAGCCCCGCGACGACGGCGACCAGCAGCACACCCGCGAGAAACACCATGGCCGGGTCGTCGAGGCCGACCGCGAGCTCGAGGAGTTTGGCAACGAATCCGGACCCGAGGGCAGTCGCGAGCACCACGAGGTATCCGAGGGCGCCCCGAGCCGTGAGCGGCGGCCGCTCCTTCTTTGGCGCTCGGCGCTCCGCGCCGAGCTCGCCGGTGATGAGCCGGACGTCGATCTCTCCGCTGCGATCGATGACGTCGCGGATCGGGGACGACGAGAGCAGCGTCCGCCACCACGAGCGATCGGGCTTGCCGAGCACGATCTCCGTGACGTTGCGTTCGCGCGCGTAGCGCACGAGCTCGTCGGCGACCCGCTCGCCGGTAATCGTCACGGGCTCGCCGCCGAGGCGTTCGACGAGGCGGAGCGTCTTCGCGACCCGCCCCTTGGCGGCCTCGCTGCGGCGGGCAAAGGCGGGCATCTCGACGAACACCGCGAGCCACTCGACGCGCCGCCGCGCGGCGAGCCGGCGGGCCGCGCGCACGAGCCGCTCGGCGAGCGGGCCGTCGCTGATGCCGACGAGGATGCGCTCGGTCACGGCCCACACGCCGCTCACCGCGTGTGCGCGCATGTACGTCCGCATCTCGTCGTCGACGCGCTCCGCCGCGTGTCGGAGAGCGAGCTCGCGGAGCGCCGTCAGGTTCCCGGGCGTGAAGTAGTTCGCGAGCGCGCGCTCGGCGGCGTTGCCGAGGTAGACCTTGCCCTCCTCGAGGCGGCGGATGAGGTCCTCGGGCGGCAGGTCGACGAGCTTGATCTCGTCGGCGCGCTCGAGGACCCCGTCGGGGACCGTCTCGCGCACGCGTACGCCGGTGATCCGCGCGACGACGTCGTTCAGGCTCTCGATGTGCTGGATGTTGATCGTCGAGTACACGTCGATGCCGGCTTCGAGGAGCTCCTCGACGTCCGACCAGCGCTTCGGATGGCGGCTGCCCTCGACGTTGGTGTGCGCGAGTTCGTCGACCAGCACGATCTGCGGCCGGCGCGCGAGGATCGCGTCGAGGTCCATCTCGTGGAGCGTGCGCCCCCGATACTCGATCGCGCGTTTCGGGACGATCTCGAGCCCCGCGAGCAGCGCCTCGGTCTCGGCGCGCCCGTGGGTCTCGACCACACCCACCACCACGTCGACGCCCGCGCGCTGACGCTCGCGCGCGGCCTCCAGCATGGCGTAGGTCTTGCCGACGCCCGGCGCGGCGCCCATGAACACGCGGAGGCGGCTCCGCTCGGCGCGCTTGGCGACGGGCAGGAGCGCCTCCGGCGAGGGCCGTCGTGACGCTGCGTCGTCCCGCCTGACCATGCGTCACATCTCGGAGCGGAAGCCAGCCGGCATCGTCATCACCGCGAGTCCTTGCCCGCGAGACCGGCGTTTGCAAGGAACGCGCCGGCGGGCCCAACGTGGCGGTTCCCGCCGCCGCGGGGAGGTCGGAGCACTTCGCACGCCGCTTCAGGGTGCGTGGCCGTGCGCGTCGAGCGCGAGATTCAACGGCAGCACGTCGACGACGGGCTCGCCGAAGAATCCCCACTGCCGTCCGCGTGCATACCGCTCGACGAGCGCGAGGACGGTCGCTTCGGGCACGTTCCGGATGCGCGCCACGCGCCTCGCCTGATAGCGTGCGGCGGCGGGGCTGATGTTCGGGTCGAGGCCGCTGCCGGATGCCGTCACGAGGTCGATCGGTACGGGCGAGGTGTTGCCGGGATCGGCGGCGCGGAGCGCCTCGATCCGGCTCCGCACGGCGGTCGCGAGGTCGTCGCTCAGGGGCCCGAGGTTCGAGCCGGACGACGCGGCGCCGTTGTAGGCCATGGGCCCGGTCGCCGAGGGACGGCTCCAGAAGTACTTCGGGTCGTCGAACGGCTGGCCGACGAGCGTCGAGCCGACGACCGCGTCGCCGCGG
>JADZFZ010000322.1 GCA_020854145.1 Deltaproteobacteria bacterium | reverse complement strand
TTGCACTCCTTGCGACATCGCTCGAGACGGCAGACGAGCGGAGTGTCGCACTCGCTGTTGCGCTCGCACCGCTGGCCGACGGAGAGGGGGCCTCCGTCGCAGTCGAGGCCCAGGAACGCGAGGACCAACGCGAAGGGCCCGAACGCTGCGAGGACGTGCTTCGCCACCGACGCCCGAGTGTATCGGCTTCCTTCGCTAGCGTTCGACGGAGACCGGGAGACGCCGCGCGCCCCACGTGCCGGGCCGCGCCTCGAAGTGACCTGCGAGCGTCTTGGCGCAGCGCGGGCACTTGCCGTCGGGGGTCAGCGCCCATCGGCCGAGGCGGTACCAGTCGCGCTCGATGAGCAGCTCGCCGCAGCCGGCGCAGTAGGTCGACTGTCCGCTCGGGTCGTGCACGTTGCCGGTGTAGACGTGCTTGAGGCCGCCGGCGAGCGCCTGCTTGCGCGCGCGCGCGAGCGTGCTGCTCGGCGTCGCGGGGCGGTCGGTCATCTTGAAGTCCGGATGGAAGGCCGTCAGGTGGAGCGGCGTCTCGGGTCCGAGGTGCTGGTGGAACCACGTGACGAGCTTCTCGATCTCGTCCTCGGAGTCGTTCTCTCCGGGGATGAGCAACGTCGTGACCTCGAGCCATACGGACGTCTCGGCCTTCAGCCACGCGAGCGTGTCGAGGATGGGCTCGAGGTGCGCGAAGCAGAGCTTCCGATAGAAGTGCTCCGTGAAGGCCTTGAGGTCGACGTTGGCGGCGTCCATGCCGGCGAAGAACTCGGCGCGTGCGCTCTCGCCGATGTAGCCCGCCGTCACGGCGACCGTGCGCACGCCCTTCGCACGACACGCCGCGGCCACGTCGAGCGCGTACTCCGCGAAGATCACGGGGTCGTTGTAGGTGAAGGCGACGCTGCGCGACCCCGTGCGGATCGCGGCGTCGACGATGGCCTCGGGAGTGCCCGTGGCAGCGAGGCGATCGTCGTCGCGGGCCTTCGAGATGTCCCAGTTCTGACAGAAGCGACAGCCGAGGTTGCAGCCGGCGGTCCCGAACGACAGCACCGGTGTGCCGGGCAGGAAGTGGTTGAGCGGCTTCTTCTCGATGGGGTCGACGCAATAGCCGGAGGCGCGACCGTACGTGGTCAGCACCATCTGGCCGCCGCGGTTCTGGCGCACGTAGCAGAACGCGCGTTGCCCATCGGAGAGCGTGCAGAATCGGGGACAGAGGTCGCACTGGATGCGGCCGTGCTCGACGGGGTGCCACCAGCGGCCGGGCACGGCGCCGGGCTCCCAGGTCGCGGGCACGACCTCGATGGGCATCTGACGGGCTTCGTCGTCGGACCCTGAGTCGGTCGGCGCGGTCATGGTGCAGTCAGGGTGCGACCGTACGGCGAAGGTGACAACCGAGGGAGCGCAAGTGCTCGGGCACGAGAACGCGGGGCTGGCCTCGTGGTCCAATCGGCACTAAGCCAACGGCGTTTTCGCCTTCCGACCAGGATGCCCCGGTTGTGGGGCGTGGAAGGCTCGGAAGGCGAAAATACCCGGGGGGCCGGGACGGTGCTCGCGATGACGACGGCCTCAGGGACGACTCGACGACGCTCGCTCCTGCCGGTGCTCCTGATCGGCGTGATCGCGATCGGGGGCCTGCTCGGCTGGATCGGGATCAAGGTCTCGGAGAAGCAGAAAGAGGAGACCAACCGCGCGACGGAGCGCGAGCGCATCGCCGCGGAGGCGTCACGCGCCGTGCCGATCGAGGTCACGCGGGTGGTCGCAGTGCAGCACGAGGCGTCGGTCCTCATCACCGGGACGCTCGAGCCCGTGCGCGCGGTGGACCTCGGCTTCGAGCTCGGCGGACAGATCTCGCGGGTCGGCGGGCGGCTCGGCGACACGGTCGTCGCGGGACAGACGCTCGCGACGCTCGACCGTGCGACGGTCGGTGCACAGTCGGCGCAGACGTCCGCGGCCGTGGCGGCTGCCCAGGCCGCGGTCGAGATGGCGCGCGACCGGCTGAGCCGCGTCGAGCCGCTCGCGAGGTCCGGCGCCGTCGCGCAGGCCGACCTCATCGCCGCGCGGAGCGGCCTCGCGATGGCCGAGGCTCAGCTCGCGCAAGCGCGTGCAGCCCGGCGGCTGACCGCATCGGCCACGCGCGAGCACACGTTGCGGGCACCCTTCGGTGGCGTGCTGACGCGCGTGCCGTCCGGGCCCGGCGGCGTCGTCGGGCCCGGGATCCCGATCTTCCGCATCGAGGATCTGTCGCTGCTGCGATTGCGCGGCACGATCGCGGAAGAGCAGCTGGCGTTCGCGCGCGTGGGCGCGACGGTGCGCCTCGATCCGGGTGACCGGCGCGGCACCGTGCGCGCCGTGGTGCGCTCGCTCGATCCGATGACGCGCCGCGCGCCCATCGAGATCGAGGTCGACAACGCCGACGGCGGGCTCGTGGGCAACGCGTTCGTTCGCGCGTACCTGATGGCCGGCACGTTGACGACGGCGTTCCGCATCCCGGCCACCGCACGCAACGCCGACGGACGGGTCGCGGTGATCGGCGCGGACGGTCGCGTCCGCTGGAAGCACGTCACCGCGGAGATCGGCGAAGGGGGCAACTGGCTCGTCACGCAAGGGATGACGACGAGCGATCGCGTGGTCGTTCGCCCGACGTCCGACCTGCGCGAGGGCGACGTGCCGGCGATCGTGATGGTCGATCCGCCCGCTGCCACGCGCGCGGCCGCGACCCCTGCCGCCGGTGGCGGCGACGCCGCCAACGCACCGGTCGCGCCGTGACGCTCTCGGACGTCGCGATCCGGCGACCCGTCTTCACGGCGATGATCTCGCTCGGCATCGTCGTGCTGGGCGTCATGAGCTTCCTGCGGCTCGGCGTCGATCTCTTCCCCGACGTGCAGTTCCCGGTCGTGGCGATCACCACGATCTACCCGGGAGCGAGCCCGAGCGAGGTCGAGAGCCAGGTGACCGAGACGCTCGAGGAGCAGCTCGTGTCGCTCAACGGCATCGACACGATGATCAGCAAGTCGCGCGAGAGCGTGTCCTTCGTGCTCCTGCAGTTCGAGCTCGACGTGGACGTCGAGGTCGCCGCCGCGCAGGTGCGAGAGCGCGTCTCGCAGGCGCGCATCGCCCTGCCGCGCGAGATCGAGGAGCCCTCGGTCACGCGGTTCGACGTGAGCGCCGCGCCGATCATGGTCTACACGCTGTCGGGCCAGATGGACGTGCAGTCGCTGTACGAGTACGCGGACGACGTCCTACGGCCCGCGCTCGAGCAGGTCGACGGCGTGGCGACCATCCGGATCCGGGGCGGACGCGAGCGACAGGTCAACGTGCTGCTCGACCTCGAGAAGCTCGAGGCGCTCCACCTGACGCCGCTCGCGATCGTCGAGAAGATCCGCATGGAGAACCTCAACGTTCCCGCCGGCAGCTACGGCGAGGGACGTCGCGAGATCACCGTGCGGACCCTCGGCGAGGTGCGTTCCGTCGAGGAGCTCGGACGCATCGTCGTCGCGACCGGCATGGACGGGACGCTGGTGCGCCTCTCCGACGTCGCCACGGTGGAGGACGGCTTCGTCGACGAGGACACGCGCGTTCGGACCAATGGTCAGCCCGCGGTCGTCTTCGAGGTGCTCAAGACGTCGGGGCGCAACACGGTCGAGGTGTCCGAGGCCGTGAAAGAGCGCCTCGCGACGATGCAGTTCCCGCGGAGCGTCCGGCCCGCGCTCATCGTCGACCAGAGCGAGTTCATCCTCGAGAACGCGCACGAGGTGGAGATCGCGCTCGTCTTCGGCGGCGCGATGGCGATCCTCGTGATCCTGTTCTTCATGCTGGACCTGCGCTCGACGTTCATCAGCGGGCTCGCGCTGCCGACGTCGGTCATCGGCACCTTCGCGCTGATGTACGCGCTCGATTTCACGCTCAACATGATGACGCTGCTCGGCCTCTCGCTCGCGATCGGCCTGCTCATCGACGACGCGATCGTCGTGCGCGAGAACATCATGAAGCACCTCGAGCGCGGCGAGGATCCGGTCTCGGCCGCGCAGAAGGGGACGCGCGAGATCACGCTCGCGGTCGTGGCGACGACGCTGACGATCTGCGCGGTGTTCGTACCGGTCGCCTTCATGGGCGGGCTCGTCGGGCAGTTCTTCCAGCAGTTCGGGCTGACGGTCGCCGCGGCCACGGTGCTCTCGATGTGGGTCGCGTTCACGCTCGACCCGATGCTCTCGGCGCGCCTCGCGAGGGTGCACAAGCCCGGCGAGCGCGAGCCGTTCACATGGCTGAAACGCCCGTTTCGCTGGGTGTTCGCGTGGCTCGACGGGTCGTACCACTCGCTCTTGGCGTGGATGCTCGCGAAGAAGAGGCGCATGGCGCTCGGGTTGCTCGCGGGCTTCGGGGCGCTCATCGGCAGCTGCAGCCTCGTGCCGCTGATGGGCGTCGAGTTCGTCGCGCCCGAGGACCGCGCACAATACGTGCTCGACCTCGAGCTTCCCGCGGGGACGTCGCTCCACCGGACCTCCGAGCTCTCGGCCGGGGTGGAGCAAGCGCTCCTGCGCGATCCGTACGTGCGCACCGTGTACTCGACGATCGGCCCCGACGGCGACAGCCACCGCGCGCGATGGCGCGTCGTGCTCGTGCCGAAATGGGAGCGGAGCGTCGGGCTACCGGAGATGAAGGATCGCGCCCGGACCCTCGTTCGCCAGCACCTCGGAGCGAGCGTCGAGGTCGCGGTGAGCGATCCCGCCTTCATCGAAGGTGGCGAGGACGCGCCGATCATGATCTTCGTGCGCGGAGAGAACCTGACCGACCTCGAGGCCACGGCGAACCGTTTCGCCGGGGTGCTTCGCAGCATTCCCGGCGCCACCGACGTCGATGTGGACTGGGCGCCCGGCAAGCCCGAGCTGCAGCTCGCGATCCGGCGCGATCGGGCCGCCAACCTGGGCGTACCCGCCGCGCTCATCGCGGGCACGCTGCGCGCCTCGCTCGAGGGCGAGCTCGCGGGCATCTATCGCGACGCCGGCGACGAGGTCGATATCCGCGTGCGCCTGTCCGACGAGGATCGCGAGAGCGCGGCCAACATCGCGCGCGTGCCCATCCCGACGCGCGGAGGCTTCGTCCCGCTCTCGGACGTGGCGACCCTCTCGCGCGGGGACGGGCCCG
>JADZFZ010000321.1 GCA_020854145.1 Deltaproteobacteria bacterium | reverse complement strand
GGAGCTGCTCAGCGGCGTGCTGACCTGATCACGCGGACGCTTCGGGCTCTGCGCGAAGGCGCGCGATGGCGACCTTCGCGACGCGTTTGGGGTCGGCCTCGCGCACGGTGACGCGGAAGCCGTCGATCTGCAGCTCGGTGCCGACGGTCGGAACCTCGCCGAGGTGCGCCGTCACGAGCCCGCCGATCGACTCGTACGCGTCGTCCTGCGGCATGTCCGCGCCGAGCACCTTCTCGAGCTCGCGCAGCGACAGGCTCCCGTCGACCACGTAGGTGCCCGGGCTCTCTTCCACGTACTTGGGCGGGACGTCGTCGTGCTCGTCGTGGATCTCGCCGACGATCTCCTCGAGGATGTCCTCGAGCGTGACCATCCCCGCGGTGCCGCCGTACTCGTCGACGACGATCGCGATGTGCGTGTGCTTGGCCTGCATCTCGCGCAGGAGGTCGGCGATCGGTTGATCCATCACGCCCATGACCGCCGTGCGACGCACGAGCGCGGCGATGCTCTTGGGCGGCGGCGTGCTCCCACGCGCCTCGACCATCACGCGAAAGAGGTCCTTCGCGAGCAGGATCCCGATCACGTTGTCGAGCGTCTGCCGGTACACGGGGTACCGGGAGTGCCCGTGCTCCGCAACGTACGCCATCACCTCGTCGATCGGCGCGGTCACCTCGACCGCCATCATGCGCGTCCGAGGGACCATCACCTCGCGCGTCAGGGTTCCGCGGAACTCGAGCACGCTCCGGAGCATCTCGGCGCGCGTGACGTCGATCGCCCCGGAGCGCTCGCCCTGGTCGATGACGTGGGCGACCTCGGTCTCGACGATCCCTTCCTCGTCTGGCTTCGGCGGGAACAGCCGTCCGACCTTGTCGCGCACGAGCCGTCCGATCGCTGCGAACGGGGCGCCGATCGGGAAGAAGACGATGTCCAGCGGGCGCGTCCAGCGCAGCAGCGGCATCGCGAGCGTCGCGTTTCGCGTGCGCGCGATCGTCGAGCACACCTCGGCGAGCAGGCTGTACACGGCGACCACCGCGGCGGCTACGGCCACCTCGGCGAGGGTTCCGTAGTGCGCCGCCATCGTCGCCGAGATCGTCGCGGCAGTGATGAGGCACGCGATGCGTCCGACGAGCAGGCGCGCGCGGATGCCCATGGAGTCGGCGAGCCACCGCGCCGCGGCCTTCCCGTCGGCGCCGCCGCGCTCGAGCAGCACCCGCGCGCGCGGCTCCGGCAACGCCGACACGGCTGCATCGACCGCTCCCAGCAGGACGCCGACGAGCAGGCAACCGAGGACGCCTAGGGCCTCGAGCAGACTTGGTCCTGGAACAGGCGGCACGGCGAGTCATCCCCCCTCGGACGACGCTGCAGGATAACGGCAGGCCCGCGCAGGCGCTAGCCGCGTCGTCGGCGCCGGCGGGCGCGCAGACCGAGCCCCACCAGCAGCGTCACCGCCGTGCCCAGCCCATCGAAGCGCCCGCGCGCCGAGCTGCCGCTGCTGCAGAGGCCGCATCCACCGGAGCCGCGGAATACCCGTCCATCGTTCGCAGGGTCGCTTCCGCCCGCATCCATCTGCGGTGTCTCGCCGGCGTCGTCCTTCGGTTCCTCGCCGGCGTCCTCTTCGTCGGGCGGGCCGCCCGAGTCGCCCGGCGGCGGCACGAACGCGTCTTCCTCGTCTTGGCCCGCGTCGGGTTCCTCGTCACCCGCGTCCACGTCGAGGCCCGTGCAACCGTCGTCGACCGCGCCGTTGGCGTCGTCGTCGCAGCCGTTGCCGTGGCCGTCGAGCCCGCAGTCCTCGGCGTCCAGCACGACGGTCGGGCAGAGCGCCGCGTCGGGCTCTTCTCCACCGGAGTCGAGCGACGCGGCGGCATCCAGGCGGTTCATGTCGGGGGGCGCGCCGTCGCCGGGCCCGCCCTCACGCGGGCCGCCTTCCGCGAGGCCACCTTCGACCGGGCCCCCTTCGCGCGACGACGCATCGGACGGGCCCATGTCCCGCGGACCCGCGTCGGGCGGGCCACCGTCGGGCGGCGGGCAGCCCAGCATCGGATCGCACGCATCGGGGTCGAGGCCGTTGACGCACCCGTCGAGGTCGCAGTCCCCGTCGGGCAGCGACGACGCGGGCAACATCGTGACCGGGTTGGTCAGGCACGAGCTGATCGGCGGGGAGCTCCCCTCGACGAAGCACTCCGCGATCGCCGGGTGCACGCACAGGCACGTGTCGCCCTCGGCGGCCAGCACGAAGCGCGGAGCGCCTTCGATGCACATTCCGCTGTTGCAGCATTGGAAGAACGGGGTGGCGGGTCGGCAGCGCATCGGGTCGCCCCCGTCGCCGACGACGGTGCACACGGGTGTCGCCGGCGTGAGCGCGCAGTCGATCGGTCCCAGGCACGTGGGTCCGAGCTCGCACAGACCGCTGAGCGGGTTGAAGTACTCCTGCGCCCGAGCAGCGGAGGGCACGACGGCCGCGGCGATCCCGAGGATCCCGCCGACACACGCCGACCGGAGCAGCGCGCGCATCCGTCGATCACTCTACGCGCAACCGACGTACGCGTCGCGTGCTTTC
>JADZFZ010000320.1 GCA_020854145.1 Deltaproteobacteria bacterium | reverse complement strand
TCCGAGCACGCCTGGCCACAGCCTGGCAGCCACACGCTCGCGGCTCCGACGCCTGCCGCCGAGCCCATCAGCCGCAGGGCCTCGCGCCGCGTCACCCCGCGCCCGCCCGCCTCACGGTCTCGCCGCACGCCCGTCACCGGTACCACGTCCGGCATCCGAGCTGCGCGCCGATGCGCCGGACGGCACGAATGGGTCACCACGCGTCGCGTCGCCGTGGGTACGCTCGCCACGTGGTGCGTCGTGACGAAGACGAGCGGTCGGCGCCGCGAGGCGGCGGGCGTACGTCTTCACGCTGCGCTTCTCCAGCGGGTGCGAGTCCCGCCTCGGTAAGCGACGGAGCGCCGAGTAGCAGACCCCAGGCGTCGAGGGGAGACCCTCGCGCCCAGGCGGGGCGACGAAAGCCCGTGAGGCGGCAAGAGCCGCGCAGCGGGGAGCAAGCACGCGGGCCGCAACATGAAGGCAAGCCTGCAGCCTCGACAGAGAAACAATCCGGAGGCCGAGCCGCTCACGTCACGGCGAAGGCAACATCCACCGACCGAGATCCGGAACGAGCGGTGGGCTCCGGCGGGGTAGAGGGAGCAGCACGTGTGCAAGGAGGAGCGCGGAACCCGAGAGACCCGTCTGCGCCGCCGCCGTCACGGCAAGGCGGCTCGTATAAGCCAAGGGCGAAATCGAGCGCCGCGCAGCGGGAGTCCGAGGGGGTCGTAGTACCGAAGAGCGAGGCGCGAGCTTCTCGAACGAACGCCGTGAAGAACAACGCGGCGGGAGGGAAGGACCCCTGCGGTGATCGAGTCGAAGGCGAGGGTAAGCGCGAGGGCATGGCCGGCAGGACCGGACCCAACTACCCCGACGGGCGTCGTCCCGTCGAACAAGTGCGACAACTTCGACGACGACTGTGGGCCGCGGCCAAGCGGTCGCCGGGACGCCGATTCCACGCGCTGTACGACCGCATCTGGAGGAGTGACGTCCTTCGGGAAGCGTGGGAGCGGGTGAAGCAGAACCGCGGATCGGCTGGGCTCGACGCCCAGACGATCGCGCAGGTGCAGCAGCACGGGGTCGAGCGCTTCCTCGAGGAGCTCGGTCGCGCGTTGCGCGCAGGCACGTACCGGCCGAGCGCGGTGATGCGCCGGTACATCCCGAAGGCCGATGGAAGGAAGCGGCCCTTGGGTATCCCGACGGTACGAGACCGAGTGGCGCAGATGGCGGCGAAGCTGGTGCTGGAGCCCATCTTCGAGGCGGATTTTCTTCCGGGCTCGTACGGCTACCGGCCGAAGCGGAGCGCGACGATGGCGCTCGAGACCCTGAGGAAGCTCGGGGCCAAGGGTCATCATCACGTGCTCGACGCCGACATCCGCGACTACTTCGGAAGCATCTCCCACGAGAAGTTGATCAAGCTCGTGGAGCGACGCGTCTCGGATCGACGGGTGCTCAAGCTGCTGCGGCAGTGGCTCGAAGCGGGTGTGATGGAGGATGGCGTCGTGTCGCGAACCATCGCGGGCACGCCGCAGGGCGGGGTCATCTCGCCGCTGCTGTCCAACATCTATCTGCATGTGCTCGACACGCTGTGGATGCGCAGGAGCGCCCCGCTCGGGACGCTCGTGCGCTACGCGGACGATCTGGTCGTGATGTGCAAGACCCGGTCGCAGTGCGAGCAGGCCGAGGCGCGAATCCGGGTGATCCTGGAGCGGCTCGGTCTCGAGCTGCATCCCGACAAGACGAGGCGAGTCGAGCTCTACGATGGACAAGAGGGCTTCGACTTCCTCGGCTGCCACCTGCACAAGCGATTGAGCGGTCCGATCTGGGAGAAGAAGCGCGAGCGCGTCTACTACCTTCATCGGTGGCCGTCCGATCGCTCGATGCAGCGGATCCGGCAGCGTGTGCGGGAGCTGACCCCGAGGGGGCGATGTCACGCGGACATTCGCGATGTCATCGCCGACCTGAACCCCGTGCTCCGCGGGTGGGGCAACTACTTCCGCACTGGGAACGCAGCGAAGCGATTCAACCAGCTCGACGGCTACGTATGGCGTCGCTTGCGTGGACTTCGTGTCGCACGCAAGGGACGTCATCTGCGCCCGAAGGAGACGAATCGTTGGACCCGCGACTATTTCTGGAGCTTCGGGCTTCATCGCCTGCGCGGCACCGTCAAATACCCGGAGGCTGCGTAATGCCGCGACTCGAGAGATCACCGGGAAGCCGTGTGCGGGAAATCCGCATGCACGGTTTGAAAGGGGGTCCTGCCCTTTCGCCGGTCCTCAACGGAAGGTGAAAGGGCAGGATCTACCAGTGCGCCCGATGACCGGAGCCCTCGGTTGGGCCGTGTGCCTCGTCCTGGCCGCGTGCGGCGACGACGACGCATCGAGCTCCGATGCCGCCAGCCCGACGAGCGAAGGCGCGACGCCGCCGCCGACGCCGCCGCCGAGCCCTACGCCGCCGCCGCCGACACCCAGCCCGCCGCCGACGGCAATCTCGCGGGGCTCGCGGACGCCGGCTTCATGGACGCGTACTGGGATGCGACCGAGCTCCTGTTCCAGAGGCTCGCGATGTTCGGACGGCCCGCGGTCGTGCACGTCGAGCCCGATTTCTGGGGCTATGCGCAGCAGATGTCGGGCGGCGACCCGTCGAGCGTCGAGGTGCGCGTCAACACGGCGCCCG
>JADZFZ010000319.1 GCA_020854145.1 Deltaproteobacteria bacterium | reverse complement strand
GCCTCGACGACGACCTCCATTGCGGGGCGTGCGACCGGATCTGTCCCAATCAGACGCATTGCTCGGGTGGCGAATGCGTCTGCGACTCCCCCTGGTCCGATTGTGACCCCGGCCCCGGGTTCCTCTGCATCGACATCGCCTATCACGACGACCACTGCGGCGAATGCGGCAATTCGTGCCCCCTCGGCACCCGCTGCCGCGAAGGCCACTGCGTCTCCTGCGCGCGCGAATGACCCTCGAGCGGGCTACCGGTCGGATGCGGAGTGAGAGCGCGCGAAATCGAGCTCCGCGGAGCGACGGCGACAGCACACTGGCAACCTCCAATCCCGTCGTGACCGCGAGCTTCTCGTGACCGCCGGGCGCTCGGGCCCGCTCGTCGGCCGGCACGCTCCGCGTTCGGTGGGTGCGCCGACCTGCCTCCTCGCGACCGTCGCAGTCGTGACCTCGCGGGTCAGCGCACGAGCGCTCCAGGGATGGCCGCGGATCTCGACTCACGACAGCCCCGTGCCGGCGAGTCGAGGGCGTGCGAGCGGACGCCACCCGCGACGACGGCGTCGTCGAAGGCGCCCAGCCGGAAGAAGCCCTCGGTGGTCGCCGGCCACTGGCTCGCGACGTCGTAGGCATCCGGCAACGGCGGAAGCGTGATCGGTTGGTGCCGGAACGAACGTGCCCGCCAGAGCACTCGCCCCGGCACGCCTTCGAAGCTCTCGACGACCAGCAGCTCGTAGCTGACCGCCCCGACCACGGCCTGCGACGCGAAGGTCGAGGCCAGCGTTGGTCTCGACGACTGGGTCGACATGCGCGGCATGTCCATGACCGCGTAGGTCGCCCCTGGCTCCGGCGCACCGGGCAGTCGCTGGAACGAGAACTCGCGCGTGTTGCCTTCGGGAAGCCGCGTGTTCGGAAGGAAGGCGAGATCGAAGATCGGCCGCACGTCCGGCTCTGCGAACCACGCGATGGTCATCTCGAGGTTCGTCCCATCGGTGCTCGGGCGCTTGTTGCAGGCGCCGCCTATGATCCGCGTCTCGGCCGGATCCTGGACGATGAGCGGGAAGCGGGCGCCCTTGTACATGCCGATCTGCCAGAGGGAGCTGGAGCGGTCGTCCGGGAGTCGCACGGCGATGTCGACAAGGGTCGGGTCGGTGCGACCCGTTCCGTCGAAGACCAGCTCGACGCTTCGATCGGTCAGCGCGTCGGGCAGCACCACCTCGAGCAGCTCGACGGGGCAACCTCGGGCGTCGGTCGAGTACGCGACGACGCGCAGCGGATCGGCCGAGCGGGCTGCCGGCGTCGAGGCGGAGTTGGCGTCGCCGCCCCCCGTGCACACGTCCCAGACCGACGTGGAGGCGCAGAACGGGACATGAGCGGAGTTGAACGAGGTCACGGTGACGGGCGCGGGCTCCCACGGCCATGCGGAGCCGATCGGGCGCGCCGGTGCCATCACGACGTAGAGCGCACCGGAGCGAGCGATGTCGTTCTCGATCTCGGCGAGGGTCGCGCGGTAGATCGTTCCCACCGGGAGATAGCCGTCCTTCGCTGCCGTGATGGTGATCTCCTCGACGCTCGCCGGCACCTCGATGTGCACGGAGCCATCGGAGCCGGTGACCGCCTGCTCCAATCGGGTGCCCAGGTCGATGGCAACGTACACACCCTCGATCGGTGCACCGCGTTCTCCCGGAGCGGCCCGATCGATCTCGTGCACGTAGAAGTCGAACGCGTACGGCTCCTCGCCGCACGAGGTCAGCACGAAGACGACGGCAACCGCGACGGCGTTCGATAGCTGATCGTGCGTCATGGGCCCCTCCCCGGTGATGCCTGGGCAGCCACGACGCATCGGATGTGCCTCGGCGAACGACCGCGGAGCGCGCTCCGGCCGTCATCGTCACGCAGCACGACGTGCACCTGCGGGATGTGCGCCGCGAAACGTTTTCGCGCGCACGCCATGGCGACCCGTCGGTTGGCCTCCCATGCGCGTGGCCCCGGGATTGCGCCATCGCGCTGCGATCGGCTCTCGGGGGTTGCGATGGAGCGGTCCAGTCTGGCGGCTGCGCTGTGGGTGGTGGGCTTGGCGGCCGGCGGCTGCGTGCTCGACGAGGAGGAGCGCGAGCCCGCGAGCACGCCACGGACGTCCGCCATGAGCGTCGCGCGGCTCGACGCCGTCATCCGGCGCGTCGGCCTGCGCGCGGTGGGCGTCCGGGACGGAGTCGTCCACGACGCGTCGCTCGAGTCGTTGGATGCCGACGCGATGCGAGCCTGGTTCGAGGACGTCCAGGTCGTCGCTGGAACGGAGCGCAACGTGGGGCTCGAAGCCGATCTCGCGTCGGCAAGCCGCGTCACGCCGGTCTCGCCGCTGGCACCCACTGCCGATCAACGCCAGGCGCTGCGCGAGGCCGCGTCCGCTGCGATCGGTCCGATGCGTATCCGATGGAACGGACGGCGTGGTGTGCCTTCGCGCATCGAGGGTGCGCTCGCCGTGCGACGAGGTCGCGATGCGGCCGTGCTCGCTGCCGAGTGGCTGGAGTCGCAGGCAGAGCTGCTCCGCCGCCTGACGACCAGTGACGCGCGCGACGTTCTCGAGCCCGTCGCGTCGAGCTCCGACGACGAGGCACATCTCGATTCGATCGTCTTCGCGCGTTACCGCGATGCGCTGCGCGTCCTGGGCGATCACGTCGAGGTCTTCGTCACCCGCGCATCGCACCCGTGGGGAGCCGGAGTCGTCGCCCGGGTCGGCATCGCATGGGATCGCGAGGTCGAGCCGGGTCCGGCGACGTCGCTCATCTCCGAGCAGGCAGCGGTCTCCCTCGCCGAGGATGCGCTCGGAAGGTCACTCGCTCATCGCAGCAGCCGTCTGATCGTGCGTTGCGCGTCCTTGCGCGACCGGCCCCATCGCTGCCGGCCGACGTGGGACGTCTACGCGATCGCGGGCTCGGGCTCGGCGCTCGCGGCCGGCTCGCGCGCGGACCACGCCCAGATCCACGCGCGAACGGGCGAGCTGCTGCGCGTGTCCCGCGTGCCGCGCGAGGCACGGGGAACCGTCGACGTCAGCAGCCATTGGCCGTTCGACACGTCGGACGTCACACGCGACTTCGCGCGCGTCGCGCTGACGGGGATGGGCGTGCACGGCATCGTGCGCGGCTCGACCGACTGGCAGGGCGGATTCGACCTGCCGTTCTCGACCTCGACGGCAACGGTGGAGCTCGCGACGTACCGATGGCCGGTCATCGAGCTGATCCACACGGAGCCCTGGGGATGCGAAGCGCCCGTCTCGGCCCCGCGCCAGCGGACCATCTCGGTGTGGGGACCTTCCACCGTCGAGTACGCGATCGATCCGCTGCACGCGTCGCGCACCGAGGCCCTGATGTTCCAGTGGATGGTCTATCTGTCGCAGATGCTCGCCTCCGACTTCGCCGGGGTGACGGAGCTTCCGAGCACGATCTGGTTCGACGCTGAGCCCTTCATGAACCCCGCGATGCGCATCTGCGACGCCGAGAGGCGCGTGGCGTTCGTCGGGATCGACGGCAGAGACGACACGCCCGCGTCCAGCGCCCAGGCTCGAGCCTTCACGGCCGAGGAGTACCAGCTGGCGGTGCAGTGGTGCTCGGAGGATCTCGGCCCCGGCTGCGCGTTCACCGACGATCCGGAGACGGCGTTCTCGTCGCCGTGGAACGAAGGGATGGGCCACATGATCGCCGGCTGGTTCACCCGATACGAGGACGGCACTCGGCTACTCGCTTCCACGCGCGAGCTCCGCTATCAGGGCGCGCCACCCGCTGCCGGCCCGCTTCCACCCGAGATGGCGAGCGACGTCTTTCTCCACGACGAGGAGATATCCGAGCTCGCTGGGGGCACCGCGACGGGGCCCGAAGGGTGCAGCGTGAGCCCGGACGACTACGGATGCTCGGCAACGGAAGCTTGCTGGATCGACCTCGAGCACCCGTTCACCTACGCGCAGGGCAAGCCACGTTGCATGCCGCGGGTTCCCATGCCGCTCGGGTACACGACGAGCTACCAGGACGCCGCGAGAACGTGGTGCCGGGAGCGGTTCCCGAACGTGCGAGAGGATCTCGTGGACGCGCAGCCCTACGGACGGTCACCGACCGAGACCGACGTCATGATCTGCGTGCACGACAACTACGCGAACGCCCGCGTGTTCGCGAATCTCGGCGCTCAGCTCTTTCACACCGACGGCTATCGGGGCGGCCTGGCTGCGATGTGGGGCGCCGATCGCGATCGGCCGGCGAACGTCGAGCTCACGCGAGGGCCGGTCAACTTCCACGAGCGGTTCGCCGACCACGGCGGCGACTACGAGGTGAGCGATGCGTTCCACACGATCAGCGCCGAGTCGTTTCCCTGGCTCGACGACGCGACCAACGTTCGGTCGCATGCCGAGGTGATCCGCGTCCCGCGTGACGAGCCGCTGACGTTCTCGAGGAGCGGCGCCACGGGAGCGGCTCTGCGCTTCGATTCGGTGCACGACGTCGACCAGCTCCTGCTCTTCGGCGACCGCGGCGGCTCGTACCGGCTCAGCGTCATCCCCGTGGACGGCGCGGTCGATGGCTGCGCCGTCGCGTACGACTGGATCAGCGGGGTCGTGCTCGGCATGGCGCCTGGATGCACGGATGGCGCATCGAGCCCGTCCGCCGAGCTCACGGTCGCGATGCCGGAAAGCCGCAGGGTCGCGTTTCGGGTGTTCAACGTCCTGCACACCGTGGGCGAGTACGCGATCCGCGTCGAGTCCATCGGCGACGACTACCCGAGCCGTCTCGCCGACGCGGCAACGGCGCAGCCCCTGCGACCGGGTGCCTCGATCTCCGGGTCGCTCGAGACGGCGAGAGACGTGGACGTCTTTCGTTACGACGTGCCGCTCGGGGACGAGGGCGCGTTGACGTTCGCGACGAGCCCGACGCACACGCCACTCACCCCCGTCATCGAGGTCTACCCGGCCCTCGGGATCGCGATGCCCACGGGCGCTCCCATCGCATCGGGCTCGGGCAGCGTGACGATCGCTGCACCGACGCCGGGCCTTCGTTACTACGCCGTGTTGCGAACCGATCCCCAGCGTCCGGGCGCCATCCCCTACTCCCTGCGGGTCGAGCAAGCGGGATGCGACCCTCCGTGGCAGTGCAACGACAGGGGCACCTACGACGAGCCGCGGTACCTGCCGTCGAGCATCGGCGGGCACGTGTGGAACGCGCTCGACCAGGGCAGCGGTCCGGACGCCCACGAAGACTGGCATGCCTGCTTCGAAGGCCGATCGTGCGATTGGTACCGAGTCGAGCTCCGAGAGGGCGAGCGGCTGACGGTCACGCTCTCGAAGGTCGACGATTCGCGCTGCAACCTGGAGGTCGCGGTGATCGCGCCGCCCATCCAGAGGTGGTGGACCGACTTCACCGCTCCCGGCTCGCCCGTCGCGGCGGTCGTGACCGACCAGGGAGGAAGCATGGAGCCCGACGGAGCGCAGCTGACGTTCGTGGCACGCGGCGGCGGGACTCATCGCATCCGAGTGCGCGGGACGACCGACGCCGGTTGCGCGAGCTACGAGCTGACCGCGACCCGCGGCGCGAGGGACGCCGACCAGCCACCGAGGGTTCACTGACGGCGCGCTGCCGCGCTCCTCGAGGATCGCGGCAACGCCGCGGTCGCGGGTAGACCGCCGGTCTGCGCCGGAAGTCGAGGCCGGCTGGCTCCCTTCGAGCGCCGCAGCCGAGTGGTGGTCGCGGATCGTCCCGACCGTCGCTGATCGGCGCGCGGCGCTGCCGCCTCACGGGCCATCCATCGGTGCAGGGCGCGACTGCGCCCTGTTAGGCTTCGGCGGTGATCGCCGGGCTCCGACGCTGCCACGTGCGTTCGACGGTCGCCTTCGTCGCGTTCGCGTTCAGCCTGGCTCCCACGCTCCGCGCACGGGCGACTTTCTCCATCGTGGCCGCGGACCGCGCGACCGGTCAGATAGGCGGTGCGGGCGCATCGTGCGTCGGCCGGAGCTCCCT
>JADZFZ010000318.1 GCA_020854145.1 Deltaproteobacteria bacterium | reverse complement strand
GCGTCTCGAGGCCCGACGACTCCGACGTCGTCGCCGCCGTGTTGCCCGTCCAGTCGGCGACGAGCGCGTCGTTGCGCTGCACGCGGAACGCACGGAACATCGCCGCGCTCTCGAGCACGAGGAGCGACGTGTAACGCGAGAGCACGCCATAGCGCTCCGACAGGTAGCTGATCTGCTGGCGGTTCGCGACGCTGTCCTGCGCGTCGAGGTCGTCGATGCGCGAGGCTGCCCAGAGGCGCGGCACGAACGCGTTGCCTTCGCTGGAGGTCATGCGGAGCTGGACCGGGTAACGATCGTTCCAGTCCTGATCGCCGACCTTGCCGGTGAGGCGGACCTCGCCGGTGACGTCGCCGTTGCTGCGCGCGACCACGAGGATCTCCTCGCCGTTGCGCACCGTCGGCAGCGTCGCGGGCGCCACCTGCGTCAGACCCGCAGGCAGCTCGACGCGCGCGTCGCGCAGCACCGTGCCGTAGGTCGACTCGAGCGCAGCGAGCGCCGCGCCGCTCGATCGCTGGCCGGGCACGTACGGGACGAACCGACCGCCGCCCGAACGCGCGAGCGTCCGGAGGATGGCTGCGTCCGCGTCGCCGCCGATGCCGACGGTGGTGAGCGTCGCGCCGCGCGGGAGCGACTCGGTCGCCGCCGCACCGATGCGCGATTGCTCGCGATAGCCGGCGGTCGCGTGACCGTCCGAGATCATCATGATGCGCAGGTCGCGGTCGGGCGCCGTCTGCCCCGCGAGCGCCGCCGCACCGCCGCGCACCGACGCGAGGACGTCCGACGCGTTGCCGGGCTCGATGGACTCGAGGAAACGGCGCGACTCGGTCGCGGTCGCCTCCGAGGGCGAACGGAGGCCACCGTCCTGACGGCGGCACGTGAGGTCGCACGCGACGACCACGAATCGATCGCGACGGTCCATCAGGCGGACCATCTGCTCCACGAGCACCACGGCGCGCGCGTAGCGCTCGCCACGCATCGAGTGGCTCGAGTCGACCACGAACGCGTAGTCGCGCGGCTGAGGCGAGCTCCAGGGCGGGAGCTCCGGTCGGATCGCCAAGAGCACGAAGCCGGGCGCGCTCTGGTCGGCCGCGCGCGCAGCGTCGAACGCCGCTTGTCGCATCATCGCGTCGGGGTCGCTCGGTGCGCGCGGCGAGGAGGTGCCCGCCGGCATCGACGCCCCGGTGGCCCCGGTCGCCGCGGTGGGCGCGGTGACTGCGGGCTGGAACGTCCACGAGCGGAGCTCCGCGTTGCGGTTCGGCAGCGCGTACTCCACGACGAGGTCACCCGACGGGACGAAGTTCGTCTGCTGGAGCGCGAGCGTCGCGGTGTCGTTCTGCGCGCTCTGCTGGAACGTGTAGTTGTGCGCGCGAACGCCGGTCGTCGTGTCGTGGCCCTGCACGCGCAGGTCGACCGCGAAGTTGCCCGCGCGCGTCGTGCCGCCCGGGTCGTGCGGAAGCGGGTACACGTAGCGTCGCGTGCCGTTGCTCTGCGGCTCGATCACCTGCGTGTACGCGAGGATCACCTTGCGCGAGCCGCGCGCCGGGATCGGGAAGATGCGCAGGTCGAAGCGACCGCCGCGCTGCCACTCGAGCAGCGCCGGGTCCTCCCACGGACCGGGCACCCACACGAACTCCTCGCGCTGCTGCTGCTGGGCGCGCGGAGTCGCGTTGCGGATGACGCCGCGCCAGATGTTGGCGGCACGATCGCGGTCCACGAACGCGCCCTCTTCGAGGCGATCGTCGACCCACAACGCGAGACGCGCGATCTGCGCGTTCGGCGGCAGGGGGAACCGATAGGTTCCCTCGAGCTGCTCGTTGGTGTCGTTGGCGAACTCTTCCTCGATCTCGGTGCGCGCGACGTTGCCCTGGATGCGCACCGTCACGCGGTGGTTCGCGAGGCGGAGCGCCTGCTCCGAGTCGCGCTGCGCGCCGGGACGACGCGCGCGCAGCTCGCCGAGACCGTGCACGGCGACCTCGGGGGAGCCATCGCGGCTCGCCGTCATCTCGGCCCAGTCCGTCGAGTCCGCCATGCCGGTCGCCTGACCGACGCTCACGCCGCCGCGCGACTGGATGGTGCCTTCCTGGCCCGTCTTGACGTCGGCCGTCTGGCCCGCGCCATCGGCGATGCGTGCGTGGCCGTGAACGACCTGCACCGACGTCTGGTCCTGACCGACGGTCACCGACAGACGCGTGCCGAGCACGGTCACGCGCCCGCGCGGAACGTCGAACACCGCCGGCGCGCCGACCTCGGCCATCGGCCGCACGTCGGCGACCAGCGCGCCGCGCTCGACCACCGCGTGTCGCGCGCTCGCCTGGTTGAGCCGCATCTCGGTCGAGTGACCGAGGGTGACCGACGTGCCGTCCGTGAACGCCAGACGTGCGCGCGTGCGCGCGTCGGTGCGAATCACCGAGCCCGCCGCGACGATGGTGCCGGCGGTCGCCGGCGTGAAGCCGCTCGCGCCGGGCGCTTGCACCTCGATGCCCGACGCTCCGCCTGCCGCGGCGCGCGACACCTGCTCGATGCGACCGCCCCACGCGCGCGGCGTGGAGCCGGGCTCGCCCGTGCCGGCGGCCACGGGCTGGTCCTCCGTGCCCGTCGATCCGCCCGACGACAACGCGACGATGCCCGCGGCAGCCGCCGCGAGCGCCGCGATCACGCCGGCGCCGATGAGCGCCCAGCGCTTCGGACGGATCACCTTGGCGCCCTCCGAAGGCTGCGCCTGCGGTGCGGGCGTGGGCGTCCTGCCCATCGAGCCCGACGGCTCGAGGCGCGCTCGGTCGCGCACCTTCACCGCGGGCGCGGGCACGTAGCCGACGGGGGTCGGCTGCGTGAACTGCTGGCTCGTCGGCATCGGCTCGGTCGGCCGTGCCACCGGCGCGTGCGCCGCGAGAGCCTGCGCCGCGGGCGCGGGAGCCGCTTGCACGACGGCGACGGGCGCGGGCGTCACCTGTACGGGCACGACGGGCATCGGCTGCGACGGCGTGAGCTGCGTGGCGGCGAAAGCGTTGACCGGCGGCTCCGGCGCGCGCGGTTGCGCGGGTGCGACGTGTGCCGCGACCGGTTGCACCGCCGCAACCGCCTGGAACGCGTTGCCCGCGGCCGTCGTGTGCTTGCTCGACGGCGCCGGCTCGGCGGCCGCGGCGACGTGTTGCACCCCGGACGTCTGGGGTGCTGCCTGCGGCGCGGGCATCTGATCGGCTGCCGCGAGGAGTTTCGCGACCAGGTGGTCCGGGTGGGGCGCGACGTAGTCGGCGCCGGCCACGTACAGCTCGCGCGCGATGCGGTCCGCGTCGTGGCGCAGGTCGCGCGCCTCGTCGCTGTCCGCGATCGCGTCGGCGTGACGAGCCAACGCCTGCGGATCGCCTTCGATGATGCTCGCCAGATCCTGGCAGAACGCTTCGTACTGCTCTCTGTTCGCCATGGCTCAGACCTCTTCCAGGAGCGCGCGCAGACGCACGAGCGCGCGGCTCGTCCGCTGCCGGGCAGCGGCTTCTTCGATCCCGCAGGCCTCGGCGACCTCGCGGTAGGACAAACCGGACGCGAAGCGCAGGACCACTGCGTCGCGTTCCGATGGTTTCAGCTCTTCGAGGGCACCGCGCAGCCGATCGGCCTGTCGTCGGAGGTCGGCGAGGTGATCGGGCATCCCGCCGTCGCGCTCGGCGTCGTGCACGAGGCGAAGGCGCCGGTCGCGTCGCACGCGCGTCTCGAGACGGCGCGCGCACATCTTGCGAGCGATGCCGAAAAGAAACGCGCGGATGGTTCCGTCGGCGCGATACGAGGGGAAGGCTTGATAGGCCGCCAGGAGGACCTCCTGGACGGTCTCGTCGGCTTCGGCCTGCGACCCGAGCAGGGCCATGCAGAGCCGTCCGATGGAGTCGCCGTGCTGGCGCGCGCAGAGCTCGAGCGCGCCTCGATGGTCGCCCGTGGCGATCCGGTCGAGCACCGGATCCGCCGCGGTTGGTTGGTTCGCGATCGCAGGTTCGACACCCATTGCACCCCCCACGTGACCGCGAGCCGCCATTTCGTGACGGCGGTTTCCATCGGGGTCGTCGGCGTACGTCATCGGTCCCCTCTTTCCCCGGCGCCTCGGTGTCGGCGCCGGTCGTCCCGCCACGAACGACGCGCGCGGGCGCTGCCTTGCAGGGTCACCCTCGGGTGACCTCGGAACCCGCGTCGGGGCGATCCGGCGTCCCCCTGCCCACGGCGTGAGCTCTCGCGTCCTCGCTTCGCTGCGGGACGCCCGCTCGAAGGTCGGACGGCAGCTGCCTGCCCGACGTTGGGCGCGATGATAAAGTGCGCGCCGTGTCGAGCCGAGATCTCTTCCATCCGCTCGTGGTCTGCGCCGTTCTCGTCGCCTCGGGGTGTGGGGACGACGACACGTCGAGCGGTCCCTTGCCGCCCACCTACGCCACCTTCGACACGATCGTGACGCGCTCGTGCCGGTTCGGCGGCAGCTGCCACGGGGGTCCGAGCCCGCGGCGTGCGAGCAACTTCCTGAACGTCGAGATGTTCGCCGACGACTACCGGATGGCGTTCGTCGGCGTGCCCGGCAACAAGAACGACCAGATGTACCTGATCATGCCGGGCGACCCCGAGGCCAGCTACCTCTGGCACAAGATCAACGCGACCCACACGACGCCGCCCGCGTGCGGGCAGGGTGACCCCATGCCCCGTCTCGCGGAGGAGGGTCTGCCGCAGAACGAGCGCGACGCGATCCGGATGTGGATCGAGATGGGCGCGCCCGGTCCCGACGGCACACCCGCCGAGGTGCCCGCCGCGTTGCCCGGCTACACCGTGTGCCCGCCTCCGATGACCGACGGCGGGATGTAGTCGAGGGCGGGCTCGGTTGCGGCCATGGCGGCCGTGGCCGCGAGCCACCCCCGCGCGCCAATCAGCTGCCGGCGAGCGACATGATCGACTTCATGTCGGCGGCGAGGCTGTCCCGGATGTGGGCGATCGTTCGACCGCGCAAGCGCTCCTTGGTGGCGCGGAAGGGCGTGCGGCCGAGCGCCGCCAGTTGCGCGGCTTGCGCGAGCGCGCGCGGCAGCACCTGGTCGGGTGCAACCACCTCGTCCACGAAACCGGCGGCGAGCGCCTCCTCCGGGGTGTGCACGTGGGCCAGCAACGTGGCCCGGGTGAGAGCGGCCGACGCGAGCCGATCGCGCGCCAGCTCCATGGCCAGCACCGGCACCGGGATGCCGATGGAGACCTCGTTGAGGCCGATCTTGAAGGGCCCCGCGGCGGCGATGCGCACGTCGCCGGTGAGGACGGTGAGCGCCCCACCCGCGAGCGCGTGGCCGGTGCATGCGATCACCAGCGGCACGGCGGCGCCGTAGAGGCGCATCAGCATCTCGGAGCCGCGCGTGAGGAGCGCGGTGGCCTGCTGCGGTCCGCTCATCATGACGCGCAGGTCGAAGCCGGCGCAGAACCGCTCCGTGCGTCCGGCCAGCACCATCGCGCTCGCCTCGGCCTCGGCGCGGCTCAGCGCTGCCGTCACCGCGTCGATCATCGCCTCGGACAACGCGTTGGCCTTGCCGTCGTCCATCGTGACGACCGCGGTCTTTCCTTCGAGACGGAAGCTGACGATCTCCGACATCGACACAGGGTAGCCGATCGTGCGCCGCCGAACGGTTCATCCTCGCGCGGCGACTGCGCGGCGCAGCGCATCGGTCGCGTCGCGGAGCGCCTCGCGGGCGCCGTGCACGGCGCCGGTCATCGCCAAGAAGCCGTGGATCAGCGAGCCGTACTGCCGGTGCTCGACGGGCACACCCGCGTCGCGCAGCTTCGCCGCGTATGCATCGCCCTCGTCGCGCAGCGGGTCGAACCCCGCGGTCATCACCAGCGCAGGTGGAGCGCCCGCCACGTCGCTCGCGAAGAGGGGTGACGCCCGCGGGTCGCGTGCGCTCTCGGGATCGGGCAAGTAGTGGCGGCAGAACCACTCCAACGTCTCCTTCTCGAGGAAGAAGCCGCGGCCACACGACTCGATGGACGGGAACGACCGCGTTTGGTCGACGACCGGATAGAGGAGCAGCTGAAAGCACGGGCGCACGGCGTCGGCTCGCGTGTCCAGCGAGACCACCGCAGCGAGGTTGCCGCCGGCGCTGTCTCCGCCGATCGCGATGCGTCGTGCGTCGATGCCGAACGCAGTCGCGTCCGACGCGATTGCGCGAAACGCGGCGAGCGCGTCGTCGGGGGCCGCGGGGAACGGATGCTCGGGCGCGAGGCGGTACTCCACCGCGACGACGACGCAGCGCGCGTCGTTCGCGATGCCGCGGCACGACGCCGCGTACGCGTCGAGCGAGCCGAGCGCGAAGCCGCCGCCGTGGAGGTACACGAGCGCAGGCGCCGGCTCGGCGATCCCGCGAGGGCGATAGACCCGTACGCGGATCGGAGCCGAGGGCCCGGCGACTCGATGGTCCTCCTCGAGCGCCATCGGCGCCGACTCGCGCACGAGCACGTTGGCGGACACCTCGAGCTCGTGCCTCGCGCCCGCGAGCGTCGCCCGGTGCAGCGGCGGCCGCCGCATCCATCGCGCCATCGCCAGCGCGAGCTGGGACCGGCCGTCGAGCGCGCGACCGTCGCGTACGATGGGCGCTCCGGCGACGCGAGGCGGCAGCCGTAGAAGCACGCGCGCCACGCGCGCTTGCAGGTGCTCTCCGAGCGTCATCTCCATGGCGCCAGCATATCGGCACCGTGTACCATCGGTCGCATGTCGTGGCGGCGCACCGCGGCGTGCGGCGGCTTCTTGTGGGTCGCGACGTGGGCGTGCGTCGAGCCCGTCGAGGCTCAGCAGCAGACGCCTGCGAGCGAGCCACGCGAGGTCACCGAGGCGCGACGGCTCTTCGCCGAAGGCGTCGAGCTCGCGGACCGCGAACGGTGGGAGGAGGCCGAGCAGCGGTTTCGCGAAGCGCATCGGCTGCGGCCATCACCCTCGATCGCGTACAACCTCGCGCTCACGCTGGGCCGGCTCGGTAGGCTCGTGGAGGCGCACGGGTTGCTCGAGCGCGTGATCGCGGACGCGGCCGCCACCGCGGAGGTGCGGGCAGGCGCGACGCGTCGACGCGACGAGCTCTCTCCCTTCATCGGTCGAATCGTGGTGCGCCTCGGCGGCTCGACCGACGGTGTGCGCATCACGCTCGATGGACGGGGCGTGGACGTCGCGCAGCTCGCCGAGCCCCTTCTGGTCGACCCCGGCCGCCACGAGATCGTCGCATCGCGCGGTGGCCGCGAGATCGCGCGCGAGGCCGTCACCGTCAGCGAGCAGTCTCTGCGCGTCGAGGTCTCGCTCGTGCTGCCCGAGGCGCGCGAGGAGGGGGACGGCGCGCCTCTTCGGGCTTCCGGCGGACGACCGGAGGACGACCGCGATGCGAGCGCCGGGGGCAACACGGCGGGCTGGGTGGTCGGAGTGTCGTTGCTCGGCGGGGGCGCCGTCGCGGGCGCCGCCGGGATCTGGGCGCTCGTGACGGATGGCGATTGCGCGGGTGGACGTCGCGACGCCGATGGCGACTGCGAGCGTATCCACGACCGGACGCCCGCAGCGGTCGGGTTGCTCGTCGGCGCCGGAGTGGGCTTGGCCGCCGGCGGGCTGGTCCTGCTCCTGACGGGCCGCCGCCGCGGCTCCGAGCCGGACGAGGAGGAAGCGGTCGAGCCGGAGGTCACCGCGACGCCGGTCTCAGGTGGCTTCGCCATCAGGGTCCGGGGGCGGCTGTGAGGACGAGGCGCGCGGCGGTCGTGCCCATGCTGCTCCTGCTCGTGCTCGGCGCGGGCTGCTCCGAGGAGCTCAACCCGGCGTTCGACGAGCCCGACCTCGGTCGGCCGCCGCCGCCGCCGATCGATGCGTCACGCGACGCGCGGAGCGACGCGCCCGTACGCGACGGACGTGCGGACGACGTGGTGATCGACCCGCCCGACGCCGATGCGGATGGGCCGCGCGACGCGGGCCCGGACGTGAGCGTGCCGGACGCGGGCCCGGACGTGAGCGTGCCGGACGCGGGCCCGGACGTGAGCGTGCCGGACGCAGGCCCGGACGTGAGCGTGCCGGACGCGGGCCCGGACGTGAGCGTGCCGGACGCAGGCCCGGACGTGAGCGTGCCGGACGCGGGCCCGGACGCGAGCGTGCCGGACGCGGGCCCGGACGTGAGCGTGCCGGACGCGGGCCCGGACGTGAGCGTGCCGGACGCGGGCCCGGACGTGAGCGTGCCGGACGCGGGCCCGGACATGAGCGTGCCGGACGCGGGCCGCGACATGGGCGCGCCGGACGCGGGCCGCGACATGGGCGTGCCGGACGCGGGCCGCGACATGGGCGTGCCGGACGCGGGCCGCGACACGGGCGTACCGGACGCGGGCTGCGCTGCTGGCTGCGAGTGCGTGCAGACGTGCTCGGTGGCAGACCCGTGCGTCTGCGACGGCGCCTGCGGGTGCACGTTGACGTGCGGAAGCGACTGCGACGGGAGGTGTGATCACGGAGCCCGCTGCGACGTGACCGCGACGACGGGGAACGTCGATTTCCGCTGCGATCACGGCGCGACCTGTGCCTTCGACGTCGATGGCGCTTCGAACGTCGAGTCCATCGTCTGTGACCACGACGCGATCTGCGATGTCTCGTGCGACGACGTCTCGAACTGCTTCGTCGAGTGTCGCGGTGGCTCGCTCTGCCTGCTCCGGTGCACCGACGTCTCGAACTGCCAGCTGCGCAACTGTCCCGGTGGACCGACGTCGTGTGGCGGCGGCGTCTACGTCTGCAATCGCGCGTGCCCCTGAACGCGCTCGGCGTCGCACGAATCGGCTAGAAATCCGGCCTGCGCACGAGATCGGCGGGAGCCCGCGGCGCCACCCGCGGCGTCGCGCGCGGGGCCGTCGGCGACCGCCGCGGCGCGATCCGCCCGCGTCGGCGTCGTGCCGAGCGCGGTGGCTCGTCGGACGCTGCGACCGACGCGGTGGGCGTCACCTCGGGTGTCTCGGCGCGCGCGGTTGCGCGAGCTTCGGGCGTCGGTACGCCGACTGCCGTCGGGACCGGCGCGACGACGGAGCCGGCGGAGGGCGCAGCGTGGTTGACGGACGGTGGCAACACGGGGACCACGGCGGGGTGCTCGCTCGCGAGCGTGCGCACCGGCGACGGCTCCTCGATCACGCGTGTGCGCGGCGGTGCCTCGGTCGATCGGATCATCAGCACGAACACCCACGCGCCCAGCACGGCCGCGACGAGCACGAGGCCTAGCCCGAGCACGACGAGCCCGGCGCGCGAGCGACGGCGTGGCGGGGCAGCTGCGGCAACCTCCCGTCTCGGGGAAGCGGACGCCGGCGGCATCACGACGATCGCCGTCGCTTCGTTGCGCAGCGGCGGAAGCTCCGCGTCGTCTGGGTCGCGCAAGGACGGGCTCGACTCCCTCACGGCAATCGGTCCCAGCGTACCAGGCCTCGCAGGCGCGCCCCAATCGAAGGTCGGTCAGGGCACGCAGATCCCGTACTCGACACCGCCGAAGATGGGCGCCGGGCTGACGGCGCCGCACGTTCCCGCTCCGGGGGCGCAAGGACCCGGCCGTCGACACCACGGGCGGCACTGCGTCGGTAGGCCGGGAGGCGTCACGCACGCGAGCCCGGGCGCACACGTGTTGCCGCTGCACGGTGTCCCGATCGGGTCGGTGCCCACGGTCGCGCAGATGGGCGAGCGTCCGTCCTCGATCGTCTGGCCGATCACGCACCCGAGCGGATCGGTGCACGCCATCGCGTCGGCGAGATCGCACGCTGCTTGGCAGGACCCGTAGCTGGGGAAGCCCGTGATCCCGATGCACGCCTCGGCGGCGTCGCAACCGGCGGATGCCTCGCAGAGCACGCGACAGACTGCGGGCCCGCCTCCCGAGCTGATGCACCCGAGGCCCGGCCGGCACGCGAGCGAATCGTCCGCGCAGCTCTCGCCCTCGTCGCGCGTCCCGAGCGCACGACACTCCGTGGAACCGCCCGTCCGCAGCGTGCAGCCGAGGGTGCCCGGGCACCCGCACTGAGGCGCGACGGGCCGGCACGGGGACTCCGGGCACATCCCGGCGTCGTCTCCGCCGTCGTCGGTCATCGCAGCGTCGCCACCATCGTCCGGGCCTGCGTCGGTCGGTCCCGCGTCCGGGCCGCCATCCATCGGTCCCGCATCCGGCCCCGCGTCCGTACGTCCTGCGTCGCCCGCGTCCACGCCGAGATCCGGTCGTCCCATGTCTCGACCCGCGTCCCCCGCGTCCATCGGCCCGCCGTCGCGCGGCCCCGTGTCGGGTGCGCCCGTATCGGGCGCACCGAGATCCATCGGTCCCGTGTCCACCTCGCCGGCGTCCTCGGGCCCCATGTCGTCGACACCTTCGTCCTCGTCGCGCCGCTCGTCGCCACCGAGATCGCGCGGCGACATGTCCGCGACGTCCATCGTTCCACCTTCGCGCGGCGGGCCCGCGTCGGGCAGAGGCCCGTTCGGCGAGTAACGCGGCAACGTGCGCACATCGACGAGCTCCGGCAGGCATTGGCCGACCTCGCAGGTCGTGTCGTCCGGGCACGGCGCGGCGCCGACGCACGCGCCCGACAGGAAGATCACGAGCTGTCGCACCTCGCCGTCCACGAACCGCGTTCGATGTCGCACGGTGAACAGCACCGTGCCGCCACGCCGCGCGTCGACCTCGATCGTCACGATCCGGTTGGGATCGCCGCCGGCGGGCGCGACGCCGAAGCTGATTGGCAGGCTCACCGCGCCGGAGCCGCCGAGCGGGTACTCCCGATCCAGCGCCCGCGACTCGAGCGGCCCGATCACGCGCACGCCGACCTCGTCCAGCTCGCTCGGCACGCGCATGTCGCTCGCGACCACGACCACCAGCTGACCGCGGATGTCGTCGGCGCAACCAGCCGTCGTGCACGCGACCACCGCAACGGCGCCGATCAGCCTTCGTACGGAGCCCAGCGCCACGACGCTCGATGGTAGTGGCCACCCTGCGTTCGGCGCAATCTCGGCGCTCTCGGCCTGGCCGCCCTCAACGCTGCGGCAACGCGACCACCGTCGTGCCCAGCGAACCGCCTTCGTACGGCGCGGTCCCCGGCTGTGCCGCCACGATGGCGACCACCGCGCCACCGACGACGACCGCGCCGACGGCGGTCCAGAACCACCACTGTGACAGCACGCCGCCCGACGAACGCCCGTCGTCCGCATCGCGTTGCCGTCTCCGGTCGGGAGCCAGGACGATCTCGCGCACCATCATCGATCCGGGCTCGAGCGACACCTCGAGTCGCGAAGCCCGGTATCCCTGCGCGCGGACCTCGATCACGTGGCGCCCGGGCGCGACCGCACGCTCGACGAGGCCCGTCCCGACGAGCGCCCCGTCGATGCGTACGTCGGCCTCCGGCGGATCGGCGGAGACGCGCAGCGTCGAGGTGATGGGTCGCGCGCTGGCGTCGAGCTCGACGCGCTCCACGCCGCCGGCCCGCACCTCGAGCGAATGCGTGACCGGCTCGTAGCCCGTGCGCCGCACCTCGACCGTGTGGCGTCCCGGATCCACCTCGCGCTCGTAGGTCCCATCGCCGTTCGCGATCGTCCGCCCATCGACCGCCACGGCGGTCGCGCCGCCGCGCACGACCACGACGAGCTGCGCGCGCGAGCTCGCGAGCTCGCCGATGATCTGGAGCGCTCGAGCGCGGAGCTCCTGCTGTCGAGCCACTCCCTCCGTCAACGTCACCACGCGGCGCAGAGCCTCCATCGAGCGACCGAAGTCGCCCGTGCCCCTGTAGGCGAGCCCGAGGTTGAACACGACGGGGGCGGTCTCGCGGATCGCGAGCGACCGCTCGAGCAACGGGATGGCATCGGAGAACCGCTGCTGCTGCATCAGCCGCACGGCCTCCTCGAACGCGGCTCGCGCCTGCTGGATCTCGGCCTCCGACTGCGCGTACGCCGGGGGCGCGAACGCCACGATCGCGATCACCGCGATCGCGCCACACGTTTCGACCATCCAGCGCCGCCCGCGGGTCATTCGTACTCCGTCACCGGCGCGTGACGATCCCGCGATCGCCGCGCCGGTCGCGTGGGCTCGCCGGCACGGGCCGGCGGTTGTGCGGTCTCGCCCGTGCGAGCGGGCGTCGCGGCTGGCTCGACGGCGCGCCTCGTGGTGGCGCGCGCCCGCGTGCCGGCGTCGTCGCTCGTCGTGCCGTCGGCCCCGGGCTCGGGGATTGCGGCCGCGGCCGGCTCGGCGAGCGCGGACGGCAGCGCCACGCTCGGGCGCTCTTCGAGATCGAGCGAAGGAGTGGCCGCAGGGCGCGCCGGGAGCGCGCTCGGGCTCGCGCCTCCCGGAGACGCCTGCGCAGGGTCCGTCGAGAACACGCCGAGCGCTCCGGCGCCCGCGAGCCCGGCGCCACCGAGCACCAGCACCGCGAGCGCCGCCGCGACCCAGACGATCCATCCTCGTGACGGCGCCGCCGTCGCCTCGGTCGTCGTACGCGCCCATGCCGCGGGCGTCGTTCCGCTCCCCATCGCCGGCGGGCCCTCCGCCGATCGGGCGGCCCGCTGCGAGTGCGAGAGCGGCGTCGCGCCGACCGTCATCTCGAGGTCGCGCGTGGCCGCGTCGATGGCCCCGAGGATCGCCTGCTCACCCGACGGCGGCGGCAGCACCGAGGGCGGCACACCGAGGTATCCCTCGGAGACCTCGGTCCCCGCTCGGCGCAGCGCGTCCACCATCTCCGTCGCGGATTGCCAGCGTCGATCCGTGGCTTTCGCGAGCGACTTCTCGATCACCCGCTCGACCGAGATCGGAAGCTGCGGGCACGCCTCCGTCAGGCGGCGCGGATCCTCGGTCAGCACGCGCACCATGAGCTGCGCGTAGCTCGCTCCCTCGAAAGGTGGAGCCCCGGTAAACGCGAAGTAGAGCATCGCGCCGACGCTGAAGAGGTCCGATCGATGATCGACCGGTTCCCCCCGCGCCTGCTCGGGGCTCATGTAATACGGCGTGCCGAGGATCATCCCGGCCCGGGTGGAGTTGAGCCCGACGTCTCGGCGCACGTCCTTCGCGAGCCCGAAGTCCAGGAGCTTCACGCGGATTCGCCCCCGCCCGTCGCGCGTGATGAAGACGTTGTCCGGCTTGATGTCGCGGTGGATGATGCCGCGCCCGTGGGCCGCCTCGAGGGCCTCGAGCACCTGCACCCCGACCTGCAGGATGTCGGCGATGGTGAGCACACGGCTCTCCACCGCCCTCGTCAACAGGATGCCGTCGAGCAGCTCGAGCGCGAGGTAGACGCCTCCGCCGGGGAGCTGTCCCGCGTCGAGCACGTCGACGATCGACGGATGACCGATCGAGCTGGCCGCGCGCGCCTCGCGCAGAAAGCGCATCGTGGATGCGCCGTCGCCGTGCATCGTCGGGTGCATCAGCTTGAGCGCCACGCGCTTGCCGGTGATCAGATGCTCGGCTTCGTACACGGCGCCCATGCCGCCGCTGCCGAGCACCCGGAGCAACGTGTACTTGTCGATCGTCGCCCCGACGCGGGACGCGACCTCTTGCTCCTCACCGTCGAGTCCCACCGAGGCGAAGCGTAGCTCCGCTTGTCTTTTGCAGGCAAGGCGGCCCTGGCGCCTCCGCGAGCGACGCTCAACGGGCGCGCGGTCGGGGGGTCGCCTCGGGCGGCGGAGGGCGCGGGCCGAGCGGAGGCACGTCGGTGCCCGCCGCGATCGGGCCGCCGATGCGTCCGTCGGCGTCGAGCCGGGCGCGCATGATCAGCCGTCGCTCGGTGCCCGGCGTCGTGTAGAGGCGGAGCTCCGGGTCCACGAACACGGCCTCGACGGGACCACCGGGCGCGCGCGCGAGGCGCGGCACGGCGCGGCTCGCACCCAGGATGAACGCGGCCGTGTCGATCGCGTCGGCCGCGAGGCCGGTGGGCGCAACCACCGTGACCGACATCGACGAGTAGCTGGGAAAGCCAGTGCGCGGATCGAGGATGTGGTGGTAGCGGCGCCCGCCGTGCTCGAACGAGTGCTCGTAGTCGCCGCTCGTCGCGAGCGACCCGTCGTCCATCTCGAGGAACGCGAAGTAACGCTGCGCGTCGCGCGGATGCTGGATCCCGACGCGCCAGCGGCGGTTGCCGCGACGGCCGTGCACCAGCACCTGGCCGCCGCCGTAGATCATCCAGTTCCTCAGGCCCGCGCGGAGCAGCACCTCGCCCGCGCGATCGACCGCATAGCCCTTCGCGATGCCGCCGAGCCCGATGGCCATGCCGGCGCGTCGCAGGAAGAGGGTGCTCGCGGCGCGGTCCACCACCACGTTGCGGTAGCTCCAGAGCGGCAGCCGCGCGCGAACGTCCGCTTCGCTCGGAGGCCGGTGCGGCCGATCGGGCCTGAAATCCCAGAGCCCGCGCAGCGCTGCCCACGAGATGTCGAACGCTCCGTCGCTCCACTCCGAGACCGCTTGGCTCTCGACCACCATGCGCATCAGATCGGGCCCGACGCGCACCGGCTCGCGCCCTGCGGCGTCGTTCACCCGCGAGATCTCGCTGTCCGGGCGCCACTCCGAGAGGACGTGCTCGAGACGATCCACCTCGTCGAGCGCGCGTCGTGCAGCATCCGCGGCGACCGCCTCTTCCGCGCCCGAGACGACGATCTCGAAGACGGTGCCCATGAGCGGACGGCTCGCTCGGTAGATGGGCACGTCTCCTTCGGGCGGCACCAGCACGCGAGACGTTCCGGACGCGAGCGGGCCGCTCGTTCCTCTGCCCTTCGAGGGAGGCCGCACCTTCGCGGGCGCCTGCGCGGATGCCGCACCGTCGTCGTCGTCGTCGAGCGGCGGCGGCGCGCCGCGTCCGCACGCCATCACGCACGCGAGCGCGGTGAAGAGGGCGAGCACGGTGCGGGATCGACGGCGCAAGGCCCGGTTGTGTAGCACCGCGCCGATTCCCGACACGGCGACGCCGGCGCGCTGGATACGCCGGCATCCTCCACGGCGGCTACCGGAGTGACCAGTGCCCACGCTGCCGCCGCGCTTACTTCGTCTGTCTCGCGCGGCGCTCATGTTGCACGAGCGCCTCGACCGGCGTAGGCAGCGCGCCCTCGGGAGGACGTCATGAGGTACGGAGCAGTCGCATTGGTGTGTCTCGCGCTCGGCGCGATCGGATGTGGTGACGACGATGGCGGCTCGGGGCCGTCGCTCGTCGATGGCTCGACGCCGACTCCGCCTCCGGGCACGCCACCCACGCCGCCCGGCACCCCGCCGACACCCCCGGGCACTCCCCCGACGCCGCCCGGCACGCCGCCCACGCCGCCCCCCGTCGACGACGACGGTGGCACGCCGACCCCGCCGCCGCCCACGCCTCCGCCGCCTGCGATGGTGGCCCCCGGCGGCGCGTGCCGGCTCACGTCGGACTGCATGGCCGACGGCGATCACGCCGGTCTCTGCGTCTTCGGGATCTGCATGACGGTTCCCTCCGCCGACTGCAGCGCGGCGGGATCGAGCGCCGAGTGCGGCGCGGGCTCGCGTTGCTGGGCGCTCGAGAGCTACGGCGCCATCTGCTGGCCCGACTGCGCGTCGTTCGAGTGCGCCGGCGCGTGCGACGGCGACGGCTCCTGCGCGCCCACGGAGATGTCGAGCTGCGAGATGTGCGGCTCGACGTGCTGCGAAGGACTCTGCTCGGCCGACATCCCGCGCGGGCTCTGCGAGGCGGCGGGAACGAGCTGCGTCGGCGGCGAATGCGTCATCGCGTGCTCGCCCGACGCGCCCACCGGCTATTGCCCCACGGGCTTCAGCTGCACCGACGGCCGCTGCGTGTCCGACTCCGGAGTTCCGAGCTGGATGTGCGAAGCCGATTGCACGGATCTCATCGAGATGCCGGGCAGCCGCGACCCCTCGAGCATCGAGGCCATGACCGCGGGTTATTACCCGTCCAGCCCGCGACAATACTCCTATCTGCGTCGCGACCTGACGCTCCTGATTCAATACGCCGCCGCGATGGTGCAGGCGCGTTACCCCGGCACGCCGCCGATCGCGCTCGGTGACCTCGGCCAGGCCGACGGCCTGACGCCGGGCTGCGTCACCGCGTCGTGCGACACGGCATCCGACAATCCGCGCCACCCGACCACCACCCACCGCGGCGACGACATGGATCTCGCCTATTTCCAGACCGACGGCGAGAACAACTACCAGATCGTCTGCGGCGACGGCAGCGACACGAACGGCAATGGTCGGCGTGGCATGTTCAACGACGGCTACTTCTGCACGACGGACATGAACATCGTCGATTGGGAGCGCCAGGCCTACTGGTTCGCCATGCTCGCGACGACGCCGCTCGTGCGCGTGTTCGGGATCGATCAGACGTTCCCGACGCCGCTCCGCAATGCGCTTCGCGCTCTCTACGACGAAGGCGCGATCAGCGACGAGCAATACGACCGCGCATTGTCGCTCGGCTATGGTGCCGACGGTGGCTGGCAATTCCACCACCACCATTCGCACATGAGCTACAGCCGCCCGTAGGCTCGACAGGGGGTGCGGGCGCTGGTCTCGGCAACGCAGCGCCGAGGGCGCGCCCCGCGGCGTCGTGGCACCCTCGCGTCGTGGGCGTTCGAATCCTCACCGAGAGGCAGCTCAATCGCGCGCTCTTGGCACGGCAATGCCTGCTCGAGCGCGCGAGCCTCTCGGTGCCGCGGGCGCTCGAGGCCATCGGTGGGATCCAGGCGCAATACGCGCCGTCGTCGTACGTCGGATTGTGGTCGCGATTGAACGGCTTCGAGCGCGCCGATCTCACGCGCGCGCTCGAGAGACGCACCGTCGTGCAGGGCACTCTGATGCGCGCCACGATTCACCTCGTCTCGGCGCGCGATTACGCGCTCATCGCGGCAGCCATTCGCGAGGGCCGCAGGTCGTGGTGGCTGGCCGTGACGAAGCACCCCGACGAATCGGCGGTGCGCGACGCGGCAGCTCGCATGCGTGCGTTGCTCGCCGAGGGACCGAAGAAGCGCGCGGAGCTGCAGAAGACTCTCGGTGTCGACAACACCACGTTCGCAGGCATCCATCTGTGGGTCGACGTCCTGCGCATCCCCCCGTCGGGCACGTGGGAGGCACGACGTGCCGATCTCTTCGCGGCCGCCGACGATTGGCTGGGATCAGGGAAGTCGCCCACGCCCGATTCGGGGGGTGCGAACGATCGGGTCGAACGTCCTCGGGTCCCCACGCGCGAGGAGGGGCTCGAGCTGCTCGTACGCCGTTATCTCGGCGGGTTCGGGCCGAGCACCGTGAAAGACCTGGCCAATTGGTCGGGTCTCCCGCAATCCGCATTCTCCGGCACGATTGCCGGGATTCGATTGCGCCGATTCCGCGACGAGCGCGGCGAGGAGCTGATCGACCTGCCGCGCGCGCCCATCCCCGATGCGGACTCTCCCGCGCCGCCCCGATTCCTGCCGACCTGGGACGCCACCTTGCTCGTGCACGCGCGCCGCACGCAGATTCTCCCCGAGCGCCATCGCGCGCGCATCTTCAGCACCAAGACGCCGCAATCGGTCTCGACGTTCCTGCTCGACGGTCGCGTCGCCGGCACCTGGAGAGAGTCCGGCGCCCGCGTGCAGCTCGAGCCATTCGAGCGTCCGGCGCCGGCGTCCAAGCGGGCCCTCGAAGAGGAAGCCCACCGTCTCGAAACCTTCCTCGCGCCCGGCTCCGCCGCCTAGCACCGAGCCGTCCAGGTCCACGCTCGCGGTACTCCGCAACGTGGACGTGGCGTAGGCTGCGGGTGCCATGAGCACGGAGACCTTCGGGGCGTCACTCGGGCTGCTGATCACGCTGCTCACGGTCGGCGGGATCGTCGTCACGGTGGCGCTGTCGATCGGGATCGCGTTCTTCTTGCGGCGCGCGTTCTCGAACCTCTCGCCGATGGGGTTCTCGACCGTGCAGCTCGCTCCGGCGTACGCGCCGGTCGGCGGCGCGCAGCAGATCAAGAAGACCACTTGCCGGCAGTGCGGCGCCTCGAAGGTCACGCCGTCGAAGACCGCGTTCCTCTATTGCGACTACTGCGGAGCGCTCGTCGACTGGGACTTCCGCGTCTCCATCACGACGGCCGGCTCGGTGATGCCGGGGCCCGAGTACGAGCGTCTCGCCGCCCACGTGAAGCCGATCCAGCTGCAGGCGCGCGCTCGCGGCGACCACCAGACCTACCGGCAGACCCTGTATCAGCTCTTCGACGCGCACCTGCGCGCCTGCCCGGCCTCGTACTCCGTGCGCCTCGGGGACCCGGCCTATCGTGCCGCGTTGCTCGAGTTCATGGTCAACACGGAGCTCGAAGCCGCGTTCGACCCGGAGTCCGAGGCGAAGCTGCAGCAGATGAATCAGGCGATTCGCGCCATCCAGTGGTACGGCGGGTTCGGCTCGCCGCGGCGCGTGTCGCCACCGAGCTTCTGGGCGCTCACCGCCGCGACGCTCGCCTACCAGGACCGCCGGCTCGAGCTCATGAAAGCGCACGCGCACACGCATCCCGACTCGCCGACGGTCGGCATCTTGAGAAGCCTCGCGATGTCCACCTACGCGCAAGGCTGGTTGCCTTATCTGGAGAAGCCGGACCAGGACCGTCTGCTCTCCGAGCTCGGATTGTCGGGCGAGTACATCCCGGTCCCGCAGGTGCAGACTCACGCCCGCCATTGCGGCAATTGCGGCAACACGGCTTCGGTCGCGACCGGAGCGCAGCGCGTGGTGTGCGAGCGATGCGGGCACCTGATGGACACCCGCGCGGCCGAGATCCCGTGCAAGGGGTGTGGGTCGCCGCTCTCGATGCCCTACGGCGCACCGCGATTCCATTGTCCGCACTGCCGGGCCGAGATGCGCATCGACGGAGTGTTGTGACGGTCGGGCCGGCTCGACGCGACGTGACCCGCTCGTGCACGATGCCGCCGCGGCGCCAGAGAAGAAGCGAAGGGAGCGAACGTGACCGTCAAAGTGATCGTCGAGCTGCCGGCTCGACCGGGCAAGCGGGCCGATCTCGCGCGTGTGCTCGACCGCATCGTGGACGAGCATGGACCGAGCGCGCGCGGCTTTCTGGGAGGCACGCGCTACGAAGTGGTCGGCAACCCCGACATGCTCGTCGAGATCGCGGAGTGGGAGTCGGCCGAGGCACGGACGGCGCACATGCAGGAGGCGGCGGCGACCGGCGTCTACGCGCCGGTGGTCGAGCTGCTGGCGGGGCCCATCCGGGCGACCGTCGTCCGGCTGCTCCCTTGACGGAGGGGCGATGGCCGAGCCGACGACGCCGGGCGCAACCTCCGACGCGATCCTGATCCGCGCGACGCGCGAGATCTCGGAGCACGGCCTGCACTCGTTCTCGTTCGAGCGCTTCGCCGAGGCTCTCTCCACGGAGGGCGTCACGCTTCGCGAGCACTTCGCGGACGAGGGGACCCTGCTCCGCGCGGCGTCCATTCGGTCGTTTCGCAACGTCGGTGAGCGCGTGCTCTCGGCCGTCGCCGCCGCCCCGAGCGGCGCCGACGCGCTCGAGGCGTACGTCCGCGCCTTCGTCCTCTACTTCTACGCGCACATGGACGAGTACGAGCTGTCGCTCGTCTATCGCCAGATCGTCGGGCAAGAGCGCTACGCGGTGGACGACGCCACCCTGAAGCAGCAGTTCATCCCCGTCCTGAACCCGCCGCTCGACGCCGTCGAGGCGAAGCTGCTCGCCGACCGAGGGAGCTACGAGCTCCCCGGAGGAATCCACCCGCGACGGCTGGCATTCGTCGCGCAGATCATGGCGGTCGGTCTCCTCTCCGCGAAGGCGATGACGACGCGGCTCGGGAGCCCGCTCAAGCACGGTGACGACGCCTTGCTCCGCGAGGCAGGCCGTGTGCTCGCGGGTCCGATCAAGGCGCTCCATCAGCTCTCCGCGCTGAACGAGGCGACCGTCGAGCTGGCGCGCCTGCGCGACGAAGCGTCGCTCCGGAGCGCCGTGCCGGTGCTGATGGCGCGGGCGCTCGGCCTGGAGGAGCCCGTCTTCGCGCTGAGCGTCACGGGTGGGCTCGACCGCTCCGTTCCCCCGGAGGCGGAGCGCGCGTTCGAGCAGGGCGTCGGGCGATCGGCGCCGCGTGCCGTCGAGGACGGCGGCGGGATCGGGCTGGCAGCGCCCGTTCGCTACGAGGGCGAGGTCGCAGGCGTCATCGCCGGCAAGCGATCCTCGACGACCGAGACCGACGAACGCGACCTCGCCCGCCTCGTGGCGTTCGCGTCGACGGTCGGCCTCGCGCTCGAGAACGTCCGGCTCTACGGGGATCTCCAAGCCCAGCTCGAGGCTCGCACCAAGCGCCTGACCGAGTCCCAGCGTCGGCTCGCGGAGTCCGAGAAGCTGGCCGCGCTGGGCAAGCTCGTCGCCGGCCTCGTCCACGAGCTCAACACACCCCTCGGCGCTGCGCAGAGCTCGCACGCCACCCTCGTCCGCGCCGCGGAGAAGGTCAGGGAGAAGCTCGGCGACGAGGGCGCGAACCTCGCGGGCCTGATGGCGCGGGGCGCCGAGAGCGCGTCGGCGGCGCTCGCCCGAGTCTCGGACATCGTGGAGCAGCTGAAGAGGTTCTCTCGCCTCGACGCGGCCGAGCTCGAGCCGCTCGACGTGGGCACCGCGCTCCACGACGCCGCGGCGATGCTCCGCCACGAGACCGCGGCCGGGTGCGACGTTCGGATCGAGGTCGAGCCGGGGTTGCGGATCACGTGCTGGGCGAGCCGCGTGAACCAGGTCTTCCTGCACGTGCTCCGCAACGCCGTGCAGGCGGTCGGAGACGCAGGGACGGTCCGCGTGAGCGCCGTGCGCGGCCCTGCGTCCGAGGTTCGCGTCACCGTGCGCGACGACGGTCGCGGGATCCCTGCCACCGATCTGCCGCGGATCTTCGAGCCTGGCTTCACCGCGAAGGGTGGCAGGGTGCGCGCAGGGCTGGGTCTGCCGACCTCGTACCAGACGATCGCCGATCACGGCGGCGAGATCCGGGTCGAGAGCGAGGTCGGGACGGGGACGTGCGTCACGATCGTGCTTCCGGGAGATGGCCGCTACACTGCGGCGCGATGACGACGCCGAGCTCGCTCGACGCCGACGCGTTCGGACAGCGATTCGCCCCATCGGCACCGCGAAATCGCGCCGTCCGGAAGCTGCACGCACTGCTCGAGGAGATCCGCCCCGACGCGCCCCTGCGCGATCGGCTCGCGCAGGTCGAGCGGATCGGTCGTTGGGTCGTCGCGGGCGGCAAGGTCGTCGAGATGCCGGACACCCCCACGGGCGGCGAGCCTCCGGCGTCGGCGCGCCTGCGCGTGCTCGTGCACGTCGTGGAGAGCGTCGCGGAGTGGCGCGAGCCGGTCGCTCGACTGCTGCGCGGCGTGCTCTCGGAGACGCAGGGCGTGCGCCTCTTCGCGCGCATGGGCATCCCGAGCGACCGCGGGTTCTTCGCGGAGAGCGTCGACCGGCTCTCGAAGCGGTTCTTGCCGGTGCCGCGCGACGACCACGATCTCGGCGAGCTCATCGAGCGCTTCCTCGTCTCGCGCCGCACGGAGGACTGGCTCGAGGTGCTCGACGCCTCGTTGCCCCGGCGGTTCTTCGACGCGCTCGTCACCGTGCGCGGGTGCGAGGACCTCTTCGCCACGGTGCTCTCGTCGCTGCGCGACGCGACCGCGCTCTTGGCGACGCGCGTGTCGTCGTTCGGCTTGTCGGAAGGGATCCACGCGCGCAGCCCCGCCGTGGAGCTCCGCGAGTCCCCGTTCTTCCGGCTGCCTCGTGTGACCGACGCGCTGCTCGCCTCGCCGGCGGAGGCGTACCCGACGCTCGTCTCGACGATGACCGAGTGCCGTCGGGTGCTCCGCGTGGTGACGGACAACCTCGAGACGCGCGGCGTCAGCGTGGACGTCGTCTACCGGATCGAGCTCATCACGCAGTCGCTCGCGCGCATCGATCTGCTCGCCTCGGTGCTCGCGTCCGCTCCCGGCGAGGAACGTGCGGTCGCGTCCGCCGATGTCGTCGCCGCGCTCGTCGAGGAGCGCCTGCGCGAGCGCAGCGTGATCGACCTCGGGCGCACGAACCTGCAGCTCCTGACGCGCAAGATCATCGAGCGCGCGGGTCACACGGGCGAGCACTACATCACCTC
>JADZFZ010000317.1 GCA_020854145.1 Deltaproteobacteria bacterium | reverse complement strand
GCCTGCGCGCGAGCGTCGGTCTGCCGACGGTCGGCGTGACACGATGCGCTCGCTTTCCGCACTGATTCCGAACGAAGGTCCAAGCGCGACGCGCGGGGCTCGGTCCATCGCGTGTGAAGCCCGGGTCTCACCCTGTGACCAAAGAGGGGATCGCCCGCGCGGCCAGCCCGTAGAAGCCTTTGCCGGAGTCCAACGTCTGAGGGAACATGGGTGACTGGATGTCGAGCGCAGCGACGAGCGCCCCCGATGCGGCGGGCGTGAAGCTGTGTCCCCGATGCGGGACGCGCTTCGACGCCGCGGCGCTCTATTGCCAGCGCGACGGTGCCTTGCTCGAAGGCCCCGACGAGACCCCCGATCCGTACGTCGGCACGACGATCCTCGATCAGCTCCAGATCATCGAGATCATCGGCACCGGTGGGATGGGCGCCGTCTATCGCGCGCGTCAGGCCGGCGTCGAGCGCGACGTCGCCGTCAAGATCCTCCACCGCGAGCTCGTCCACAACGACGAGGCGATGCGCCGTTTCCAGCGCGAGGCGCGCGTGGCGTCGTCGCTCGAGCACCCGAACGTCGTGAGCGTCTACATGTTCGGGCAGCTGCCCGACGGCAACCTGTACATGGCGATGGAGCTCATGCGCGGGCAGTCGCTGCTCGACGCGATGCAGCTCGCCCAGCGCGAGTCGAAGACCGGCGGGATGGACCCGGCGCGCGTGCTGCACATCGCGCTGCAGATCTGCGACGCCGTGGGCGAGGCCCACCGCCGCGGCATCGTCCACCGCGACGTGAAGCCCGAGAACGTGTTTCTCGTGCGGCGCGGCAAGGATCCCGATTTCGTGAAGGTGCTCGACTTCGGGATCGCGCGCTTCTGGATGGGCTCCGAGACCGTCGCCACCAAGACGGGGCTCGTCTTCGGAACTGCGAAGTACATCTCGCCGGAGGGCGCGTCGGGCGAGCACACCGACGCACGAAGCGACGTCTACTCCATCGCGGTCGTCCTCTATCACATGCTCGCGGGCGAGGCGCCGTTCGACTCGCCCTCGCCCGTCGCCCTGTTGATGAAGCACATCCACGAGCCGCCACCGCCGCTGCTCGCGCGACCCGGCGCCGCTCACGTGCCGCGCGAGGTCGCCGACGTGCTCATGCGCTGCCTCGCGAAGAGCCCGGCGGCTCGGTACGACGACGCCGTGCAGATGGGCGAGGCGCTGCGCGAAGCGGCGGTCGCGTCGGGCCTCATCGTGGAGATGCCGCAGGGTCGCGGCAGCATGATGGCGGTCGCTCCGCCGTGGAGCCGATCGTCTCACCCGCCGAGCGACCGACCCGTCGACCCGTCGGTGCATCTCGCCGCCACTCCGCCGATGTCCACGCCTGCGCTCGCGAGCGCCGCCGGCGACGACGCGAGCGCACGGCACGAGCCGACCCCCGAGATCGGGGGAACCGATCGACCGTCGGTCGCGCCCATCCGTCCGTCCATCACCGTGGGCGGCATGCAGATCGTCGACAACGAGCCGATGGAGATCGAGGCGCCGGACCGCGCTGCGATCTCGTCGCCGCCCACGGCACGCGCCAAGATTCCGCTCGCTCCTTCTCCGGCCTCCCGCGAGATGTGGGGCGCTGCGGCGGACCGTCCGAGCCATCCCGGGGCCTGGAGCAATCCCCCCCCCGCGTCGCCCTTCGGATCGGCGACCTCCATGCCGTCGATGCAGGGCGCGTCGGGCTCCACGGCGATGGCCTGGGACGCCGAAGAAGACGACGGAGTCGTGCCGCGCACGCGACGCAAGGGCTGGCTCCCGTGGGTGCTCGCCCTCGCCTTCTTCGCCGTGGGCGCGAGCGCAGTCGCCGCGATCGCCTGGGGCGTCGGGATGATCGGCCCGCAACGAGGGACCGTCGCGCCGCCACGCGCCTCTCGCTCGGAGCTCGCGAGGCTCGAGGCGCGGGCGCGCACGGCGCTCGAGCACGGCGCGTTCGACACGCCGCCTGGCGAGAACGTGCGCGAGCTGACCGACACGATCCTCGCCGCCCAGCAGGGACACGCGGGCGCGCTCGCGCTGCGCGTCGAAGCCGCCGATCGGCTGCACCGCACGGCGATCGACGCCTCGCGCCAAGGGCTCACCGACGAAGCCGTCGCGCTGCTCGATCGTGCGCTCGCGCTGGCTCCCGACCACGAGCCCTCGCGGCGGCTCCGGGATCAGCTCCACGGAGCCGCCGTCGCACGGACGGTCGGATCGAGCGGTGTCGTGCGGCCCACGGAACCGTCGCCTTCGAGCGACGGCGACGCGCGAGCGAGCGATGCAACCTCACGCGGACGTGCGCGGCCCCGCCGAGGCACGCCGGCGCCGAGCGGAACACCGAACCTCCGCGAGATGATGGGGATGCCCCCCGAGCCCGTGCCCGTCCCGCCTGGCCCCGCGCCCCCGGCACCGCCAGCGACCGAGGCTCCCGCCGGTAACCCGGGAGACGCGGTCGACTGGTCGATCCCCGAGGATCCATCGAGCGCTGCGCCACCGGCGCCCACGCAGGATCCGGCTCCCCAGCCGCAGCCGCAGCCGCAGCCGCAACAACCCCCTCCAGGCCCCGGCAACGACCTCACGCCAGTCACGCCCGCGCCTTGGGTCAGCGGGCCCACGTGGTGAATCGCGCCCCCGCCGCGACGCGGACCGCTCTGCGACATTGACCCGACGCTGACGCGCTAACGCCCGTGGCACCCCTTGGCGCACGGGCGTCGACGCACGATAGCGAGATTCGGTGCTTCTCGTTGGGCACGCGGCCTGCAAAACTGTGTTCCTTGGGTTGGAAGGCGCGAGGTCGGCGCGCGACCAGTCCGAGGGAGGCTCTTCTCATGGGGCGTGCTCTTGTCTGGTCGCACCGTGTCACAACCACGCTGACGTTCGCAGCCCTCGCCGTGGCGCTGCCGGCCTGCGGCCGCTCGCTGCTCGACGACTACACCGACGGGGCCACGGGTCCGATGCGCGACGGCGGTCGCGACGGCGGTCGCGACGGTGGCCGCGACGGCGGCCGCGACGGGGCCATCGAGTGCGAGCTCGACGAGGACTGCGACGACTTCCGGTTCTGCTCGGGCCAGGAGATCTGCATCGACGGCACCTGCGTGTCCGGTGTCCCCGTCGAGTGCTTCGACGGGATCGAGTGCACGTCCGACGTGTGCGACGAAGGCCTGGGCGGATGCGCGGCCATCCCGAACGACATGCTCTGTCCGCCGGGGACCTTCTGTGATCCCGCCGTCGGCTGCACGGGCCGCCCCTGCCGGAGCGACTTCGAGTGTGACGACGGCATCTTCTGCAACGGGTTCGAGGTCTGCTCGCCGGACCGTGGCTGTCAGACCGGCAGCAACCCCTGCGAAGACTTCGTCGAGTGCACCACCGACCGGTGCCAGGAGCGAGGACGGTTCTGCGAGAACATCCCGCGCGACCTCGACGGCGACGGCTCGGGCGACGTGTTCTGCGGCGGCGGCGACTGCAACGACCGCGATCCGACGGTCGCCCCCACCCGACGCGAGGTGTGCTTCGACGCGCTCGACAACGACTGCGACGGCCAGATCGACTGCCGCGACGTGGACTGCCGGCGCGATCCGCTGTGCTCCACCTGCGGCGCCGAAGTCTGCTCCGATGGCTTCGACAACGACTGCGACGGCATCCCCGACTGCGGCGACAGCGATTGTCGTCGCGATCCGTTCTGCTGCTTCCCGACCCCCGAGATCTGCTTCGACTTCTTCGACAACGACTGCGACGGGCGGACCGACTGCAGCGACACCGCCGACTGCGCGCGCGCCCGCGAGTGCACGATGTGCTTCGCCGAGTCTTGCTCCGACGGTTTCGACAACGACTGCGACGGCATCCCCGACTGCGGCGACAGCGACTGCCTCGACGACCCGGCGTGCCGGTTCTGCGAGCCGGAGCTCTGCTTCGACGGCGTCGACAACGACTGCGACTTCCAGCCGGACTGCTTCGACTCCGACTGTACCTTCGACCCGTTCTGCATGGAGTGCTCGCCCGAGCGGTGCGACGACTTCTTCGACAACGACTGCGACGGACGGACCGATTGCAGCGACTCCGAGTGCGCGCGCCACCCGTTCTGCCGCTTCTGCTCGCCCGAGCTCTGCTTCGATGGAACGGACACGGACTGCGACGGCCTGGTCGACTGCGAGGACTCCGATTGCGCGCTCGATCCGTTCTGCCGGATCTGCTCACCGGAGGTCTGCTTCGACGCCATCGACAACGACTGCGACGGGCGTCCCGACTGCGGCGACTCCGATTGCAGGTCGAACCCCGCATGCTGCGTGCCCTCCGCCGAGGTCTGCTTCGACTTCGTGGACAACGACTGCGACGGGCGAACCGATTGCAGCGACTCCAATTGCTCGTCCGACCCGGCGTGCTTCTTCTGCCGCCCGGAGGTCTGCACCGACGGATCCGACAACGACTGCGACGGCCTCTTCGATTGCGAGGACTCCGACTGCAGCGACGACCCCGATTGTCGGATCTGCGAGTTCGAGATCTGCTTCGACGGCTTCGACAACGACTGCGACGGCATCGCCGACTGCTTCGACATCGATTGTCAGTTCGACCCCTCGTGCCGGATGTGCACGCCGGAACGCTGCGACGACTTCACCGACAACGATTGCGACGGCCGCACCGACTGCAGCGACTTCGACTGCAGCCGACACCCGCTCTGCCGGTTCTGCACGCCCGAAGTCTGCTTCGACGGGTTCGACAACGACTGCGACGGCATCTCGGATTGCGGCGACAGCGACTGCTTCTTCGACCCGTCGTGCACCACGTGCTCGCCGGAGCTCTGCTTCGACGGGTTCGACAACGACTGCGACGGGCTGCCCGATTGTGCCGACCCCGAATGCACGTCGACTCCGTTCTGCTGCGTCCCTTCCCCCGAGGTCTGCACGAACGGGCGCGACGACGACTGCGATGGTCGAACCGACTGCTCCGACTCGGGCGACTGCGCCGCCAACCCGGCGTGCGTGTCGTGTCGCCCCGAGCAGTGCACGAACTTCGCAGACGAGGACTGCGACATGCGCATCGACTGCGACGACAGCGATTGCGTCCTCGACCCGGCCTGCCGCATCTGCACGCCCGAGGTCTGCTTCGACATCGTCGACAACGACTGCGACGGGCTCCCCGACTGTCTCGATCCCGATTGTCGCCTCGACCCTTCTTGCAGCTTCTGCGAGCCCGAACGCTGCAACGACTCCTTCGACAACGACTGCGACGGCCGCGTCGATTGCTTCGACTCCGATTGCACGGGCACGCCGAGCTGCTGCCTCGGCGTCCCCGAGGTCTGCACGAACGACGCGGACGACGACTGCGATGGCCGCATCGACTGCTCGGACACCGACTGCGCCTCCGCGCCCTCCTGCGCGATGTGTCGGCCGGAGAGCTGCACGAACGCCGCCGACGACGACTGTGACGGCCGCACCGATTGTGCCGACAGCGACTGCGCCGCCGACCCGAGTTGCGCCGTGTGCGTCCCGACGTTCGAGCAGTGCGGCAACGGCCGCGACGACGATTGTGACGGTCAGATCGATTGCGCCGACCGCTTCGACTGCGCCTTCGACCCGAGCTGCGCGACCTGCATCCCCGAGATCTGCACCAACGCGACCGACGACGACTGCGACGGCCGCGCCGACTGCTCGGACGCCGACTGTGCGCTCGACCCTGCGTGCCGCGTCTGCGTCGCAGAGGTCTGCAACAACGGCGTCGACGACGACTGCGACAACCGCACGGACTGCAGCGACACCCAGTGCGCGACGGCGCCCAACTGCGCGATGTGCACACCCGAAGCGTGCCGCGACGCGCGGGACAACGACTGCGACGGCCGCACCGACTGCGACGACAACGACTGCGAGCGCGACCCGGTCTGCCTCGTGTGCGCGCCGGCGGAGATCTGCCGCGACGGCATCGACAACGATTGCGACTTCATCACCGACTGCGACGACCCCGACTGCTTCGCCGACATCACCTGCCGCTTCTGCGCCCCGTTCGAGTTCTGCGGGACCAGCATCGACGACGACTGCGACTTCCTCGTCAACTGCGACGACCCCGACTGCGCGTTCGACCCCGCGTGCAGCGGGATGTGCGTCGCGGAGCTGTGTCGCGACGGACGCGACAACGACTGCGACGGCATCCTCGACTGCAACGACCCGGATTGTGCCGGCAGCTTCGAGTGCATGATCTGCTTCCCGGAGCAGTGCAACAACGGCCTGGACGACGACTGCGACACGCTCATCGACTGCGACGACGCCGAGTGCACGTCCAACCCCATCTGCGGCGCGTGCACCCCCGAGCAGTGCACGAACTTCTTCGACGACGACTGCGACGGCCGCGTCGACTGCAACGATCCCGATTGCACCGGCAACCCCGTCTGCTGCATCCCCCGCTTCGAGGATTGCGGCAACGGCGCCGACGAGGACTGCGACGGGCTCGTCGACTGCGACGACTTCGACTGCGACTTCGATCCGCTCTGCTTCTTCCCCGTCGTGGGCGACGACTGCTCTTCGCCCCTCTCGCTCGCAGGTGGGGGCACGTTCACGGGCTCGACCGCGGGCGCACGCAACGACTTCGACGGTAGCTGCGCGGGAGGCGCCGGAGGCGACGTGGTCTACGAGCTCTTCCTCGCGAGCCGCTCGCGCGTTCGCGTCGACACGATCGGGACCGCCTGGGACACGGTGCTGCACGCCACCGCGACACCGTGCGGGTTCGGAACCGAGCTGGCATGCAACGACGACACGCCGGGAATCGGCACCCAATCGCGCATCACGTTCACGGCCGGTCCGGGGACCGTCTACGTCTACGTGGACGGCTTCGGCGACTTCGACTCCGGCGCTTACACGCTCAACGTCGCCATCATGCCGCTCGCCGCCGACGGCGGCGTCGACGCGGGCTCGGACGCCGGCATGATGTGCACCACGCGCGAGCAAGGCGTCGCGCAGTGCACCGACGGCCGCGACAACGACTGCGACACGCGGCGCGACTGCGCCGACGACGACTGCTCGCCCTTCGGCACCATGGGCGAGTGCTGCAACGGCGCCGACGACAACGGCGACGGTCTCGTGGACGAGTTCACGTGCCGGTGCTTCTCGGACGCCGAGTGCGTCGGCGTCGGGTCCATCGACAGCGTCTGTTACACCGAGACGTTCAGCGTTTGCGCACCTCGGTGCAACTTCCTGGGTGGCAACTCGTTCTGCGACGAGCTGGCCGCGGGCACGACGTGCAACACGACCACGGGGCATTGCGTGCCCTGAAGCCTCTCCCGTCGAGGGAGCCACCCGAGGTATCCTCGCCGTGATGGGTCTCGCTGCGGGCGATCTGCGCGCCCGATCGATGGCGGGCTACGACGTGGTTCGTCGCCTCGCCGAGGGAGGGATGGCCGAGGTCCACCTCGCCCGCCAGGTCTCGGGGCACATGGAGCGTCTCGTCGTGCTGAAGGTGCCCCTCGCGCACCTCGCCGACGAGACGACGTTCTTGCGGATGTTCCGCGCCGAGGCGTCGCTCGCGGCGCAGCTCTCCCATCCGAACATCGTCTCCATCCTCGACGTGGCCGACGTCGACGGTCTGCCGTGCATCGTGATGGAGTACCTGCAGGGGCTCGACCTACGCGAAGCCATGGTCCGGCTCGGACGCGCCGGCCAGCGGGTGCCCGCCGGCATCGCCGTCATGGTCGCCCTGGGGACAGCGCTCGGTCTCGGGTATGCACATAGAAAGAAAACGGCCGACGGCAAGCCACTGGGCATCGTCCATCGTGACGTCTCGCCCCACAACATCTTCCTGACGCGTGACGGAGGCGTGAAGCTCCTCGATTTCGGCGTCGCGAAGAGTGCGACACAAATCGAGAAAACGAAAACCGGCGTCGTGAAGGGCAAGCTCGCCTACCTCGCACCCGAGCAGCTCACGACGAACGTGCTCGACGGACGCACCGACCAGTGGTCGCTCGGCGTGGTGCTCTGGGAGATGTTGTGCGGACGACGCCTCTTCCGCCGTGAGGGTGGCGAAGCCCAGGTCCTGAACGCGGTGCTGAACGATCCGATCGCGCCGCCTTCCTCGATGGGCGCTCCCCCCGACCTCGATCGGATCGTGCTGCGGTGTCTGAACCGGAAGCCCGACGGTCGTTACCCGACTTGCGACGCGCTCGCTGCGGACCTGCAGGTCTTTCTGCGCGACGCCGGCGCGCCACCCGACTCGCTCGCGCTCGCGGACTTCGTGGAGCAGCTCGAGCCTTCGCGTGCCTCCGCGAGACCGGACGGCGAGGAAACGCTCGACGACGTGGACGTCAAGACCATCAGCGCGAGCGCATCGATCCCTTCCGGGCTCGCGCTCACGAGCGTGTCGGCGAGCGGCTTCGAGGTGACCGAGCTGCCGCTCGACGCTCCCGATCCGTGGCAGGGCCAGGTCCCGCCGGATCGTGGTGCACGGGGGGCCGCCCTCCGTCGACGCGATGGCCTCACGGCGGTGCGGCCACCTCCACCGATCGACGAAGAGGCGGAGCGGGTCACACGCCCGGGCAAGTCCTCGCTCCCCGAGGTCCGTCGGATGCAGCGCGCCGACGCCGAGGCGCGGTCGCCACGAGACGATGCCCCACCGACCGAACGCTCGACACACCAACCGCAGCGCATCGCGCGGAAGCGATCCTGGCTGCTGCCGGCCGTCGTCGTGGTCGTGGTGCTCGTGGTGCTCGCGACGTGGGTCGCGGTTGGTGTCGCCCGGGGAAGTGATCGAACGTCGCCAGCGAAAGACACGCAGCAGAACGAGGGCACGCCCGGCGCACGCTCGGCGCGCAACGAGGAGGACCGATGACGAGGACGGTTGCGGCGATCGGGATCGTGATGTGCGCGCTTGCCACTGCCAGCTGTTGCCCCGCAGCCGATGCGAGCGCCGGGACGACGCCGGTCGTCGTGACCAACGCGGGCGGTGGACCCTCCAACCAGGGCGGGGCGATGCCTCCTCCGCCGCCGATCCCCACGGGTCCGGCGGCCGGGGCCGATCGCGAGCATCCAGTGATGCGCTGCGGTCCCGTCGAGAGCTACGTGTACGTGGCCAGCGAGTTCCGCTGCGCGGACGGGACCAATCCGCTCGGCGGCGATCCGCGAGCGGGTGCCGCGGCGCGCGTCGGCAACGTGGGACCGAACTCGACGGGACACATCATCGACCTCTATCGCGTGCCGTGCCCGGAAGGCCCGCGCGAGGTGTACGTGGACATGTACGGTTGCCCTCCGGGCCGCTCGCCGTTCTAGTCCGAGATCCAGCGCATCTTCCCGATCGCGTGCTTCGAGCGCCCTCGCAAGCTCGGGCGCTCGGCACGAACGGTGCGCCGTGCCCGCCGCACCCGCCCTCACAGGGTCGGGCGCTCCACACGAACGGTGCGCCGTGCCCTCCGCACCGCGGCGAGCCCGTGCCCAGGCCCTTGCGGACCGCCTCACGGGCACGGAAGCAGGCGGCCGAGGGCGTTTCGTCACGCCCGGTTTTGGAGTAAGCTGCGATCGATGGCGCGCGAAGTCGGCGATGGCGCCGCGGCCGTATCGGCGGTCCCCGGAACCGATCCATGGATCGGTCGAGTCATCGCAGGTCGCTACCGCGTCGTCGACTTCCTCGCGGCAGGCGGCATGGGCCGCATCTACCGCGCCGAGCAGGAGCCGCTCGGTCGGCTCGTCGTGCTCAAGGTCCTGAACCCCCGCTACACGGCGAGCGGCGACGATCCGGAGTTCCAGAAGCGATTCCTTCTCGAGGCCGCGACGTGCGCCAAGCTCCACCACCCGAACGTCGTAACCATCTACGACTACGGGAAAGTCGACAACGACGACACCTACTACATGGCCATGGAGCTAGTGGTGGGACGCACGCTCGGACAGGTGCTTCGCGCCGAAGGTCCGATGCCTCCGCGGCGCGTCATCCGGATTGCCCGCCAGATCGGGCGCGCGCTGCGAGAGGCGCATCATCTCGGGATCGTGCACCGCGACCTCAAGCCCTCGAACGTGATGCTCGTGCACACGGACGAGGGCGAGTCGGTGAAGGTCCTGGACTTCGGCCTCGTGAAGGTTCTCCGCGACGACAGCGAAGAGCTGACGATGGAGGGCAAGTTCCTCGGGTCGCCGAAGTACATGTCTCCCGAGCAGATCCGTCATCAAGAGGTCGACGCCCGGAGCGACCTCTACTCGCTCGGCGTGATCATGTTCGAGCTGCTCACCGGAAAGGTCCCGTTCGAGGGCACGCAGGCCGTGCAGACCCTCATGATGCACGTCTCGTTGCCGGCGCCGTCGCTACGCGAGCGTGGCGCGGCGGTCCCCCTGGAGCTGGATGGGGTGGTGCAGCGCTGCTTGATGAAAGAGCCGGAGCAGCGCTTCGCCGACGTCGACGAGTTCATGACCGGGCTTCGCATCGCGGCCGCGGCGCTCGGCGACGATGCAGCGAGCTTCGATCCCCTGCGGTCCACGTCGGGCTTCGGCCTGTCGT
>JADZFZ010000316.1 GCA_020854145.1 Deltaproteobacteria bacterium | reverse complement strand
TCTGCAGGGACGTCGCGGTCGGTGTCAGGTGCGCGCGGAGAGAGCGACGGCACGGAGCTCGGCGCGTCCGAGGGTCTCGAGCTGCGAGGCGTCGTAGAGGCGGAGCGCGGAGCCGGCCGCCGTGACGAAGGACGGCGCGAGCACGTCCGGCGTCGTGCTCTGCTCGGCGGCAACGCGCTCGGCGGCCACGAGGCCGACGACCTCGCGCGCCGAGACCACGAGGCCGCCGGCGGGCGTGCGCAGCAGCAGCCCGGTCGTCTGTCCCCCGAGGGGCTCGCGCCCTGCTTCGACGCGGCCCGACGACCAGTGCCCGCCCGAGAGCGCTTCGCGCAGCAGGCCCACATCGAGCACGCCGTAGGCGGCACCCTTGCGCGCGACGACCCCGATCACGAACGGCGGCGAGCCCGGCACCGGGGTCCAGCGCTCGAGCGGGAAGACCTCGAGCACGACGTCCGCCGCGAACGCGCACGTCTCGTCGCGCAGCTCGGTGACGACCACCCACAGGCGCTCCGGCTCGGTCGCGCGATCGCGGCTCGGGGCTTCGGTCGTCACGGGCGGCGCCGCAAGAGCCGCGACGTCAAGAGCTGGAAGAGCACCTTGCAGACCTCGAAGGGCCCCATGCCGCTCGCCTCGATCACCTCGCGGATGCTGCGCTCGCCATCGATCGCGTCGAGCACCGAGCGCTCGTCGGGGGTCAGGCGCGACGAGCCGGTCGCCTCGAGCGCGGCGATCGCGTCGTCGTCGCGGTAGACGAGCGTGTCGAAGCTGTCGATCTGCTGCTCGATGAGGCGCCACTCGTCGACGCGGCGGAAACCCTCCATGAGGATCGACGCGATCGGCAGGCCGAGCCGCGCCGCCTCGGGCTCCGCTCGCGTCGCGAACTTGTCGAAGCGGAACGTGCCGCTCGACCACTTGAGCACCTCGTAGAGGACCTCGCTCGACTGCCGCGTCAGCGCATGACGCAGGTCCTCGGACGCGAGGTAGCCGAGCTTCACGAGGTGCGTGCCGAGCAGCCTGCCCGCGCCGCCGGCACGATGCCGGAGCACGCGCTCGAGGTCCTCGCGCTCGATGAGATCGTCGCGCAGCAGGTACCGTCCGATGAGGAACTCGGGCCCTAGCCCTTTGGCGAGCGCGAGATCGACGAGGCCGGTGCGCAGCGCGACCACGACCTCGGCGCCCGGTCGCGTGATGGTCAGGAGCCCCGTCTGCGACTGCGCCTGCATGAGCTGCAGGATCTCGCCGAGCGCGACGTGCTCGATGGCTCCGGCGAGCGCGGCCGTGCCCACCTCGCGGCCGAGCGCCTTGCGCAGCTCCGACGCGATCTCGTCGAGCTGCTCCGGCCGCAACGTGGCGGAGAGCGCGGTCGCGAGCGACTCCGGGCGAACGGTCGGCGCGAGCGGAACGATCGCGGGCGCGAGGATGCGCGCGAGATGGGCACCGAACTGCTTGGCGCTCAGGCCGCGCACGGGGCTGTCGCCGGTCTCGTCCCCGGTCAGCGGCTCCACCGACGAATCGGGCTGGGGGTCGGGGAGCGGAGCCAGGCGCGGTAGGTCCTGGTTGGTCGGCGTGTCGGCCCCGATCTCGACGCGCAGCGGGTTGATCACCGCGCGAAACGGCGGCGGCGTCACGGCGGGCGGAGGCGGGGGCGGCGTCGCGGCGGCACGTGCGCGCGAGAGCGCGTGGCCGATGACGGCCAGCAGCGCGTCGGGTGCGAACGGCTTGGTGATCGCATCGAACGCCCCGGTCTGACCGATGAACTGGTCCCCGATGCGCTCGCTCTTGACGCTCATGAGCACGACGGGCACGTGGCGCAGGTTGTCGATCTGCCGGAGCGCGCGACAGACCTGGAAGCCGTTGAGCTTCGGCATCACGAAGTCGAGCAGGATGAGATCGGGGTTGACGCGTTGCGCCTGGTCCAGCCCGTCCTGGCCATCACCGGCGAGAAAGACCTCGTAGCCGGCGCGACGCAACGTGGTCTCCACGACGCGACGGATGGTCGGGCTGTCGTCGACCACGAGCACGCGTGCGGGCACCGTCGAGCCCTCGACGACGTTCACGGGCTCATCCCCAGAGACGCCGCCGCAGGGCGAAACACTCGTCGCTCAGGAACCAGCGCACGGGATCGGTCAGCGCGTCGGCCACGCGCACCATCTCGTGCATCGGGGCTTCGACCTTGCCCGCCTGCGCCAGCGCCGTCTGCACGTCGCGATCGGTCTTGGCGAGATGGGCGAGCGCCGCCGGCAGATCGTCGGCCATGACCGAGGCGACGCGCACCGCCGTGCGGTCGATGGCGCGAACGAGCTTCACGAAATCGGCGCGCGGCGACGACACGTAGCGCGTCGCGGCCTCCGACACGACAGGGCGTGCCTTGCGCGGCAGCGCCTTCTGGATGCGCTTGGTGAGGTCCTCGAGGAAGTCCTCCGCGGTGAGGCCGGAGCCGACACCCGGGGCCACCATGCGCGCGCACGCGGCGAGCAGCACCTCGAGCTCGCGCGGCGTCAGCTTCTCGACGAGGTAGTGCTTCGTCGCGACCTTGCAGAAGGCCCGCGCGAGGGCGAACGTCTGCTCGCGATCGCTGGCTTCGGCCAGGCTCGCAGGGACGCAGATGGCGAGCGGATCGTCGTTCTCGATGACGACACCGCGGCCGCGTACCTGATGGATGAAGAGCGCGTACTCCGAGACACCGAGCGTCGCGGCGACCTGATCGGCGAGCGCGCGCATCGCGTGTCGGTCGCGCGGGCCGATGCGGTCGCGCGAGCTCAGCCCGAGCCGCTCGAGATCGGGCGGGTAGACGCGTGCGAGGTGATCGCTGACCGCCGCGAGGAGCTCGGCGGCGGGGATGCGCTCGGCGGGATCGGTCGCGAGCTCGCGGATCGACGCGACGTCCAAGGGCGACGCCCGACGCGTGAGCGGTCGCATGCTGCGTTCGCGGTGGTTTTGCGCGTTCTGCGGCTCCGCGCCCCCGAGCGCGACGAGGACGGCATCGGCGCACGCGGCCTCGTCGTTGCGTCCACGCGACTCGAAGAGCCCGCGGAGCTCGCGCACGGACGTGACGGCCGCCGGATCGGTCGCGAGGATCTTCCGGTTCTCGGCGATGGCGTCGTCGACGCGGCCGCCGCGACGAAGGGCGTTGGCCAGCGCGGTGCGGAGCGCGAGCACCTCGGGGACGGATGGCGCCGGCATCTCGGCTGCCGTGCGGACCGCACGCTTGAGCGTGGCGATGGCGTCGTCGATCCGACCGAGCCGCTGCTCGAGCACGGTCGCGAGCTCGAGCTCGGCGCGCGAGCGGTCGCCGGCCACGGTCGGCCGCGCCACGTAGTCGCGCAGCACCGTCGCGTACTCGGCCCATTCGCTGCGGTCGCCGAGGAGCTTGCGCAAGCGTGCCGCCGACTTGCCGGTCGTACCTTCGATCATCACGGCCTCGCGCAGCGCGACGACCGCACCGGCGACGTCGC
>JADZFZ010000315.1 GCA_020854145.1 Deltaproteobacteria bacterium | reverse complement strand
CGACGGACGCGCGCTGCGCGACCAGGCCGACGCCTGGCTGCGCGCGCAGGGCGTGCGAAGACCCGAAGCGCTCGCGCGGATGATGGTGCCCGGCTTCTGACGGCCTGCGCGGGCGATGGTGCCCGGCGACGGCCGCCGCGCCAAAGGACGAGAGCCGAGCGTGGTGCGTGTCACCGCGCTCGATCGGCGGCAGCAACACGCAGTCACTCTGCGTCTACGTCGACTCGGCCGACTCACATTGCGAGAAGGCGCGTGCGGCGGGCGCGAAGATCCTCGTCGAGCCCGAGACGCACGATCACGGAGAAGGCTACTGGGTCGACCGCGGCTACGAAGCGGAGAACCTCGAGGGCCATCACTGGTGGTTCGTCGAGCGCGTCGAGGATCGATCCGTCTCCGGCTAGCTCGAGCGCACCAATCGGGCTCCGTTCCTGACAGGAAGACGCGCAACCGTTCGCCCCGAGCAGCGTCGAGGGGCGGCGAGCCGAGCGCGATCACGCGTCGAGCGCGACGCGCCACGACGCCGGCACGTCGTGATAGCGCCACGACCGGCCCGATCCGGCGAGGCGCTCGATGGTGATCTGTCCGCCTCTGCCGTCACCGCCGACGATCACGCGTACGCGACCGTGCGCGAGATCCGCCGCGTCACGTCGTGAGCGCGCATACCGCCACGCGCCGATGGCTGCGAACGGAAGCGGCAGCGCGGCGAGCCCGACGAGCCAGCCGAAACGCACGGACCCGATCGCGACGGCGACGGCGACCGGAACGGCGGCGATGCACGCGACGGCCGTCCACGTCGTCGCAGAACGGCGCGCCACCGCGGCGCGGCCGTCGAGCTCTTCTCGTTCCGCACGGGTCAACGACCGCTCGCCCGGATCGAGCGACGCAGGACCTCCGCCCGCTTCGAGGATCGTCGCGCGCACCCATGGGTGCGACAGCTCGCGACCATCCACGGCGAGGACCGCTCCTGCATGGCGCAAGACGTCGAGCACGCGATGGTCGTCGCTCGCTGGATCGAGGATCCCGACACGAAGGAGGCGCTCCTCGGTCTCGTCGAGCCCGGCGCCACGCGGGCGGCCCTCGAACCGTTCGACCTCCCCGGTTGCGAGATCGCGCTCGAGCCCGCTCGATCTCCGCAACCGCTCCGCGATCACGAATCCGGCTGGAAACAGGGCGATCGAGCCGAAGCACGCCAGAGCGCCGCCGACCAGGTAGACGCCGACGTCCCCGCCGATCACGAGCAGCGCCATCGCGCCGATCACCGCGCACGACGTCGCGCCGAGCACGCCGAGGCCGATGGAGGCATCACGGCGACCGGCGTGGCGCAGCCGATCGCGTTCGTCGTCGCTCAACGCGCGCGTGCCCGACGACGGCAGCCCGGCACACCACCGATGCGTGCCGTCGACCGGCGGGTCTCCTTCCGAAAGGCGCCCCCGCGCGTCCGCAGCCGCAGCCGCGAGCTCGAGCGCGCTCGGCGGTCGCAGCGGTAGGGGAACGGTCGTACGTCGCGCGAGCGCGTTGAGCTCGTCGCGCGTCACGAGAAGCCAACGTACGAGGACGTGCTCGTGGTCGTGCTGCACTCCGGCTTCGTCGAACGCGCGACCGACCACGCGTGCGCTCAGCGTGCAGAGCTCTCGACAGCCGGTGCAGATCTGCGCATCGAGACGGACGAACACCGGGGCGTGACCCGACACGAGGATCGGGAGGTCGGCGACGCGATCGAAGTCGCGCGCTTCGAGCGCCGCACGCAACCCCGAGAAGTCGCCCGTCGCCAAGCGCACGATCGGAGACGGCGGCGAGCACCAGCGCCCGCACCGCTCGCAGTAGGGCCTTCGCGTCGCGACGTAGAGCGCCAGAAACGGGGCCGACGCGAGCACGAGGACGCCCTCGAGCACCCAGCCGATCGCGAGCACCGCACCGCGAACGCCGAAGAGCGCGAACGTGCCGCGCTCCAACGTCGCGTGCGCGATGCGCGCCACCTCGGAGGGCCCTGCCGCGAGGTCGCCGCTGCTCGCGTCGCCGATCACCGGACCGACGAGGGAGGCCCACGCGGCCCAGTGCACCCCGTAGGAGGCGAGGACCGCAACGAGCGCGACGAGCCCCGTCGTGCGTACGTCGCGGATGCGAGCCGCACGCGCGACCAGGGCGGTCACGACCCCGAGGGTGCCGCCGTAGACGACGGGGCCGGCGAGCGCGCGAACGAGACCGAAGCTCACCGGCAACCCGCGCGCGGTGGCGAAGCCGTACCCGACGCCGAGGACGACCGCGGCGATCGACGTGATGGCGACCGTGACGAGGAGCCCGGTCGCCCCGACGCGATTGGACGAGCGGTAGTAGCGCTCCGATCGCTCACGGCGAAGGAGAGCGTCGGCCACGTCGCTCCACGCGTTGCGAAACGCCGAGAGCAGCAGCCGCGGGGCGACGAGGGCTCTCAACGGCGCTCGGCCCCCGGGTCGATCCCCATGGCTCGACGATATGCCCACTCTGCGTTCGCTTCGAGGGAGGCCGCGGCCACCCTCGGCCGATGGCGCGCGGCGGACGGGCGCGCCGGGCAAGCGTCAGGCCGCGGCGGGCCACTGCGCTGCCTGCGGGAAGGGACCGCGGGTGGATACGCGCGCGCTCGTTCTCGGCGCGCTTCGACGCGGATCGCCGCCATCATCCCGTGGTCTTCGTGGTCCGGCACGTGACAGTGGAAGACGCTCCCGCTCGATCCGCCGCGCCCCAGGCACGGGATTGCCGTGGATCACGCTCGGAGACGCATGCGGAACGTGCCCCGGTCGAGGCTCGACCAGCCCTTCGGCGTGACGACGACGCAGGCGAGCCGTCGGAGCTCGGCGAGCGTCGTGTCGTGCGTGTCGCTCATCGCATGGCGAGACGCGTGAGAGAGCCTCTACCGATCGGCTACGCCATCGCCTTCGAGGAGCTCTCCGAGGACGAGCCAGCGGGACGCGTGGCGGCGATGAAGGTGCGGCGGAAGGTGAAGAGCACGGGCGAGCCCGGGAACCGGTCGCGCAGTCTCCGGCGAAACGTTTCGACGAAGGTGGCGCCCAGCGTTTCGTCGAGACGGGCGCGATAGGGCAGCAGCGCGGTGCCGGACATGAAGTCGACGATCGCGTCGG
>JADZFZ010000314.1 GCA_020854145.1 Deltaproteobacteria bacterium | reverse complement strand
CGTGTTCCTCCGCCACGATCCTCCGCTCGGTCCGCGCGACACGGGCTGGTACCTGCAGACGCTCGCCGACGTCGACGATCGCGAGCCGAGCTACCGGGACGACCTCTTCCCGAGGTCCGTCTACCAGATCTACGTGCAGCGCCCCGCGCTGCTCTCGGTGATGGCGCTTCCGGTCGGGTGGATCGGGCTCTTCGAGCGCCACGCGCTCGAGCGCGTGATGGATCCCGACGACCGCGTGGTGTGGCAGAAGCCCTGATCAGAGACACCGGCCGGAGGCGCACGTGCGGCTCGCGCATCGGTTGCCGGTTCCGTCACACGCGCTCCCGGTCGGGAGCACGGGGCGCAGACCGAGCTCGACCGTGTACGGATCCGATGGGCTCGGCGTGCGGCCGCCGAAGCGGTACGGAGCACCCCCACGTGCGTGGGGACGACTCCAGCACGCGGCCGACGAGGCCGGGCCGGTGCGGAGCACCCCCACGTGCGTGGGGACGACAGTAGCTTGAGCACGCCGAGCCGCTTCTGAATCGGAGCACCCCCACGTGCGTGGGGACGACGACTCGTCGCGTGTCTCGGCGTACTCGCGGATCGGAGCACCCCCACGTGCGTGGGGACGACTAGTTTTCGACGGTCAGCTCGAGCTTGTCGGCCGGAGCACCCCCACGTGCGTGGGGACGACCAGAGGACGCGGGCCTTGCCCGCCCGCTGGTCCGGAGCACCCCCACGTGCGTGGGGACGACGTGTAAGCGGCCAGGACCGCCCGTGCCCGCTCCGGAGCACCCCCACGTGCGTGGGGACGACTGTGTCAGCGGCCGTGGGCGCGGAGCCGCCGTCGGAGCACCCCCACGTGCGTGGGGACGACCTCGCGAACGAGGGTTGCGGTGCTGGTCGTGTCGGAGCACCCCCACGTGCGTGGGGACGACTCCGGCGCGGGGGCCGCGTTCTTGTCCGCCCGCGGAGCACCCCACGTGCGTGGGGACGACGGAGCGTCGGCGTGCCGCGAGCGCGCGCCACACGGAGCACCCCCACGTGCGTGGGGACGACGCCGCCGCGCGCTGCCGGTGCTCGCTCCGCACCGGAGCACCCCCACGTGCGTGGGGACGACCTGTTCTTGAGCGCCTCGAGTGCCCCGCCGTACGGAGCACCCCCACGTGCGTGGGGACGACCGCTGGGTCGGCGGCACGTGCGCGCCCACGCGCTGGAGCACCCCCACGTGCGTGGGGACGACGCGCCACAGCAGGACGACGACGAGTTGCTGAACGGAGCACCCCCACGTGCGTGGGGACGACATCGCGGGCCGTGACCACGAGGCGTCCTTATTCGGAGCACCCCCACGTGCGTGGGGACGACTTCTCCCGAGCCGCACGGGCCGCGAAGTATGCCGGAGCACCCCCACGTGCGTGGGGACGACGTCGCCAACATCCTCATCGGCAAGAATCCCGCCGGAGCACCCCCACGTGCGTGGGGACGACGGCACCGTCGGCAGCCCGATCAGGCGCGCCGCCGGAGCACCCCCACGTGCGTGGGGACGACTTCATCCTCTCGCGTCCAACCGTCTGCCATTTCGGAGCACCCCCACGTGCGTGGGGACGACGCGAAAAACCGGATGGGGTTCGAGCCCTCTCGCGGAGCACCCCCACGTGCGTGGGGACGACTCGGTCGCATCGCGGAACGTGTCCCGCTGCGCCGGAGCACCCCCACGTGCGTGGGGACGACGTGACAAGAGTTAGGAGGTTGCAGCATCTCTCCGGAGCACCCCCACGTGCGTGGGGACGACGCCGACCGCGAGCCACACCCATTGCCAGCCGGCGGAGCACCCCCACGTGCGTGGGGACGACATTGCGGGGCGGCGCCCTGATGGCCCCCCGGCCGGAGCACCCCCACGTGCGTGGGGACGACTAAAAGTACGATTGAATCTTCTCTTCCTTTTGCGGAGCACCCCCACGTGCGTGGGGACGACGTCATCTTCCAACACGTCCCTTGCTTCTTTTACGGAGCACCCCCACGTGCGTGGGGACGACGCGGGGGTCTCACGGGGCGCGAGGCCGAGGCGCGGAGCACCCCCACGTGCGTGGGGACGACGAGTCCCTCGCCCGGCAGCCACGAGAGCGTGTCGGAGCACCCCCACGTGCGTGGGGACGACGCGCCGTGTGGCCGGCCGCGCCGGACCTACGTCGGAGCACCCCCACGTGCGTGGGGACGACGCGGTGGCGAAGCTCCGCGACGGCGATCCGATCGGAGCACCCCCACGTGCGTGGGGACGACGCCAGGCGGCGGTACGCAGGCGCGCCTCTGCCCGGAGCACCCCCACGTGCGTGGGGACGACCTCGAAGGCGATCCGGTGCTCGAGCCCGCGGGCGGAGCACCCCCACGTGCGTGGGGACGACGGAAAGCGGATCCAGCTCAGCGGGGGGCCGGGCGGAGCACCCCCACGTGCGTGGGGACGACTCGGCCGCGTCGAACGTGCCGCCCGTCGTCGTCGGAGCACCCCCACGTGCGTGGGGACGACTTCCTGCTCGCCCTTGTCCTCGGGTCGCTCACCGGAGCACCCCCACGTGCGTGGGGACGACCACCTCGGATGTGAGCGACCGTTCGACGCGCGCGGAGCACCCCCACGTGCGTGGGGACGACTGGCACGTTGCCCTGTGCGCGTCGTGGGCCAGCGGAGCACCCCCACGTGCGTGGGGACGACCACGAGTACCTGTTCCGCCCGCGCAACGCAATCGGAGCACCCCCACGTGCGTGGGGACGACGGCTCGTCGTCGTCCGGCGGCTGCCACGTTAGCGGAGCACCCCCACGTGCGTGGGGACGACCGCACCTCGGCGCGACGCCCGACGCGACGTTCCGGAGCACCCCCACGTGCGTGGGGACGACGCGAACCTCGCGGCGCACGCGGCCCGCGAGAGCGGAGCACCCCCACGTGCGTGGGGACGACGTGTTCGAGCTCGACGACGAGCTGCGCAGGGACGGAGCACCCCCACGTGCGTGGGGACGACGGTGTGAGCTACTGGCTCGTCGGCACGGTTGACGGAGCACCCCCACGTGCGTGGGGACGACGGGACGTTCGTGTTCTCGCCCGAGACACGTGTCGGAGCACCCCCACGTGCGTGGGGACGACTGAACGCGCGCCTGCTTGACCGGCCGCTGCGTCGGAGCACCCCCACGTGCGTGGGGACGACGGCGCCGAGGACATCAAAATCGGGCTCAAGGTCGGAGCACCCCCACGTGCGTGGGGACGACGCTCTGACGGGCGGCGGCGGGCAGCACCACTACGGAGCACCCCCACGTGCGTGGGGACGACTCACAGCGGGCATCCGCCTCCTCGGCAGGCCTCGGAGCACCCCCACGTGCGTGGGGACGACACCATGTGATTGCGGCAGGTTACGCCGATTTGGGCGGTGGATGTACCTCCGTCACGGGAGCCGCTCGAGCTCGAGGCGGGCGTCGGACAGCGAGGAGACACGCTCGGCTTCGCCCGCGCGCGGGCCGGCTAACCATGCCTTCGCGGCCTTCTCCGGCGTCACGTCGCCAGCGCGCACCGCGCGCTGGTAGTCGGCGTCACGCTTGTAGGGCGTGGTCTCGTCGACGCCGTCCTCCCCGCACAGCCACCAGAGCCAGGTCTCGACGCTCCACGTCGGCACCGCGACCGCGATGGGCTCGCCGGCGTCGCGAGCTTCCGCGCCAGACGCGGTCAACGCGGCGTCGAGCGAACGCTTGCGCTCGGCGACGCCGACGTCGTCGCCGTCGATCATCGCGACGAGGCCGAGCCGGCGTTGATGGCGCTGCGAGCGCACGACCCTGACGTTCTCCACGTACTGCTCCCGAACCCACGCGTCGCCGGCGCCGCGACCGCTCGGGAGCGGCGCGACGAACCGGCGTCTCGGACCGATGCCCCACGCGTCGCAGAGCCGCTCGAGGAACCGCCGCTGCTCGACGTCTTCACAGACGATCCGGATGCGCGCCTGGCGGCTAGGGGGCATCGGTCAGGCCCTGCGCCCACCACTCCGACGTCGTTAGGCCCGTGGCCAGGTCGGTCTCCATCTTCGTGAGCCTCGTCGGACCGCCGTCCTCGCGGTGGAAGTGCATCGCCTCCACGGGCGCGAGGTAGTCGATGACCGTGGGGTGGTGCGAGATGACGAGCGCCTGCACGCCGCCTTCCTCGACGCGGTGGAGCAGCTGGGCGACCCACGGCTGGATCTCGGGCAACGCGAGGTAGTTGTCGGGCTCGTCGAGGAACAACAGGCTCGATCCGCGCGACGCGTGCAGCAGCACATAGAGCACGACGGCCGCACGCTCGCCATGCGAGAGCTGGCCGAACGCGACCTCGTACTCGGCACCGCCATCGCTGCGAAATCGTGCCTTCAGCGCACGCGCGTCGCCCGCGACCTCCAGCCGCAGCGTCTCGAAGCCCGGCAGCACCCCGCGGAGCTCAGCCATCGCGCGCGCCGCCGACTCGGGCTCGTTCAGCTGCACGCCGCGGTAATACGACGCGAAGTTCTCGCCATTCGTCTCCAGCGTGTCCGCCTCGCGGTCGCTGAACGTCTCGACCGACACCGGGTCGGGCTGGACGAGACGCATCCCACGCACCCAGTCGACGAACCAGCGCAGCGGATGGCTCTTCGGGGGGTCGAGGATGCCCAAGAACGCGCGCTCCGAGTCGAACGAGAACGTCGTGGGCTCCGGTCGATCGCCCGCCAACGACACGATGCCGTCGGCCGACCGATAGAGCAGCTTTCCCGCGAGCGACACGGACTCCTGCACCACCCGCGCGCGCCGTCGCTCCCGCTCGTGAGTGAGCGCGAGCTGGTAGGCGTACAGTCCCTGGGGGCCCTCCACGTCCACCTCGAATCGCTGCCGATCGCGTCCCGCCTGCCATGCCGTCAGGGTGTCGATGGGGAACGCCGCCGCGGGCGCGTGGCCTCGGGCTATCACCTGCTGGATCCCCACCAGCACCTCCCAGACGCTCGACTTGCCCGAGCCGTTGGCGCCGAGCAGCACCGCGACCTTGGGCACGTGCATCTCGAAGTTCACGAGGCACCGGTAGTTGTCGACGTACAGCCGGGTCAGCATCGTCGGCCTCCCGCACCATTGTTGCCGACGTCGTGCTCCACGTCAGGCGACGAACCGAACGCGCGAGAACACCCCGGCTGCGAGCGAGCCGACCCGGGTCGCCTCGCCCCAGGCACACGTCGCCTCTGCCCGGGGACGCGTCGCCACGACCTCCGAGCGCGTCGCCTCGGGCCCGAGAGCACGTCGCCACGCCCATCGGTCGCGTCGCGGCACTCAGTCGCTGGGTCGCCACTGCGGTGCATCGCGGAGCTGCCCGCTCCGGCGTCGTCGTGCCCCGCGTCGTCGCGGCGCGCTCCGCCCGGCGCCGGCGCCGACCGAGCGCCCGCCCGCCGTGGTTCGAGCGGCGCCGCGACCCTGCCCATCAGGCGCTCGGCGTCGGAGGCGCCACGGGCGCCGTCGGACGCTTCCGGGTCCGCGTTCGGGCGCGGGCGTACGTCAGGGTGGACCGGTACTTCGCCAGCCGGCGCGCGTCGTCCGCGAACACGTAGCGCCCGGCTGCGCGGATCGCGTCCATGGCGTTGCGCAGCTGCCAGAACGCGCGGTTGCGCACGGCGATGCTGTCACCGGGCGCCGTGTCGGAGGCCTGCTCGCTCGTCACCTCGGCGAGCTTCGCCGCTGCCGCACGCAGCTTCGCCTCGGGGTTCGCGCCGAGCTTCGCCTTCGAGAGCGACGATGCGCTCGCGGCGACCAGCGTCGCGAGCCGGTTGCAGTCGTCGACCAGGTCGGCGTCCCCCGAGCCCTCCGCGATCTCGTCGAGCCGCGCCTGCGTCTCGGCGTCCCCGCGCAGGAAGTACCGGAGCGCGCGCATCGCGCCGCGCTTCTGCGTCTCCGCGTCCTTGCGCGCGTTCTTCACCGCGGTCGTCGCGCGACGTGCGCGGTCCGCGCTCCAGTCGTCCTCGGCGCGGTCGAGCAGGTCCGCGTGCTTGCCGAGCTCCTTGCCGAACCCGGCGCGCAGCTCGGTGCCGCGGAGCAACGCGGCGCTGTCGTTCGCGCTCGCCTTCGCGAGGTCGCGCGCCTCGTCGAGCAGGATCTTCACCGCGACGTCCGGCTTGGTGTCGAGCGCAGCGTCGAGCGCGAGCAGCGCGTCGCGCTCCTTCTGCGTGACCTTCGCCTTCGGCGCGGGTGCGCCACGCTTGCTTCCACGCTTCGTCGCAGCCTTCTTCGTCTTCGCTTTCTTGGTTGCCATGGCGGCGGAGGCTACCCGAGCCGAGCGCGCGTCTGCACCGAAAAGATGGGAGCCGCTGGACGCCGCCGGTGACGGACGTCAACCGAGGTCACGGTCCCACTCGACGCGGTTGAAGGCGCTGCCCTTGCGCTTCAGGAGGCGCTCGGCGAGCCAGCGGACGTCGCCCACCTTCGTCGGATCCATCTGGTTGTAGACCACCCAGAACTCCCGCCCGTCGCAGTAGCGCATCATGGCGTCCGACCACGATCGATGGCCCGCCTGGAGCTCCCGGCCGAGCGCGAGGAGCCACTGCTCGGTCTCTTCGCGGGACAGCCAGCCGGCCGCGTGCGCCGACCGAGCCACGAACACCGCCCGGCAGAGGTCCCACGCACGGATGTGGTCGTGGCGGACGGCGATGCGCTTCGCCTCCGCTTGGACGCGCGCCTCCCAGTCGTCCCTCGGCGGGTCCGCCGCGCGCACGGCCGCGAGCGCAGCCAGGAACCCCGAGCCGTGCCCCCGGCTGACGAGCCCGTCGAGCACGTCGAGCACGTCCTCGCGGCAGAAGCAGTCCCACCACCTCCCGAGCGACTCGCGGCAGACGGCGGGCGTGCTGAAGGCGAGCGTGTTCCATGGGCAGAAGTTCTGATCGGAGAGGATCGCCGACATGGCGCAGCACCACTCGAGCGCCGACCCCCGCGGCACCGGCGGACCTGCGGGCTGGCGCCGCCAGCGCCAGATCCAGAAGATGCCCACGAGGAGACAGGCGACGCCGACGATCCCGCCGCACATCCACACGATCAGGTCCAGGTCCACCCCGTCACCTCTGGTCTTGGCCGCGGCGGCGAGCGCAGCCCCCGCCAGCCAGCACGGTCGTCCTCACGTCCCCTCCAGCGGCCGGCGCACGAGCAGCAGACCGTCGGAGTCGATGATCGCGCGCGTGGTGTCGCCGTGCGCCTCGACGACGAAGCCCTGCTCGTTCTGCGCGCGGTAGACGAGCAGCGAGCCGCCCTTCGGGTTGCGGCTCCGCGTCAGCGTCCAGAGCTTCTCGCGCACGCGCGCGCTCAGCGTCCCGACGAACACGCCCGCGCGCACCTCGAGCATCCAGCGCGTCAGCTGACCGCGCAGACCCGGCGTCGCGCGCTCGACGACGATGACGGTCAAAACGGCGTCTCCCCGTCGCCGGGAGGCGGCTCGTCGGGCGGCTCGAGGTCACCGTCGTACGCGTCGCTGCGGCGACCGGACGGCGCGAAGCTGCGTCCGCCTCCGGTCCGCGTGCCGTCGTCGTTCCAGAGCTCTCCCGGCGCTTCGCCGAGGCCCTCCTCGACCGGCGGCTCGCCCTCCTCGCCGCGGTGCACCACCAGGCGCGCCCGCTCGGGCGCCAGGCCGACGACGCGCTGCAGGTCGGGCACGATGCGCTCGAGCAGCCGCGACGAGTGGAAGAGGTCGCGACAGTGCTTGCGCACCCGCGTCTCCAGGTTGCTCGTCCCGGCACGCACGGTCTGGAACGCAGCCGGTATGGTGACGTCGACCTTGTAGAGGTCCGCCACGTCGTAGACGAAGGACAGCTGCTTGCCGACGTGCACGAAGCCGAGGCCGGGCGCGAACCCGGTCGCGACGATGGCCGCGTGGCACACGCCGTAGAGGCACGCGTTGGCGGCGGAGAGCGCGCGGTTGACCGGGTCGGCCGCGGACCAGTCGCCGCGGCGGTACGCGCGACCGCTCCACGCGACGCCCGTCTCGGCCGAGAGCGTCGCGTACGTCTCGCGCACGCGCACGCCCTCGTGCCCGCGGATCTGCTCGAGCGTCAGCCCCGCCGGCAGGCCCTCTTGGAAGCGCATCGTGTAGAGCCGGCGCACCACCTCGAGGTGCCCCTGCTTCGACGCCCAGGCCGTCGCCTGCGCCTCGAGATGGCGCGCCTGACGCGTCTCGCCGACGCCTGCGGCGTAGAAGCGCGCAGCGTGCTCGCCGCACCACACGATGGAGCAGCCGCTCTCCGCCGCGGCGAGCACCGCCGCGTGCGTGATGGTGGAGCCGGGCCCGAGCATCAGCACGGACAGCGCCGCGACCGGGACGGGGACGCGACCGGACTTGTCGCGCAGCTCGAGGGCGTGGTCGCTGCGCTCGATGCGGACCTTCTCCGTGTAGAGGAACGTCCAGCCGTCCGCGACGCGCGGCAGCTGCGCGAGGTCGCTGACGACGCGTCCCGTCGTCACCGGAGCGGCGCGATGGAGAGGAGGCCGAAGCCGTACGCCTTGCCGGGACCGATGCCCGTGGCGAGCGCCTCGCGGAAGCGGTCGGCGTCGCGCACCTCGAGGACGCCGTCGAAGCGCGTTCCCGCGAAGGTCACGGGGTCGGCCTCGCCGCGCGAGCCCGATGCCGCAGCGCCGGCGTTGACGCGCGCATCGACGACGGCGAAGCCGGCGTCTCGGGCGTGCCGCGCGAGCCACGCCATCCGCTCGTCGTCGGTGCGGAGCGGGACACGTTTGCCGTTGCGACGCTTGCCGTCGGGCCCGGTCTTCGTGTCGATCTTCTTCGTGACGTTGGCGACGAGACGGAACGCGAGGCGGGTGCCGTCGACGTAGCGCGCCACGTCGATCGCTTCGACGCGCGGGTTCGTCGACCAGCCGAGATCGAAGAGTCGGTCGTCGTCCGGATCGAGGAAGTAGCGCGGCGGCAGCTTGCCGAGATCGGGACGCTCTCGGCTCTGGATGACGAGGAGCGCGCCGCCGCGACCCACGTCGACGCGGAAGAGGACGCCGGCCGTCGCGCGCGGCGTGGCGCCGAGACCGTCGGGGAACGCTCGCAGCACCGTGCGGTGTAGGCCGGTCAGGTCGCGCAGGTCGCGCCCGACGTCGCGCGAGACAGGGTTCAGGAAGCCACGAGCGAGATACATGGAGCCTCCAGCGGCAGCAGGCGGACCTCGACAGCGGGCAGCCAGGCGGTCCGGACGAAACGTCGCGCGTAGTGTCGGTGCGACGGACGGAACGAGAGCGGCTGGTCCTGCCGCGGTTGCGCGTCGCCGTGGCTCGGCGCGCACTCGAGCACGAGCCGGAGCGGCGGCGTGCGCCCCTCGTCGTCCTGCCGGAGCGCGTGGGCGGGGTACAGCGCCGCCTGCAGCGCAGCCTCCGGCGATGCGTCGAGCACGCCGCCGGGGACGTGAACAGGGAGCGACGGCGGGCACGACCGCCGCCCGAGGAAGAGCGGCCAGACGGGCGCGCGCAGCGCGGCGTCGACCTCGACCGCGAGCGCGTGATCGTCGAAGCCGAGCGCGACGAGAAACGACGCGTCCTGCAGATAGTCGCGGTGGGTGAGGACCGCACCTTCCTTGACGCCGTGGACCTGGTACTCGGCGCCGCGAAACGTCCCGTCGCCCACGGTGTGGTAGTCGGTCATGCGCGTCGGCTCGCGGTCGACGCGCACGCCCATCACGGCCTCCGACAGCCGGGCGAGCCTCGCGTCGTCCGTGCGCGGCATCCCGAGCGCGGCTCCGACGACGCCGAGCACGCCGCTCTTGGACGGCTCGCTCTCGGTGTCGCGCCTGCCGAAGCGGCTGCGCGTGCCCCAGCTCTGGAGCGGACCCTCCAGGCGGAGCAGCACGGTCTTCATGTCGGGGCTCCGAGCGCCGCACCCACCACCGTGGCGGCGAGCTGATCGAGCGTCTTGCCGTCCGTGGCGGTTTTCGGCAAGTGCTTGGCCAGGTCCGCCGCGAGGGTCTCCTCGGGATCGAGCGCGACGTACGTGAGCGCCCTGCGGTCGCGGTCTCCGTAGACCGCGTCCATCGCGCTCGCATACTTCGCGAGCCGGACCACCGACTCGTGCACGAGGTCGCCGTCGCGCGGAGGGCGAACGGGCTTCGCGAACGCGTTGGCGAGGCTGCGCGGCGCGGCGCCGTCCGTCACGGATGCGAGCACGAACGACGGCAGGTTCTGCGCGGCCATCGAGTTCTGCTTTCCCGTCGGGATCGCGAGGACGGCGGCCTTCACCAGCGCCTCGACCGTGCGGCGCGCCTGCGCGGTCGCCTCCGCGTCGCCTCCCAGGTTCTTCTGGAGGTCCCCGACGTCGACGACCAGGTAGCGGTAGAAGCAGGCCGAGTTGAACGGGATGGTGCCCATCATGTCGCTGCCGGCCGTGTCGTCCGGCTTGAGGTCGTCGATGGCCGTGTAGAAGTCGAACTCCATCGAGACGCGATGGGTCGAGATGGCGTGCGCCACCTGGCAGGACGCCTCGACGTTCCAGCCTGGTGCGTCGGCGATCATCCGCCCGAAGAGCGCCAGCTCGGGTGTCCGCGCGGCGTCCTCGAGGATCGCCACGATCTGCTTGCGCACCTCGGGGTCGGCGGCCTCCTTCGCCTCGCTCTTCTCCGCCTTCTTCGACTTCGGCTTCCCCTTGGACTTCGCACCCTCGTCAGCCGCGGGCTCGGCGGCGCTTGGCGACTCGCCCGGCGCGAGCTTGTCCAGGTTGGCCTCGACGACCTCGGCCAGCGCGTCGAGCGCGCGCACGGGGAGGAACAGCAGGTACTCCGTCTTGCTCGTCTCGGCGTTGGCCTTGAGGCCGGCCCACACGATCGCGCTCGTCACGGCCGTGCTCACGCGTGCGAAACGCGGGTCGTCCGCCGGCGACGCGTGGGCCGCGCGCTCGGATCCCTCCTTCCCGTGGAGTCGACCGATCACGCGGCTCGAGACCTCGAGGACGAGACGCTTCGTGCGCGCGGCGCGCTCGTCGTCGGTGAGGAGCCCGTGCGTCTCGAACGTCTCGCGGATGGACCGTTTCAGACACTGGCTCGAGATGCGCGCGCGGCGCACGCCGCCGAGCTCGCAGTCTTTCGGAGATCCAGTGTCGTCGCGGTTCAGGTTCGACGGGGCGAAGTTCTGGAGGATGTGCAGCTCGAGCTTCATCGGTTCACCTCGGCAAGCGAGGGGGTGCTCCCCTCGTCGGTAGACGTGCGGCCCCAGAAGTCGCGGGCCCACTGGCGCTGCACCCAGCGGTCGGGGTGCCTCAGGGACAGCAGATCGCGGAGCAGCTGTTCCCAGTCGAGCGCGACCTCCTTGGCGCGGGCGAGGCTGGCGGCGTGGCGAACGTGCTCGCCGGCGTCCTCGGGGTGCGCGTCGAGCAGCGCCACGAAGCGCGCGCGGATGGACGGGTTGTCCGTGCCGTCGGCGCTGCGCGCGGCGTCGTGGATCCGGCGGTACGCGTCGCCGAGCGACACGCCGGTCGCGTGACGACCGTCGAGCGCGAAGAGCGCAGCGACGAGGAAGTACGCGCGCTCGCGATAGAGGTCGGGCTCGCGGGGCAGGAACGGCACCACGTACGGGCACGCAGCGGCCGACATGCCGGTCGGGTCCTGCAGGCTCCGCCGCAGGGCAGCGAGCGCTCCGCGATCCTCGCGCTCGGCGAGCTCGTAGAGGTGCTCGACGAAGGCGTGCAGCCCATCGTCTCGCGAAGTCGTCGGGAGCTGACCCCTCACCCCGACCCTCTCCCCGTTCGGGGAGAGGGAGCCTGGTCCCGAGTTCGTCTTGGTCGAGTCGTCGGTCATGGTGTGGCTCCGGCTGTGGGGGCTGGCGCGTCCGTTCGCGCCGGCCCGAGGTGCTCCGAGAGGAGCTTCGCGAGGGTGCCCTCGGCCTGGGCGGCGGCCTGGAAGGCGCGCGCGGTGGTGCCGAGGCGAGCGCAGGCGTCACGGAACGCTTCGCGGGCAGCGCGGCGGGTGGCGTCCTTCCACGCGGGCAACGCCGTGTCGGGGTCGTCCGCGTCGCCCAGCGCTAGGAGCCACGGCTCGAACGCCTGGCCGAGCGCGCCCCAGTACTGAGCCATCGTGCCGAGCGCGTCCCGGAGGCTGGAGACGTCGTTCTTGTGCGCCTCGCGATCGGTCGGCGCGAGCGCGCGCTCGCAGAGGACGAAGAGCGCCTTGCGCTCGAGGTCGGTCCCTACGGCCTCCGCGAGCTCGAGGGCCGACTTGAGCGTCGCAACGCGATCGGAATCGGTGAGCATCCGCGCCGACACCGGCATGCGCTCGGCGCGCGAGAGCCGAATGATCGCCTTGTCCGTCGACATGCCCCGCAGCTCCAGCGCGAGGCGTTGCGCGCGCGGGACGCGACCGGCGAGGATCAGCTCGGCCATCTGGGTGATGGCGTGCGGACGCTGGAAGGCGCCTCCTCCCGTGCTCGCGTCGATCAGGGCCGTTGAGTCGCGCCAAGCGCCTCGGTCCGGGTCGAAGCGCAACGCGACGGGTGGGTTCTTCGGGTTCCGAACGAAGTACGCCATCTGCGGGTCGGCGACCTCGCCGGTGGTGCGCTCGCCCGCGGCCGTCAACACGTCCTCCACCCGGGCTGCCGCGTCTGGGTAGAGCAGGACGCGACGAGACGGCCAGAGGAGCAGATCGATCGGGCCGGCAGCCGGACGCGTGAGGCGTTCCACATCGCGCGCCCGCTCCCAGGGCGGCACGTCGTCCGGAGCACGCGACGATCGCGCAACCAAGTTGAGGACGAGGCTCTCGCGGAGCGTGGAGCCGCGGAGCGTCGCGACGGCGCCGGGTCGCATCACCCCACCAGTCCACGACTCCGCCTCGTTCTGGATCCGGCCCCCGCTCGTGTAGAGCTGGAACGCGAGCAGGCCGCGCGCTGCCGCCTGCGGTGACAGCGCGGCGTCGGCCGGCATGGGCTCGAAGACCGCGATGTGGCCTCCGCAGCTCGACGACTCCATCACCATGCGCCACGCCGCGGTTCGCTCTGCGTCTTTCCCCCGCTCCGCGCGGAGCTTCTCGTCGAGCTTCGCGACCTGCATGAACGGGCGCTCCGGATGGAACAGATCGAACCGCTCTTTCCACCGATCGAGGTACGCATCGATCGGCTCGACCGGCAGCCGCTCCGCGCGCCACAGCGCCAGCCAGTCATCGCGGTTCTTCGGCTGGAGCGCCCGGTCGAGGATCGCGAGCAGCAAGCGATGCAGCACGGCAGTCACGAGCGGCGACTCGTCGTGCACGGCCGCGAGCTCGTGCGCGCGGTGGAGCACGTCGCGGATCCCGAGCTCGACGCGCGCGCCGTCGGGCAGCTCGCACGGGATCCAGGGCTCGATGAGCAGGTCGAATCGAGGGCGTGTGGTGTCGGTCATGGAGGAACCTTCAAAGGGTGCTGGCGAGCCGGCCGAGGAGGAGGCCGAGCACGGGGTCGAGGCGGACCGCCGTGCCGCCGACGTTCGCGAAGCCCGCGTCGTCGAGGCGCAGCACGCGGTGGTGACGGAGCACCGGAGAGCGCTCGAACGCGCGCGGGTACACGCTCGGGTCGGCGAGGATCGCGCCGACGAGCCCGCGTCGGCCCACCGAGATCGCCGAGCGGGCGATCGTCGCAGCGGTCGCGAACGGCAGCTCGGGATCCATCGGGTCGAAGACGACGCCTGGCGCGCACGCCACGCTCAGCCGGCTCCCGTCGGCGACCACCGGCACGACCGTGACGCTCGGGTCGCCGAGACGCGTCACGGCGCGGAGCGTCTCGTGCACCTTCGGGTCCTCCTCGTCGAAGAAGCAGGAGAAGTCCCCGAACGGGTCGTCGTCGTCGGGCGACGGCAGGAGCTTCAGCTCGGCCCGGTAACGGTCGCCGGCCGACGAGCGCTCGAGCTCGGCGAGCTTCTCCGCCAGTCGGTCACCCAGGGCGCCCCCGAGGCGGCTTGCCATCGACTGCATCGCGCCCTCTGCGTACACGGCCTCGACGAGCGGCTCGATGTCGGTGGGCAGCTGGACCGACGCCCGCTGTCGGAGGACCTCGTAGCTCGCGAGCAGGACGGCCTCGTCGTAGACCCACGCGCTGGGTCCGAAGTCAGCGGGCGCTGGCCCCTCACCCCGGCCCTCTCCCGGCGTCTCGATCCACAACGTTCGCGTCGCGAGCGCGGGCGGGCGCGGCCGGCCGTCGTGCCGATGGAGCCTGCCGGCGCGCTGGAGCACGAGATCCACCGGGGCCAGCTCCGTCACCATCAGGTCGAAGTCGAGGTCGAGGCTCTGCTCGAGCACCTGCGTGCCGATCAGCAGCGCGGTCCGAGGCCGCTTCGTCGAGGCGCCTGGAGGACCGAACGCGGTCTCGGCGGCGCGCTCGCGCGTCTGCCGCTCGGAGAACGGCAGCCGCGCGTGGATCAGCCGCAGGTCCAGGTCCGCGGGCAGCACCCCCTCGGCGCGGAGCGCACTCGCGTTCGCGTACAGCGATTGCGCGCGACCGACGGTGTTGACGATCCACGCGACGCAGCCTCCGTCACGAAGCAACGCGGCCAGCTCGGCGAGGATGACGTCGCGGAAGCGCCACGCGAGCGCAACGTCGAAGGATGCGCGACGCGATGCGAAGGGAAGCACGCGCGCCTGGCCACCCTCGGCGACCGTGATGCGAGGGTAGCTGCCCGCCGCGGGCGGAGTGGTGACTCCATAGGCGGCCAGCAAGCGCGCGCGCTGTGGCGACGACAGCGTGGCCGAGAGCAGGAGCACCGTCGCGCCGAGCGAACGGAGCCACTCGCAGAGGCGCGCGAGCACCTCCGACGTGTACGTGTCGTACGCGTGGACCTCGTCGACCACGATCACCTTGCCAGCGAGCCCGTGGAGGCGGAGGAAGTGGTGCTTCGCGCGCAGCACGCCGAGCAGCGACTGGTCGACCGTCCCGACTCCGAGCGGTGCGAGGAGCGCGCGCTTCGACCGCGCGAACCACGCATCCGCGATGGGCTCGCCGTCGCCCCCGGCGGCGCCGTCGACCGAGCGCGCACGGAACGCGCGGCGCTTCAGCTCGCCGTACCGATCGGAGAGCGCCGCGCCGCCGTGCACGAGGTGCAGGCCGTGCGCTTCTGCGAACGAGCGCCCGAGGTAAGCCTCGACGCGGCCCAGGATCTGGTTGGCCGTCGCCTGGGTGGGAAGCGCGAAGTAGAGGCCATCGGCGCCGCGGCTCGCGAGCGCGTCGTACGTCATCAACGCCGCCTCCGTCTTGCCCTCTCCCATCGGTGCCTCGACGACGACGAGGCTCCCTTCTGACAGCTCCGGCAGGAGCTCCGTGACCGCGCGGTGGAGCGGCCACGGAGACTTGTCGTCGCCGAAGAGCTGCTGGAACGTCCGCGCGGCGGGACGCGGAGGTCGGCGGAATCCTGCGTCGTCCAACGCCCGCGCGGCCAGCCCGCGCGCGTGCTCGAGGTAGGCGCCGAGGTCGGGCGAGCCCTCGACGTAGCCGAACACGTCGGCGTTCGAGCCGAGCCAATCGGCCGCCGTGGTCAGCCCTGCCAGGTCCACTACGAAGGCGTGGAGCGGGTTCGGGGAGAGGGAGCCGGACGTCGAGCCTCGCGCCGAAACCGGCGGCGGCCCGACACCGAGCACGGCCGCCACGTCGCGCACGAGCTGATCGCGCGCTGTTTCCCATTGCGGTCGCTTCCCGCGGTGCTTCCTGGCGTCGAGCTCCAGGAGGGCCGTCGCGGTCCCGAACGCGCCATGATGGGCACCCACCGCTCGCGCGACCAGCGCGCCGAGCGGTGGCCCGACGCCGAGCGACTCCAGCGCAGCGGGCAGCAGCACGGCGCTCATCTCGCCGTGCGGCGCGTCGGAGTCCGGGAAGTCGAAGCCCAGCGTCTCGAGGCGCTGCTGCGCCGACGCCACCTTGCGCTGGAACGCCGGCGTCGCTTTCCCCAGGTCGTGGAGGGTCACGAAGAGCGAGAGCCACGGGAGCGCATCGGTCGGCGACAGGCCGAGCGCGCGCGCCATCGAATCGAGGCGGGAGGACCGGACGTCGCGCAGGAGCCGCTCCGCGCACGCGGCCACGTCCAGCATGTGCGCGACGAGCGGATGCCAGCTGGGGCCGAGCTCGGCCCGCTTCGGGTCCGCCTTGCCCCACAGGTGCACGTGCACCCGCTCCTCCTCCGCGCGCGCGCTCGTCATCTTCTTCGCTCGCCACGATGCACGGTCGACCTGCGCCATCCGGTCGACGCGATAGGGCGCACTGCGCATCCGCTCATGTCGGGTCCTGCCCTTCGCGCGTCCCGCTGGAGAGCGCCCCCTCGGCGAGCTCACGCACCGCAGCGAGGAGCTCCGGTGTCCTGCACTCGGCCGCCGCGCCCAGCCCGACCACGTACCGCGCGACCGGGAGGAGCCCCGCGGTCTCCGCCTCCACCAGGACGCCGCCATCGTCCGGTCGCGCCACGAGCCCGTCGGGCAGGTTGCCGATCACCCAGCGCGCATCCGGGTCGCGCACGAAAAACGCCACGCGGATGCGCGAGGGACCGCGGAAACCGTCCACGCTCTCCTGGATCATCGCGTCGACGTCGGCGTCGTCGACCTGTTGAAAGGCGGCCGACGCGTCCGCCGCCAGCGTCGCCGCGCCGTCCAGGCGAAACCACCGCAACGCCTCCGCGCGGTGACACCACGCGACGAAGCGCGTCGGCGGCCCGGGCAGGACGCGCTGCACCGAGACGGTGCGATCGTGGAAGGCTCCGCGGCTCGCGGACCAGTAGCGCATGCGCACGGGCGTCGACGTGACGAGGCCGTCCAGCAGCGCGGGCAGGTGCGCCTCCTCCGCGTCCGAGGTCTTCGGCGGGATCACGCGCTGCAGCGCCTCGTGGATCGTCGCAGGCGCGTGCCCGGCCACGGCGTCCAGCAGCTGCGTGCGCTCGCGGCTCGGCGGCACGCGCAGCAGCACGTGCAGCAGCGCGCCGACCTGCTCGCGATCGAGGGGCACCGCGGCCGGCAGCCAGCGGCGCGGGACGCTCCAGTAGACGTGGGGATGGTCGTCCTCGCGCTCGAGCGGCCAGCCCGCGAGGGCGAGCTCCTCCAGGATGCGCTTGACGGTGCGGGGCGTGACACCCGTCGCGCGAGCGAGCTCGGCCTGAGCCCACGTGGGCTGTCGCATGAACGCGACGACGATGTTCGCCAGCGTCTCGGAGCTCGTTCGCTGTCCCACCTGCGGAGGCCCCCCGAGGCGGTGACGGTCGCGGAGTGGCGCGCGCACGTCAAGCCCGCCTGCTGCGCGCCATGCGGAGCGGCGTCTCGGGAGCCGACGAGGCGCGCCGTCGCTTGATCACCAACGCCTCGAGCACGAGCAGCCAGCCAGCGGGCCGGAGCCGACTCGGGGGCATTGGGGCTGCGAATCCGCCTGCCGTCAGGGAGGCGCGACGTCGATGTCGGACTTGCGGAAGCAGCCTTGCGCGCCGAGGTAACGCGGCGCGGGCGCCTGCTGCTCCGGCGGCTGCGGCTCGACACCTCGCTCGAGCACTGCGGCGCGTGCGGCGCGGCGTGCGACCCGAACGAGGTCTGCGCGTCGGGCGCGTGTGCCGCGACGACGGCTACGAGGACTGCGACTGCGCGTGCGTGCTCACGGACGCCGACCCCGCGCACTGCAGCCGATGCGGCAACGCCTGCGGCGGCGACACGCCCGCGTGCATGGGCGGCACCTGCGGCATGTGCGCCGTCGACTCGGATTGCGCGCCCGACGACGGCCGCGACTGCACGACCAACGCCCCCACGTGCGCGATGGGCGCGTGCGTCTTCCCGCTCGAGCCCGACACGGCCTCGAGCGGACGGCGAGCGCAACCCGGCCAACGACTGCGAGGCCTGCGACGCCGCGCGCGACACCGCAGGCTGGACCCGGCGCGCCTCCGGCCAGCCCAGCGACGACGGCCTTTTCTGCACCGAAGGCACCCTGTGCAGCTCCGCGGGCGCTTGCGTCGGCGGCAGCGCGACGGACTGCGACGACGGAATCCCGTGCACCACCGACTCCTGCGACGACCGCGTGGCGGCTGCGGCTGGTGAACACTCCGGAGAGGCGCGACGATCACCACACGAGCGTCGTCCCGAAGATGCGGAGCGCTTCGTCGCGCCCGACGATGGGCGCGCTCTCGATCACGCTCTGGGCGGCGAGCACGCGG
>JADZFZ010000313.1 GCA_020854145.1 Deltaproteobacteria bacterium | reverse complement strand
CGCGCGACGACGATGACGGTCGAGTCGTCGCGGTACGAGACGGCTCCGCCGTCGCCGCCGCATCCCCAGCACATGCTCCAGAGCAGCTCGCGCGGTGACTGCGGGCTGTACGCGAGCACCGCGGCGCGGTCGTCGTCGAGGAAGACCATGCTGGCTGCGTGGCGCGCGACGAAGCCCTCGCGGCCCGGCTCGCCGCGCTCGATCCACAACGCGACGATGAAGGACGAGTGCTCGCCCCGTCCGGTGATCACGAGGATCGCCTCGCCCGTGATGGGCGACCAGAGCACGGGCTCGACGACGAGCGTCCATCCTTCGGGCGCGCTGCCGCGATTGCCCCGCCGGAGCACGAGCCCGACCTCCTCGCGCCGATGCAGCTGGAATCGCCGCGCGTGCGGCGCGATCTCGGGGATGCCCGAGAGGATCTGCTCGATGCGCGCCGGCGGCAGGTCACGCATCACCGTGAATCGCGGCCGCGCAGGCTCGTAACCGACCGTCGCCGCGTTCGGCTCCCCTCCGCAACACCGGAAACCGATCGGAGGTCCGGCCGTGCCCGGCTCCTCGACCATCCGCGCTGCGCAACGATGCCGGCCGAGCGGCGCCTCGGCTTCGGCGCCCCGGATCACGAACCTGCGCTCGCGCTCGCCCGCGGGACGCTCGAGCACGCTCGACGACCACTCCCGCAGCCCGACGCCCATCGACAGCACGCCGAAGCCCGACGCGCAGCGCGTCGGGTCCTGCGCACACGCAGCGAGATCGAGGTGCGCACCGCCCGAGAAGAGGTCCTGCCCGGACGGCCCCTTGCACGCGCGCTCCCACTCGACCTCGGTGCACAGACGCCTGCCGCGTTCGGCACAGAGCTCCGCGGCACGTGCTTGCGATACACCCGTCATCGGCGCGAGCGCCGGATCGTTCGGGTACGGCAGCCGATCGATGTCGAACGCCGTCACCTCCGCCGTGCGCGGCTCCGGCTCGAGGCTCGCGTTGCGCATCTCGGTCCCCGGCTCGGATCCGAGCACGAACGCGCCCGCAGGGATCCGGACGATCTCGCCCGCGGTCGGCGCGCGATCGTGGCCCGCTACCGGTGCGACGCGCGGGCGCTGTGGCGGCGCGACGATCACCGGCACACGTGGCTGCGCGCGCGCGACCTCGGATCCCGCGTCGCGCGTGACGATCTCCGCCGCGACCGACGGGCGTGCCGCCACGCGGAGCGATGCGATCGACGCATCGACGCGATCGTCGACCGGGCGCGTGCCGCATCCCGCCATCGCGCCGACGACGACCCAGACCGCGGCCGAGTGGACGCCCCGCGCGACGCGGCACCGCCTCGCTGCCGGGAAGGCCACGGGCCAGCGGCCGACACCGCCAACGGGTGACGAGGGCGAGCGCATGCGAGCCCGCAACCTATCGGTCCGTCGCGATCCGTCAACTTCGCGGCGCGGGGCGCACGCGCGGTGGCGACGTGCGCGCGATTCGTGACGGGGCGTGTAAGCGTCGCGCATCGCCGTCGTTCGTTGGGCGAGCCTCGGAGGTCACCCATGACGCTTGCTTCGCGTTCCGCACACGTCGCCTCGTTCCTCGTGCTCCTCGCGTCGTCGATCGTGCCGGCGATCGCGGTTGCGCAAGATCAGCAGCAGCAGGGCGCCCCCGTCCTGGTCACGGCGTTGCGCGGAACCGATCGACCCGTTGCGGGCACGGTGTCTCCCGATGGCAGCGTGACGGAGCCGCCGCCTCCGCTCGAGGGCGTCGTCTTCTTGCGCGGTTGGATGGAGACCGTCGACTTCAGCGGGAGCGACTTCACGTTCGACGCCCCCGACGGGGTCGCGGCGGGGCTGCGCCACTCGACGGTGCACGGAAGCCGGTTCGGCTCGCGCGGGACGCTCCTCGGCGGCGTCACGTTCGGCGCGTCCATGCGTCCCGTGCCCTGGCTCGAGGTCACGCCGATGTCGTTGACCTTGGGCGGCGGATCGATCGGCGGCCCGTGGCAGTCGCCCACGGGAGGGCAGCCGGGTTACGAGCTCGCGCTCTCGAGCGCGTTCCTGATGCGGCTCCACGTCGAGATGGCGCTCCGCCTTCCGCTCGGTCCGCTCTCGCTCTTCGCCGGAGGCTCGGCGGGCCTCGGCGTCTACATACTCGGCGCGCGCACGTCGCACGCGCAGATCGGCGACCTCGGTGACGAGTCGATGTCGGCCGCTGCTTTCGAGCTCGCGTGGACGGCCGGCGTCAGCATCGACCTCGGCGACGTCGAGCTCACCGGCGGCATCCGCCAGACGGGCGTCGGCGCCGACGCGATCGGCGGCTTCGTCGGCTTCGGTTGGACGTTCGGCCCCCCGCCACAGACCGCCACCACTCCGTGACGCCAGAGGCAACCGGAACGGTCGAATTCCGAGTGAGCCCGAGCCCGCGAAGGCGGGCGACGGCGAAGTCGCAACACGCCCGAGCGTCCAGCGAAGGGCGTGAATTCGGGACCAGGCCCCCCATCCCCGAACGGGGAGAGGGTCGGGGTGAGGGCGAGCGCTCGACGAATTCCGAGTGAGCCCGAGCCCGCGCATGCGGGCGACAGCGAAGTCGCAACACGCCCGAGCGTCCAGCGAAGGGCGTGAATCCCGGGCTCAGTCCTTGTCGAGCGCCTCGATGGCTTTCGACACGTCCTGCCCGGCGCGCGGATCGCGCGTCACCACGATCGAGGCGATCGCGTAGAGCTGCGCCATCGCAGCGGGCAACGTCGGCGGATCCTCCGCGTCGTCGAGCGATCCCGTTCCCTTCAGCCATGCGACGGCGAGGTCGCGAAAGAGCTCTTCGGTCGTCATCGTGCCTCCGCAGAGCCAGTCTTCGCGCGCTCCACGCGTCCAGGCAAGGTCAGTCGTAGTACTCGCGGCCCAGGTGGGTGATGGGCTCCTCGCCGCGCATCCACCGCAGCGTGTTCTTCAGCTTCATCAGCTGGATGAACAGGTCGTGCTCCGGATAGAGGCCGGGTGCCGTCATCGGGCTCTTGAAGTAGAAGCTCAGCCATTCCTGCGTCCCGGCGAGGCCCGCCCGCTGCGCGAGGTCCAGGAACAGCGCGAGGTCGAGCACGATCGGTGCGGCCAGGATCGAGTCGCGACAGAGGAAGTCGATCTTGATCTGCATGGGGTACCCGAGCCATCCGAAGATATCGAGGTTGTCCCAGCCTTCCTTCTGATCGCCGCGCGGCGGGTAATACTCGATTCGCACCTTGTGATAGAGCGAGCCGTAGAGGTCCGGGTAGACCTTCGGCTGCAGGATGTAGTCGAGCACGCCGAGCTTCGTGACCTCCTTCGACTTGAAGCTGTCGGGGTCGTCGAGCACCTCGCCGTCGCGATTGCCCAGGATGTTGGTCGAGAACCAACCGCGCAGCCCGAGCATGCGCGCCTTGAGGCCCGGCGCGAGGATCGTCTTCATCAGCGTCTGGCCCGTCTTGAAGTCCTTGCCCGCCACCGGCAGCGCACGATCCCTCGCGAGCTCCTGCAACGCCGGGATGTCGACGGTCAGGTTGGGTGCACCGTTCGCGTACGGCACGCCCTCCATCAGGCACGCGTACGCGTAGATCATCGACGGCGCGATCGTGGCGTCGTCGTCGGCGAGCCCCTTCTCGAAGGCCGCGAGCGACGCGTGGGCAGCCGACGTCTCCGTGTATGCCTCCGTCGAGCCGCACCAGATCGCGACGGCGCGCTCGAGCCCGCGCTCCTTCTTGAAGCTTCGGATGTCGTCGCGCACCTGCTCCGCGAGGTCACGCTTGGTGGGCGCGGTCTTCACGTGCGTGCCGTTCAAGCGCCGGACGAAGCCCGGGAAGAACACCCCTGGCCACGGGCGCACGCGTTCGAGCTCGTCCTTCACGAGCGCGAGGTGCTCCTTCGACAGAACCTCCGCGTGCGACGCGGCCTCGAGCGCGTTGTCCGGGAAGATGTCCCAGCCTCCGAACTCGAGCTGATCGAGCCCCGCCAGAGGCACGAAGTCCTTGATGGGCGGCACGCGATGATCGGTCCGCTTTCCCAGCCGAATCGTTCCGAGCTGCGAGAGCGAGCCGAAGGGCTTGGCCGAGCCGCGCCGCGCGAGCATCACACCCGCCACGAACGTCGTTCCGACGGCGCCCATCCCGGGCAGCAGGACTCCCAGCTTCCCTGAAGCAGGCGCGATCTCGTTGGGCTTCGGATGCATGCAGGCTCCTTCTCGGGCGGCCGCTATAGCGCCCGCGATTCTCGGGAGCCAATGCACGCCTTCGGCCGCTCGGCCGGTCGGCGTCGAGTCGCCCGTTCACCGACCGGTGCCACGCTCGGGCCCTCTCCTTGCACTAGAGTCGCGACGAGCGAACACGTAGCCCCGTTTCTGGGCTGATTCTGCGATCAGGGAGCTGACTGAGAACGACTTGGCGTGAACGATATTCACAGGGTGTGGCAGGCGAGCCCACCTCTGGTCTCGGTTGCCGATCGGTCCTAGCGAACGGCGCGCGTCGTCGCTGAAACGACGTTGCCGCCCATCGGCATCGAGGTTAGAGAGCGCGGCTTTCCCGAGCGCCGGAAAGTTGCCGATTCGCGCGGCGACATGGGATCGAAGGTGGTGCGTGCGCCCCACCCGTCCCGTGTACGCGATGCGGGAGCGGTCCGTCTTTCGTCCGTTCGCATGGCGACGGCGTGGTGTAACCGAGGAGCGCTGGATGAGCAGTGTCGATAGGCTGATTCTCCTGGCAGCGGGACGTGGATCCCGGCTGGTCGCGGGAGGCGAGGTCCCGAAACCGCTCGTGCCCGTGTGTGGCGAGCCGCTCATCGTTCGCATCCTCCGCGCCTACGCCGACGCAGGCGTGCGCGAGGCCGTCGTGGTCGTCGGCTTTCGTGGCGGCGACATTCGCGCCGCCCTCCGCGGTCGTCGCAACCTGGGGCTGAAGGTCGAGCTCGCCGTCAACACGGCTTGGGAGCGCAGCAACGGGCTCTCGGTGCTGGCAGCAGCGCCCTTTCTCGATGGGCCCGCGTTGCTCGCCATGGCCGACCACCTCGTGACGCCCGACATGGTCGCGAAGGTCGCAGCGTCACGCGTACGTCGTGATGCGCTCGTGCTCGGTGTGGACCGACGCATCCACGAGTGCTTCGACATCGACGACGCGACCAAGGTCAAGACCGACGCCGCCGGCCGCATCGTCGCGATCGGCAAGACGCTCGAGGACTACGACTGCATCGACACCGGCGTCTTCCGCATCTCGCAGACCCTGGTGGACGCGTTGCGTGGTGTCGTCGAAGCACGCGGAGACGCGTCGCTCTCGCAGGGCGTCTCCGCGCTCGCGTCGCGCGGGCTCGCGTTCGTGCAGGACGTCGGCGATGCCTTCTGGCTCGACGTCGACACGCCCGAAGCGTGGACCGAGGCGACGCGTGCGCTCGTGGCGCGCGGCGACGCCAGCACCGAGATCCGCATGCCCGGCTACGTGCGCGCGGCGACGGGGACGGGCACGACGCGCGCGCCCATCCGAGACATGCCGGCCAACGACGGCCGCGTCTGAGCCTGACGCCGCGTCACACGCGCTCGACCCGAGACGATGGTGCGGCTCGGGCGGTGGGGCGCAGGGCGGTTCGCGGGCCGCGGCTCACGGACACGCGATGGCGCGACCTTCGACGCTCGCGAGGAGCGTCATCGCCACGGCGAGCGCGGGCCCGTCGTGTGGACCGTCCGAGTACTGGACCAACGCGCGTCGCCCGGCGCTCCGCGCGATGATCGACGGATCCTCGGCGGCGCAGTCCCAGGGCAGATCGGCGTGCTCGGCCTCGTGCCAGTAGACCCAGAAGTCGTGGTACTCGGTGGCGTTCGTGTAGCCGCACCGCGAGCCCGGACCGGTCGACATGCCGAAGATCGGCGCGCAGTAGTTGACGCGTGGTACCTCGCCCGACGCGCGCACGAACCGCGGGCACGGGATGGTGTTCTCGGTGCCCGGCGTGACGTTGCAGGTCGGCTCTCCGCCCGCGTCCACCCCGGCGTCGGGGCCCACGGCTTCGCCGGTCAGCGCCACCGTCAGGGTCACCTCGGTTCCGGCGGACCTCTCGATGTCGGCGTTCGCGAGCACGAGGCGCAGGATTGTGGTGCGCGCGTCGCGTAGGCCCGGCAGGACCTCGACGCGCGGGCGCGACGGGCGGGCGACGATGAGCGGCACGTGCGTCCCGTCCGGCATCGACAACGCCGAGTAGATTCGCGTGTCCGACGAGGGGATCGCCACTTCGATGGACAGGTCGCGGCGAGCCGGGCCCGCTCCGGCGGGCGGCACCTGGATCTCGAGAACCAGATACGACAGCGGCGGCAGCCCGCTACGGAAGACCGACGAGACCCCGTCCTCGGTGACCACGATCGTCGCAGCCGACAAGGGTGCGCCGCCGTACTCCGCTGGGCTCGCGTGCGTCAGATCGGGGATGAAGTCCATCCAGAGATCGGCGAGGCCCGACCAGCGACGCGCATCCGCGCGCAACGTCGCGTCGACCGACGCCACCGCCGACTCGACGCCGGAGATCCCCTCGACCGCGAGGCCCGCGAACATGGGGTGGTAGAGGTCCGCGTCGCCGAGCTCGCGCTCCATGAAGTAGAACAGATCCTGCGCCACGTCGGCGGCGGGTTCTTGCCGTGGATCCCAGCACGACCGGCCCTGCGCGAGGTGTGTCGCCGTCGTGGGATCGCGCGCGGCGCTCGTCCCGCCGCCGAGCACGACGCGCCCCGACAACGCCGTCGCCGCACCCTCGAAGAGCCAGTCCGACTCCGGTCGGATCGCGCGCTGGAACGCGTTCACGTAGAAGACCGAGTCGATCGCTCCGTACTGGATCGCGTGGAAGTACTCGTGCGCCGCGGCCATGTCCTGGTCGGCGGCTGGCCTGTCGAGGTTCACGTAGGTGATGCCACCGACGAGGCCCGATCCCGGGATGGTGAAGCCGTCCGGCTCCTCGCCTCCCGCGAGCGCGTGCGATGCGGTGAGCGCGCCGATGTTGACGAAGCGATCGAGCACGACCGTGTATCGGCGCCCCGCGACCGAGCCCAAGAAGTTCGGCAGCTCGAACCCGAGCCCCGAGTAGAGCGCGTGCGCGTTCTCGAGGATATCGCCGATGCGCAGCGCTTCGGCCCGCGACGTCTGGTCCGCGCGATAGCGCACGTAGAAGTGCTCCGACTCGAGCGTCTCCACGAACCACGGCTGGTCCAGCATCGCCGCGAAGGGGATGACCTGCGAGCCGAGGAACGTGCCCACCGCGCCTGCCAGCAGCGCACCGCTGAGCGCGACGAAGGAGATCCCCGCGCCGCGCGGCGCGCCCCGTGCGGTCATGCTCTCCGCGTTTCGCGCGAGGCTCGGAGGTGCCAGCATCAGCCGCATCGTGCCTCCCGCGAGGTCGAGCTCCGCGGGCGGCTCCTGCGGCAGCACGAACCCACCGAAGACGCCCGCCACGCGCGCCCGCGACGGATCCGCGTCGGCAGGCACGCGCGACGGATCGATGGGCAGCGTCAGCTCGATCGGTCCCGCGAGCGTCACGTCGCGATCGCTCGTGAGGAGGAACGCGCTCGTCGACAGCACGACCGAGCCCGCGAGCGCACCGTCGTCCTCGGGCAGATCGACCGGCGGAACGGTCATCTCGGCGAGCCCGAGCTGAACGGTCTCTGCGACGACGCCCGGGCCCACGCGCAACACGGCCCCTCCGAGCTCCACGCTGCCGCCGACTTCCGGGGTCACCGTCGCCACCGCGACTCCGATCACCTCGCTCGGCCGCAGCTCGGGCAACACCGGCGGCTCCACCGGCACGTCGGCGTCGAGCGCCGCCGCGTCCCGTGCCGCGGCGTCGGTCCGCGGGCGACCGCCGTCGTCCGTGCGCGTGTCGCCGTCGAAGAAGCCGCACCCCGCCGCGCACGCGACCGGGATCACGGCCAGCGCGACGCCGACCCGTCGACGGAGGCGTCGCGTCGCGGCCGCTCTCGATTTCCCTCCGCCGTCCATGGGACACAAGCTCCCAAACGGCCGATCGGGCGACAATAGACGTCGCGCAAGCTCGCCGGCGCCGCGGGCGACTTCGCGCCGGGCGCGCCCGCCTCGTGCCGAGCTCCTCGCGCTCTCAGCGAGGGATCTTCTTCGCGTCCTCGAGGAACTTCGCGAGCCCGACGTCCGTCAGCGGGTGCTTCGCGAGCTGCAGCAGCACGCCGTACGGGATGGTCGCGACGTCGGCACCCATGAGCGCGGCGCGCACGACGTGCGTCGGGTTGCGGATGCTCGCCGCGAGCACCTGCGTCTCGAAGCCGTATCCGCGATAGATCGCGACGAGCTGCTCGACGACCTCCATGCCGTCGCCCGCGGCGTCGTCGATGCGACCGATGAACGGGCTGATGTACGTCGCGCCCGCCTTGGCCGCGAGCAGACCCTGCGTCGCGCTGAAGCACAACGTGACGTTCGTCTTGATGCCTTCCTGCGAGCACGTGCGCGTCGCCTTCAGGCCCTCCGGGATCAGCGGCAGCTTCACGACGATGTTCGGGTGCACCTTCGCGAGCGAGCGTGCCTCGCCCATCATGCCTTCGTAGTCGGTGCTCAGGACCTCCGCGGAGATCGGCCCGTTGACGATCTCGACGATGTCGCGAATGACGTCCGCGAACGGTCGACCGGTCTTCGCGACGAGGCTCGGGTTCGTCGTCACCCCGTCGACGAGGCCCATCGCCGCAGCGTCGCGGATCTCTTTCACGTCGGCGGAGTCGATGAAGATCTTCATGGCGCCCTCTCCGGCGGGGACCATGGCTTCCCGGCAGGTGGTGCGTCAAGGCGCCCCACGGTTTGCGCGGCAAACGTCTCAGGGGCGGCGCGTTCCGCTCACGGTCACGGTCTGGTCGCCGCACAATCGCGCGCCGAGGCCTTCGCCGCAGCCGATGATGGCGCCGGGGGACGACACGTACGTCGCGCTGAACGTGGCCGTCAGGTGATCGCGGTCGGTGAATCGGCCCATCAATCGGAATGTCTCCACACATTCACCGGTCACCTCGCAGACGATGTCGAAGCTGCCGTCGCCCGGGACGGGCGATTGAGACAGCGTCGCGCAGCCGGCGCGAGGCATGGGCGCGACACCTCCCTGCAGAATCGGGCCCGCGACCGTGAACGTGATGCTGCTGATCGTGTAGAAGGCCTCGGCCACGAGGCTCGTGCACGTGTGCGTGATGGTCGGCATCAGGTCGAACGTCGCCGGGAACAT
>JADZFZ010000312.1 GCA_020854145.1 Deltaproteobacteria bacterium | reverse complement strand
TAGCTGTGGTTGATGCCGTAGTTCTCGTCCATGGCGCGGGCTGCACGACGCTCGAACATGTCGAGCTCGAGCCACGCGGCGAGGGCCCATCGGAACCCGAAGGTCGTGCCGGACGCGTCGTCCGCGAGCCAGACGTCGTTCTCGAGCCCGATGCGCGCAGTGAAGACGAGGGGAACGCTCACGAGACGGGCCAGCGTGTCGACCCGCAGGAACGCGGTGACCCACATCGGGAACACGGTCAGGCCGGTGCTCTCGGACGACGCCATGTTGTCGGCCGTGCGGGTGTTGCCACCGAAGTGGGTGCCCGCGAAGCCGACCCCCACGCCCGCGCGCCCGACGTAAGGGATGATCACCGCGTCGATGTCGAGCTCGACGCCTGCGAGAAGACGTGCGCCGTCGCCGAAGTACGTGGAGAACGGGCCACCCGCGCCCCCCACCTCGGAGTCGACGTCGGGGTAGTAGGGCCCGAAGCGCAGCGCGAGCGCGAACCGTTGCGGCGACTCGCGGAGCATCCGCATCTGAGCCTCCGCCGGGCGCGGCGCCCACATCACCACGATCGCGCCGGCGAGGAGCGCCGCACCCGCGACGCCTGCCGAGAGACGTCGTCGTGCGCCCTGGCCGGCGGTCGCGCGCCGCCGGGACGTCGATCGCCGTCGAGCGACCCGCCACGCGAGCCCCACGCCGAGCACACACGCCACGAGCCAGAGGGACGTCCACCCGCGGCGAGACGACGCGCCGGGCGCAGCGACGCTGCACTCCTCGGCTTGCCCGCCGGCGGCGCGATACGCCTCCCAGAAGTCCGTCGTGGGCACGGTGGTCACGCAGTCCACCGCGGACACGGTGCTGTAGTTGCCCGCTTCGTCTTCCGTGATGACGGCGACGGCGTACGTGTGGTCGACGGTGAGCCCGCCCACCGTGCCGGACTCGCTGGTCTTGCCGACGTCCTCGTGGGTCGCGAGCGCGTCGATCTCCTCGTCGGTGATCGCAGCGTCGGGCGTGAGCAGGGTGGGCGAGCAGCCCGACGCGTTCTCGCCGAGGTCTTCGACGAGGATCACGTAGCCGTCGATGTCGGTGGACGAAGGCGCGTCCCACTCGAGCTCCAGCGTCGTCTCGCCGGCGCTCGCCGACACGGCGCCCGTCACGCTCGGCGGCGTGCTGAAGTCGTACCCGAGCTCGATCGAGGCGGCGTCGGCGACGTCGGCGTCGGGATCCGACGACTCGTCGACCAGGAACCAGATCGCCTTCGTGCTCGCGTCGGTGTCGGTGCAATCGAAGAGGTCGTCGGCGTTGAGCCGCAGCTCCCGCGTCGCCTCGGTGATGTTGTCGGCGTCGCCCACCCGCTCGCACTGCGCGGCGTCGCGCCGGTTCATCAGGGTCGCGCAGCTCGCGCCGCGCCAGATGGAGAGCGTCTTGCCGACGGTCAGGCCGGTGAGGTTGAACGTGAACACCTCGGGCAACGCGCAAAAGTACCGGTTCGTCCGGTCCGCGGCGGGTGTCGGGATGCTCACGGAGCGGTTGCTCGTGCGGCTGCGGAGGGTGACCGCGACCAGCGCCTCGGCTTCGCTCGGCCATGCCGCGAGCGTCGCGGTCGCGAGGGTGAGCGCGGACGCGAGCAACAGGGACGATCGACGCGGTCTCATCGGGTGGCCGACGGTAGCAACGCACGAGCCACGGGCAAACCTTCCATCGAGGCTTCGCGACCAAGGAGAGCCCTCGGTCGGTGGTGCCATTCTGACAGACCGACCCGCGGGCGACGCGCTCCGCCTTGCCGTTTCGTCGTCGCGCCGGGTCGGACCGAGCGCGCGTCAGGCCAGGCCGACGTTGCGCGAGATGAGCGCCGGGTGCGATCCGATCGACGCGAACGCGAGCCCCCAACGCTCCGACATGGGCGCGTCGAAGATGAGGCCGGCGTCGAGATCGGCGGGGATCCAGGCGCCCGCGGCGATCTCGTCCTCGAGCTGACCGGGGCCCCAACCGGCGTAGCCCAACATGAGGTGCGAACGGTCGGAGCCCTCCGGATGGCCGAGCAGCGCGAGGGCGGTGCGCGACGACGACACGACGAGGCTCGGCCCGACGCGGTAGCCATCGGGCGTGGGCAGGCTCTCACCCTCGCCGCGCTCGAGCATCACGAAGCCCGCCTCCTTCTGCACCGGACCGCCCGCGAGCACGAGATCGGGTCGCGGTCGCTCGCACGGGGTTCCGAGGTCGCGGAGCACGCGCTCGATGGTGAGCCCCGCCATGGGGCGGTTCACGATGAAGCCGAGCGCGCCGTCGGCGTTGTGCGCGACGAGCAGCACGACCGTCCGCGTGAAGTTGGGATCGAGCAACGCGGGCGACGCGACGATGAAACCAGGCGCCAGGTCGTGGAGCATGCCGTGCCCGAGCATCGTGCTACGCCGCGGAGCCATGGTCCAGCAGCACCCTACGCAGGTGGCTCCCGAGCACGCGTCGCTCGGCGCACAGGACGGCTCGTCGATGCCGCGGTTGGTCTCCATCATGCGCCGCCTGCTCGCGCCGGATGGATGTCCCTGGGACCGCGAGCAGACGCTCGAGACCTTGCGCGCTTACGTGCTCGAAGAGGCGTTCGAGGTCGTCGATGCCATCGACGCCGGCGGCGGTGATCCGCTTCGCGAGGAGCTGGGCGACCTCCTGCTCCAGATCGTGTTTCAAGGCGAGCTCGCACGAGCGCGTGGATGGTTCGCGATCGACGACGTCGTGCACGCCATCTCCGAGAAGCTGGTGCGACGCCACCCGCACGTGTTCGGCGAGGAGAAGGCCGGCAACGCGCAAGAGGTGCTCGGCCGGTGGGAGTCGATCAAAGCAAAAGAGAAGAAAGGTCGCGGAAGGCTCGACGGGATACCGCGCGCGATGCCCGCCCTCCTGCGCGCCCTTCGGACCGGCGAGAAGGCGGCGATGGCCGGTTACGACTGGCACGACGCCGCGGGCGCCCGCGCGAAGGTGTCGGAGGAGCTCGTGGAGCTCGACCGGGCCGTGGAATCCAAGGACAAGGCACGGATCGAAGAGGAGCTCGGCGATACCCTCTTCGCTCTCGCGAACGTCGCACGCAAGCTCGAGGTCGATCCCGAGTCGGCGCTTCGCACCGCCGTGGACAAGTTCGCCAAGCGCTTCTCGCACGCCGAGCGTGCGGCCGACGAAACGGGAAGATCGCTCAGCGACCTCGACGACGCCGCGCGCGACGCGCTGTGGGAGTCGGCCAAGCGCGCCGTCGGCTGACTACAGGGCGCGCTCGGGGATGGCGACGACGTCGTCGATCACGGGCTCGCCCAGGAGCAGCATGACGAGCCGATCGAAGCCGAGGGCGACCCCGCCGCTCGAAGGCATGCCCTCGCGGAGCGCGGCGAGAAAGCGCTCGTCGAGCGGGTAGGGCGGCTTGCCGAGGCGCGCGCGTTTCGCGAGATCGGCTTCGCAGCGCGTGCGCTGCTCTTCGGCGTCGGTCAGCTCGCCGAAGCCGTTCGCGAGCTCGATGCCACGGACGTAGACCTCGAAGCGTTCGGCGACGGTCGGATCCTCGGGGGACAGGCGTGCGAGGGACGCCATCTGCGCGGGGTACGCGTAGAGCACCGTCGGTCGCTCGACGCCGAGCTTCGGCTCGATGTCGGTCACGAGGGTCTCGAAGAACCGCGCCTCGTCTCGGAGCAGCGAGTCGACCTCGACGCCGGCGAAGCGGCGAAACGCGTCGCGCACGGTGAGCCGGTCCCACGGTGGGCTCACGTCCATCGTGCCGGTCGGGCCCGGCAGCGTCGGAGCTCCGTGCATCGCCGTCGCGACGTGGGCGACGAGCGCCTCGGTGTCCGCGACGACGTCGGCCATGCCCGCGTCCACGCGGTACCACTCGAGCATCGTGAACTCGGGCTGGTGCAGGGCGCCGAGCTCGTCGCGCCGGAAGCAGTGGCACAGCTGGTAGACGTTGCCGAGGCCGCCTGCGATCAGGCGCTTCATCTGGTACTCGGGCGACGTGATCAGGAACCGAGGCGCGTCGGCGCCGAGCACCTCGAACGCATCGAGGTGAACCTCGACGCCCGGCGACGGCACGAGCTGCGGCGTGTCGACCTCGAGATACCCACGCGCATCGAAGAACGCGCGGACGGCGGCGCGGGCGCGCGAGCGCGCGCGGAGGTTGGCCGCCAGCTTGCCGCCCCGACCGTGGAGCCGAACCCGATCGCTCACGGCATCGCCCCTGCGCACACCACGGCGAGCCGAGCGCCCGAAGGCGCGTCTACTTCTTCACGCGTTCGACGTACTCGCCGGTGCGCGTGTCGATCTTGAGGATCTCACCCTCGTTCACGAACAGCGGGACCTGCACGCTCATGCCGGTCTCCATCTTCGCGGCCTTGAGGACGTTGCTGGTCGTGTCGCCTTTGAAGCCCGGCTCGGTCTCCGCGACCTTGAGCTCGACGAAGATGGGCGGCGTCACGCCGATCGCCCGGCCGCTGAAGAACAGGACGCTCACCGGCAGGTTGTCGATGAGGTACCCCTTCACGTCCTCGACCTGGCCCTCCTCGAGGAAGAACTGCTCGTAGCTCGTCGTGTCCATGAACACGAACTTGTCGCCCTCGCGGTAGAGGTACTGCATCTGCCGCTCTTCCATGTCCGCCGGTGCCAGGCGCTCGCCGGACTTGTACGTCTTCTCGAGAACCTGGCCGGTGATCATGTTGCGGATCTTCATGCGCGTGAACGCTTGGCCCTTGCCAGGCTTCACGTACTGGAAATCGACGATCAAATAGGGCTGATTGTCGATGAGGAGCTTGAGACCCTTTCGGACTTTTTCCGCGTCGTACATGGCGAGGCGCCCGCCTTAGCACCGCAACGTGCAGAGGCAACGACTCAGGCGCGAGCGCGCGTCCGGCACGCCCGGCGTCACGCGGCGCGAGCATTGCGGCGCCGACCGCGCTTTGGTAAGCGCGGACCGCGATGCTCGAAGCCGACGAGGAGATCCGCGAGATCAAGAAGGAGATCATCGAGAGCCGCGGTCTCATCATCAAGACGAACAACCTGACGAACGCGCTGTCGGCCGACATCAAGTCCATCGCCAAGCGGCAGGGCGGCTACGAGCGACGGCTCACGCTCAACAGCGCCATGGCGTACTTCCTGTTCGCGGCGATCACCTTCGGCGGCCTGAAGCTCGCCAGCGACGCCCGCATCAACGAGATCGAAGCGACCAAGGACTCGGTGCAACGCGAGGTGCGCGAGCTCCGTCGCGAGGTCGCCGAGCAGGCGCGGATCGTGGAGCAGCGGGAGCGCGCGGGCCAACGCGCCGCAGCGTTCTACGAGCTCGTCCGGCTGCAGAAGCGATCCGAGGTCGTCGAGGGATATCAGCAGCTCCGGCGCGAGCGTCTCACGGAGGCGGAAGCCGCCTTCTTCCGCGACACCGTGGACCGCTTCCGGGGCGAGATGTCGGTCACCGCGTTCCAGTCGGGCCTCGACCTCGAGCGCACGGGCCGATTCGCAGAGGCGGCGGAGTCGTTCGAGGAGTCGATCCGCCTGCGCGACGACGCGAGCCACATCCTGCAGGTGAAGTTCCACCTCGCGGGCTGCTACCGGCGCCTCAACCGGCACCGCGAGGCCATCGTGCTGCTCACGCAGATCCTCGAGCGCAACCCCGACCGCGAGATGGGCGACGACGTCTACTGGCTGCTCTCGATCGTCTACGAAGAGCTCGCGCAGTGGGACGAGTCGCGAAACGCGCTGCGGACGCTCATGCGGCGCTACCCGACGAGCCAGCTCGTGCCCGACTCGCGCGTGCGCATCAGCGAGCTGCTGATCCGGCAGCGCGACGCACGCGCCCAGCTCGCCGCGCCGCGGCGGTGAACCCCAGTCGTTCGATCGGGACTCGTCTTCTCGGGAGTCGCCGACGCCACGGGTAAGCCGGACGTCCGGGCCGGGAGGCCGGACGTCCGGGCTGGGAGGCCGGACGTCCGGGCTCTACGCGCGATCGTCGAGGGCGCTCGACGTCCGCTCGCGGGAGTGAACTGCCTCGGCGACGCGCCGAAGATGCCCGCAAGAAAGCGAGGCGATGATGGGCAATCGATACGAGCCGATCGAGCGGGGCAGCCGGGGTGGGGACCGAGAGAGCGTCGCTGAGCGCCTCCGCGCGGAGGCGGCGTGATGGCGAGGGGAGCGAAGAAGCTGACGCGCCGCGAGCGGCGACAGCTGCGCCGTGAGGCGGCGGCGCGCACCGGGGTGTCCGTCGGTCGAGCCGCGGGCGACGACGGTTACGACGACGACTGTCCGATCTGCGTGATGCTCCGCGAGCTCGAGGCGAGCGGGCGCGCGCACCGGGAGGAGCTGCCACCCGGGCTCGCGGAGCTGGGGTTCGAGAGCCTGCGGATCGACCTGCGGTAACGCGTCGCCGCACCGCGCGTCCCCCGATCGGGCAGAGACGAAGGCTCGGACCGATCTCACGGGACACGGCGGCACTCGCCTTCGGCCGTGCACCGATGCTCGGGGATGCAGTCGCCGTCGGTACGGCAGCGCGGGAAGCATCCATCGAGGGGCGGCTCGCCGAAGGAGGTGCACACGAAACCTTCGGGGCAGGCCGCGGGGTCCGCACGGTCGCACGCGAGCACGCAGTGCGAGTAGAAGTCCGCTTCTCCGTCGCAGAACGTGCCGGGCGGACAGACGGTGCTCTCGCGACCATCGGCGGAGAAGGGCGAGAGCCCGCACTGCGTGACCGTGCAGAAGCCTCGGCCGAACAGCTGGAAGCAATGTCCGTTGCCGTAAGGCGACCAGCACTCCGCGCTCGAGGTGCACGGCACTCCGACGTTCGGCTCGGTCACGGCGTTGTAGTTGCCCGGCTCGCATGCGCCGGTCGCGGTGCCGTCGATCGAGTAGCAGCGGAAGCCGGGCACGCGGCAGTCGGGGTCGCCTCCGCTCGGGCCGATCATCGCGTCGCCGGTCTCGTCGCCGGCGACGCAGTCGTCGAAGCACGCACCGAGGAGGTTGCCGAAGGGCCTGCACGTCGCGCCCGGGCCGCACTCGCGACCCTCGAGCGCGCAGCCGTAGCGGACGCAGTGCCCGCCGCCCGGCCACGGGATGCACGCGCCGTCCTCCGGGCAGTGGCGCGCGAGCGTGCACGGGTCGCCGAAGCGCGCGTCGGGGTCGAACGGGAGATCGACGCAGCGGCCGGTGACGCGGTCGCAGCGCGCGACGGAGGTCGGATCGGGCAACAGCTCGTTCGCGTCGCGGACGGCGTCGTTGTCGTGATCGATCCAGTCGCCCCGGCACTCCTCGTCGGTCGTGCACCCGGCGACGCAGACCTCGCGCTCGAGGCTGCACTGATAGCCGTCGCGACAGCCGCTCCGTGTCGTGGCCCAGTCGCCCACGGCCGGATCGCACCTCCGTTGGCAGCCGAAGAGCGCGCTGCCCGTCGTGTCCACGCCGACGGGTAAGCAGAGCGCGCAGGGGGCGCACGCGCGGCCGTCGCCGTAACAGCTGCCGGCGCTCTCCGCGCGACCGTGGTGATCGAGGCAGTAGCCGCCGGTCCATCTCGTGACGTCGAACGACGCGTCGCCCGACGTCCAGCTCTCCGTCGCCTCGACGAGGCAGGTGGTCCCGGCGGTCGCGGGGAGCATGGCCGGCTCTCCGTTGCGGCAGTCGGCCGCGGTCGTGCACAGCGTGCCGGTCGGGCAGTCGTCCTCGCACCGCCCGGCGAAGCACGACTCTGTGGCGGCGCACGCGGTACCGCAGGCGCCGCAGTGCGCGTCGTCGTTCGCGAGATCGGCGCAGCGCAGGGCGCCGTCGGCACCGGCGCACGCAGTTCGGCCCGTCGGGCAAGCGCACGACCCGTCCACGCAATCGAACCCGACACCGCACGGAGCGCGGCAGCCGCCGCAGTGCAGGACGCTCGTCGCCGTGTCGACGCACACCTCGCCGCCCGCGCCGTCGTCGCAGGCGGTGCGACCCGCGAGGCACGAGCACGCGCCGGCGGCGCAGCTTCCGCCTGCGGGGCACCGTACGCCGCACGCCCCGCAGTGGTCGGGATCCGACCCGACGTCCGTGCACTCGACGATGCCCCGAGGAGACGCGCACGGTGTGAGGGCCCCGTCACAACGACACGCGCCGTCCGCGCACGAGGAGCACGCGTTGTCGCAGGCGCCGCAGTGGCGGACGTCGCTCCGTACATCCACGCACGCGTCGCCGCAGAGCTCGAGAGGCTCGGGGCACGCGCACGCGCCTTCGTTGCACGTCGCGCCTTCGGGGCACGTCGCGCACGCGTCCGGGGGACCGCCCATGTCGAACGAGACGACGTCGGGCGGTGGGTCGTCCCCGCAGGCGGCCAAAGCCGCGAGACAGGCTGCGAGACCGACGACGAGACGGGACACGCCCCGAGCCTACGTCACGCGACGCCCACCGGACCGCCGACGGAGGGCGGCGGGATGCCGTCGAGGAGCCCGCGGGCCTTGACCGACGCGATCTGACGCAACGCTTCGCGATAGCCGCGGCTGATGAGCTCACGCGCGACGAATCGGTTGAGGAACGAGTAGCGACCGACGTCGGGCGAGACGTCCACGAAGGTCACGTGCGGATAGAGGCGGTGATAGAGCTCGATGCCGCGCTTCTCCTTCTCGGAGAGCACGATGTTGAGCGTCTGCACGGCCATCTTGTCGAGGCCTCGCATCGCGAAGCTCCGCTCGTGGGCCTTCGTGACGTGCGGCCGGTACACGTTCGCGATGACGACGATCTCGGCGCCGTGCTCGATCGCGAGGTCGACGCTCAACGTGCGCACGACCTCGCCGTCGACGAGGTATCGGTCGCCGATGCGGTAGGGCCTGAAGAGCAGCGGCACGCAGCAGGATGCCGCGACGGCCTGCGAGATGGGGATGTCCTCGACGTGTCCGCGGCCGAACACGACGCGGCCACGGCCATCCACGTCCGCCGCGGTCACGAGGATGGGCCGTTCGGTCTTGCGGAAGTCGTTGTTCGGCAAGACGCGGCGGAGGTAACGCTCGAGCGGATCGATGGAGAAGACGCCGCTCGTGAGGTATCCGAGGTGCGAGAGCTGCTCGCGGTTCGGCAGCCCCGCGAACGTCAGACCGACGAGCTTGCGGTCGGGATACCGGCGCTCCCACGGCAAGCGATAGCTGTCGATGAGCACGTCGAGCGGGACACCCTGACCGTAGAGGGCCGCGACCAGCGCGCCGGCGCTCGTGCCGACGAAGATGTCGGGTCGGATCCCCAGCTCCTCGAGGGCGCGCAGCGTGCCCAGGTGTGCGATGCCTTTGGCCGCTCCCCCCGAGCCCACGAGCGCAACCTTCGGTCGAGTCACGGCCTCTCCCTCGTCCCCCCGCCGCATCAGCCTAGCATCGAGACCTCTCCAGGGGCCCCGCGCGATTCACGGTGTGAGGAGCGGATGGGGACGAGGTCCCGAGCGGAGCGAGGCGCGAGCCGTCTCGGCTCGGCGCTCCTCGGGGTGGGGGGCCCCGCGCGATTCACGGTGTGAGGAG
>JADZFZ010000311.1 GCA_020854145.1 Deltaproteobacteria bacterium | reverse complement strand
GCGCGGGCGCCGCAGGAGCCGTCGCGGGCGCCGCGGGCCTGGGCCACCAGATCGTGAGCGCCATCTGCGCGCTTCGCAGGTGCCGCGCGAGCTGCTGGACCATCGCCGAGGACGACGGATGGACCCGACCGTCGGCGCCGAATCGCAGCGGCGTACGCAGCACGAGCCATCCCGTCGGCGGGATCTCCAGGAGTGCGCGTCCGCCGGCCTCGGGGCAGCCGTCGTCGTCCTCGACACCATCGACGTCTTCGGTCTGGCCCTGGCAACGGTCGTTGGCGTCGAGCACCGAGTCGCGGTCGTTGTCGTCCTCGGGGCAGCCGTCCGTGTCGTCGGTGCCGTCGCGATCCTCGGGCACGATCGGGCATCGGTCGTCGGCGTCGGGCACGCCGTCGCCGTCGTCGTCGGGGTCCGGGCAACCGTCGCCGTCGGCCACGCCGTCGGCGTCCTCGCGCTCGGTGCGGCAGTCGTCCTGCGCGTCGGGGATCCCGTCGCCGTCGTCGTCGAGGTCGGGGCAGCCGTCCGCGTCCTCGAAGCCGTCGCGGTCTTCCTGCTGGCCCGCGCACCGATCGTCCGCATCGGCCACGCCGTCGCCGTCGTTGTCCTCTTCGGGGCAACCGTCGCCGTCCTGGAAGTCGTCGAGGTCCTCGGGATCCTGCGGGCAGCGATCCTCCTGGTCCTCCACTCCGTCCTCGTCGTCGTCGGGATCGGGGCAACCGTCGCCGTCCTCGAACCCGTCGCGATCCTCGGCGAGCGCCTCGCAGAGATCGCGCTCGTCGGCGATGCCGTCCGAGTCGCGGTCGTGATCGCGCGGTGCCCAGTGGACGCCGGCCATGATGCGGGCCGCCGGCGCGCCCACCGCGTCGCTCAGCCCGAGGCCGCCGCCGACGGAGAGCACGAAGTCGATCGGCGGTTGCCAGCGCAGCCCGAGGTCCGCCTCGACCGGAGTCGTCGCGGCGTCGAACGGATCCTCCATCTGCGTCTCGGCGTGCAGCTCGACGAACGCCGACACGCGCGGCAGCGGCGGCAATACCATCGACGCACCGAGCGAGAGCGCGATCGCGTGCGAGAACGCCGCGTCGAAGTACACGCTCTCCTCGCCGATCACGCGCGCACGCAGCGACGCGCCGACGATCAGGACCGGCAGCGCGAGATCCGCCGCGAGGCCCGTCTCGAGCGACCAGGTCCCGGTCGTGGCGAACGCGTCGTCGTTTCCGGTCGGCACGGCCAGACGCGCGAGGAACGCGAGCCCGTAACCCTCGCTCCCGACGCGATCGCGATTCCACGCACGCCCGAGGAAGCGCCACTTGAACGACAATGCCGCGTCGCCCGTCGCCACCTGCGGCAGAGCGCCGCCGCTGCCGACGTTGCTCGCGTCGCCCGACTGCTGCAGCACGAAAGGCGCGGAGAGGCCGAGCGCGAACCGGTCCGCGATCCCGACGGTGAAGAGCAGCGTCGAGACGACGCGATGCTCGATGACGTCGATGTCGCCGCGCGAGGACTCGAGCACGAGCGGCCGCAGCTGGTAGGTCCCGAAGAAGCCGACGTTCCAGTGCCACGGACCGGGCACGATCGTGTCCTCGACCCCGACGAGCCCTTCGCCGTCCATCGAGGGACGCCAGCGATCGACGTCGAAGGTGCGGTCCTGGGCGTGGGCGACCGTGGTCCCCAGCAGCACGGACAGCCCCGCGATCAAGGCGACGAAGCCTCCCCTCACACCGACCCTCTCCCTTCTCCCCGCAACGCGGGAAGTCGGCACGCAGTAGGCGGGCGCTCGCCCATCGACGCGCGTCCCCTCTCCCCGCAACGCGGGGAGAGGCAGGGTGAGGGGCATGATTTCACGCCCTTCGCTGGACGCTCGGGCGTGTTGCGACTTCGCCGTCGCCCGCCTTCGCGGGCTCGGGCTCACTCGGAATTCCACGCTGCTTCGCCGCGAGTCGGCCTTCATGGCGCGCGGAGGATACCCCATCGGGCCCGCGGTTCCTTCGCCTGCTAAGGTGGCCGCCCCGTGAACGGGACCGACGAGACTTCCAGCGAGCCCCGGCCTGCCCCGAGCACGGCCGACGGGCCCGCCCCGAGCGTGGCCGACGGCCTCGCCGAGACCGACGAAGAGTGGCGCACCCCCGGACGCCACTACCTCGCCGGGCTCGGCTGCTTCGGTCTCGTGGTGCTCGCGGTCGTCGGCTTCTATCTCTGGCGCGTCGTCGGCTGAGCCGCGGCCCCGCGCGCCCTTCTCTCGGGTCTGGAGACCTTCGCGATGGACATCCTCTTCGTCACCCCCGAGGTCGCCCCCTACAGCAAGGTGGGCGGCTTGGCCGACATCTCGGGCTCGTTGCCCAAGGCACTGCGTGGTCTCGGCCATCGGGTGACCGTGCTCTCGCCGCTTCACCGCAGCGTGGACCCGAGCAAGCACTCGCTCGCGCGGCGTCTGACGAAGCTCGTCGTGCCGATGGGCGGGCGCACCTTCGAGTGCGCGCTGTTCGACGGACGCACGGCCGCGGGCGTCGACCTGCTCTTCGTGTCGGAGCCGTCGCTCTTCGATCGGCCCGGAATCTACGGAGATCCCGAGGCGCACAAGGTCTACGAGGACGACGCGCTGCGATGGGCGGTCTTCTCGCGCGCGGCCGTCGAGGTGGCGCGCCTGCGCGAAGGCGGCTTCGACATCGTGCACGTCAACGACTGGCCGACGGGTCTCGTGCCCGTGTACCTCGCGCACCGTTACGCAGGCGTCCCGAAGCTCGAGCGCCTCGCCGTCGTGCTCGGCATCCACAACCTCGTGCACCAGGGACGCTTCTCGAAGGACGTGATGGCGAGCCTGGACCTCGACCCGTCGCTCTTCACGCCCGAGGGCATCGAGCTCTATGGAGACGTCTCGTTCCTGAAGGGCGGCATCGTCTTCGCCGACCGCGTCGCGACCGCGTCGCCCACCTACGCGCGCGAGATCCTGCGCGATGGCCACGGCTTCGGCCTCGAGGGGCTCCTGCGGCATCGCGCAGAGTCGCTCGTCGGGATCCTCAACGGCGTCGATCAGAGCATCTGGAACCCGGCCACCGACCCGAGCCTCGTGTCGCGCTACGACGCCGAGAGCCCCGCCTCCAAGGCGCGCTGCAAGGCCGACCTGCAGCGCCGTCTCGGCCTGCCGGTCGAGCCGCGCGTCCCGCTCATCGGGACGGTGTCGCGCCTCGCGTGGGAGAAAGGCCTCGACGTGCTCGCCGTCGCGCTCGAGCGGCTGCTCCGCGCCGACGTGCAGGTGGCGGTGCTCGGCCGCGGCGAAGAGTCGCAAGAGACCGCGTTCCGGAAGATCGCCGAGCAGTGGCGCGACCGGATGGCGTACGTGCACGACGTCCCCGAGCCGCTCGCGCACCAGCTCTACGCGGGTGCCGACCTCTTCGTGATGCCGTCGCGCTTCGAGCCCTGCGGCCTCGCGCAGATGTACGCGCAGCGTTACGGGACCCCACCGATCGTGCACGCGACGGGCGGCCTCATCGACACCGTCGTGGACTGCGACGCGCACCTCGAGACGGGCACCGGCTTCGTCTTCCAGAACGAGACCGCCGAGGATCTGCTCGCGGCGATGCGCCGCGCGCTCGCCGCGTACACGCAGCGGGAGCCCTTCGAGCGCCTCGTGCGCCGCGTGATGAAGCTCGACCACAGCTGGGACCGGAGCGCGCGCCGCTACGAGACGCTCTACCGACAGGTAGCCAAAGACTCCACGGCATGAGCGCGACGGGGAATTCACGCCCTTCGCTAGACGCTCGGGCGTGTTGCGACTTCGCCGTCGCCCGCTCTCGCGGGCGCGGGCTCACTCGGAATTCACGCCACCGGCCCCTCACCCTGCCTCTCCCCGCTGCGCGGGGAGAGGGGACGCGCATCGATGGGCGCGGGGCGGATTTCACGCCCGTCGCTGGCGCTCGGGCGTGTTGCGACTTCGCCGTCGCCCGCTGGCCGCGCGCTCGGGCTCACTCGGAATTCACGCCACCGGCCCCTCCCCCCGCGGCGCGGGGAGAGGGGACGCGCATCGATGGGCGCGGGCGGATTTCACGCCCGTCGCTGGCGCTCGGGCGGAATTCACGCCTCCTCTGGGTCGTGCTCTTCGCGAGCGCGTGCGGCTCGAGCAGCGCGCAGCCGCGTCCGGACGGGCGGCTCGTCGCGACGACGCCAGCGGCGGCGACGACCGAGACGTCCGATGCCGGCACGGAGACCGCCGAGCCGCCGCCCTTACCCGAGGCCACCGCAGCGGAGCGCGATCACCTGATCGCGCAGAT
>JADZFZ010000310.1 GCA_020854145.1 Deltaproteobacteria bacterium | reverse complement strand
GTCACCCCTTCGGCACGAACGGTCTCTCGTCACCCCTTCAGCGCCAACGACCCCGGCCGCGACCGCGACCGCGGTGGATCTCCACCGCGCCACCCGGTCGTCCCGGATCGATCACGACCGTGCGCCCGCGTCGATGATGGCGTCGATCGATGATCACGGTGCCAGGCGGTTGCGCCGGCTGCACGATGACGGTCGGCGGAGGAGCCGGCTGCTGCACGAACACGCCCGGCGGTTGCACCACGACCGTCGGCGGAGGCGGACGCTGATCGCCGATCACGACCACCGGGCCACGCTGTCGGCGCCACCCACCCGGGTGGTATACCCAAACCCCGCCCTGCTGCACCCAGCGCGGCTCGGCGTACACGTAGCCCCGTCGCTGACGTACCCATCGTCCGGGTCGCCATGTCCACGAGCGTCCGGTCCATCGCCAGTGTCCGGGCTGCCAGACCGCACCGCCCCAGGGCGCCACGGGCTGCGCTTCCACGCGAGGCGCCGGTGGCGCGACGGTGACGCGAATCCTCTGTGCGTCGGCGACGCTCGCAGCCGTCATCACGAATGCAGCTGCAATCAGCGCAAACCAGGTCTTCGCAGAGTCCATCACTCACCTCCTCCTGGGTTTCGCCGCGGTCGCCTCTCGGCTCTCACGGCCTCGCCTCCGACGCACGAACACTTCGCCCCGCGGCCGGACCGGTGGACGCCCCCCACCGGCGTTCTGTTCAACGACGGCCTGCCACCGGCTCACGCTGCCGCTGCCCCGCTACCCCAGAGCTCGGAGGGGCCGAGCCCTGGGGCCGATCCGCTTCTTCAGCGGACGTAGATCGTCCCGCGCGCGCGCGGCGCGACGTACACGCGTCCGCGAGGCTGCACGTAGACGCGTCCACGCGGTTGCACGTACACGCCCCTGCGAGGCCCGACGTAGACGGCGCCGCCGCCGCGACGCCACCCGCCCTGGACGTAGTAGTACCCGCCGCCTCGACGAACGTACGTGGGCGCGACGTACTGGTAGCCCGGCCGCGCCTGCACGTAGTAGCCGGGTCGCCACTCGTAGTCGTAGCCGTTCCAGAACCAGTGGCCGCCCACCCAGGTCGCACCCGCGTAGGGTGCCGGCGGCGGAGCCTCGACGCGCACCGCCGGAGGTGCGGCGTACACGACTCCGCCCCGCCCACGCACCGTCGCGACGCACCCGACCAGCGATACCGCCGCGACTGCCAGCGCGACCAACACTACCGTTCTCTTGACCATCCCGACCTCCTGAGACCCTCGTGAGCTCGACGCGATCGTGAGTCGCGCGACGAGCATGGATTGCATCCTCCGGCAGGGTCGACGCACGACATGTGCCCGCACCCGATTGAAGCGGGATGATGCACCACGCAGGCACTTCGACGTGAGACCCCCTCGAAAACTTCGAACCGCGGGCCGCGTTCGTGGGTACGCCCGTTCACGCCCCCGTCAGCGAAAGTGCCACGGGGGCGGGGTCGCAGCCACGGGAAGCGGGGAGGAAGGCCACGCGCGGACGCGCGGCTACTGCTCTGGCTCGGTGATCCGGACGACCCGGCGGACCGTCTGACCTGGCTCGATGTTGACGCGGAAGGAACGCCGGAAGTTGAACTCCGGGTTCACGAGCGTGACGGTGTGCGGGCCCGGCCGGAGAGAGATCCCCATCTGGGGCGTGTTTCCGACGAGGGACCCATCGACGTAGACCTGCGCCCACGGGACCGCGTTGACCTGCAGCGTTCCGTTCGGACCGCTCGGCGTGGGGCTACCACCACCTCCCCCACCGCCACCCGTTCGTCGCTCCGTCCGATCGCGTCCGGTCGCCCGCTCGCGCGTGTCGCGGTCGCGCTCTCGTGCGGGTGTGGCGTCGGCCACCGCGGCGGGCGTCAGCGTGACCTGCACCCGATGGGTGGCGACGTTGGCTGGGATCTGCAGCGGCTCGCGGTGCTGCTGGAAGCCCGAGAGGGTCATCTCGATCGTCCAGGGATCCCCCGGGGTCTGTTCGAGCTCGTAGATGAGCGGCGTGACACCGATGGGCCGGCGCTCGGTCGGCGTCTCGACGTTGCCGCGCAGCAGGATCACCTGCGCGCCCGTTGGCGTGGAGATGAACGAGATCGGCATGCGAGCGGGAGCGGCCGGCGCGACGGGTACCGTCGTGCCGGGGATCACACCTACGCCTGGTAGCGTCGTCGCGGGGGACACGCCGGGGATCGGCTGGGTGGCGCCGATGGTGCCGGGCGGGCCCGTGGTCGGTACCCCGACCGGTGCGTCGAGCGGGTTGGTGCCGTTTGCTGCGGCGATGGGCTCCGTCGAGCCGGGGGCTCGCTCGAGCGTGACCGGGGGCAGCTGCAGCGTCTCACCGGCGGGCACCTCGACCATCTGACGCCACTCGGCGAAGCCGACGCGGCGAACCTCCAGCATGTGGGGGCCGGGCTTCACGTTCTGGATCAGGAACGGGCTCCGCATGCCGCTGACGGGCTCGCCGTCGAGGTGCAGCACCGCATCGGGAGGTGTGGTGACGAGCTCGATCGAGCCAGGCCGTCGGGACAGATAGTAGAAGGCCGCTCCGACCGACGACGCGATGAAGACCACGAGCCCGAGCCCGAGCAGTGGGAGCAGGATCGACGACGACTTCTTCGCCGGACGAGGGCGAGCCGGGCTCGGCATCGGCAGGTCGGTCGCGAACGGATCGGAGAGCGACGACCGCGCAGATGCAACGGGTGCCGGGGCCATCGCGCTCGGCGCGCCGTAGGCGCCCGGCATCGACGGCATCGACGGCGAGCCGAGTCCCGGGTGAGGCGTCGCAGGCAGACCCGGGTTCGAACCGAAGGACAACCCCGCGTACGGGGCGGGCGCCTGGGGCGGGCCCGCGAGCGGTGGGCCCGCGAACATCGGTCCGCTCGCCATGGGCGTGGCCGCCATCGCCGCCGTGGGCGGGAGCGCGGCGGGCGGAGGCGCGGCCGGCGGCTGCGCTGCGGCCCCGCCCCCGAGGGTGGGCGGCAAGCCATAGCTGCCCGAGGGTCCTTCGACACGATCGTAGACCGTCGTCGAGAGCTCCTCGTCGTCCCAGTCCATGTCGAGCGCCGGGCTGCTCTCCTCGCGGACCTGAGCGCGCGCGGCGGGCGCTGCGGCCGGCGGGGGCGCGGGCGCTGCGGCCGCGGGCGCGGGGCGCGGTGCGACCGGCGGGTTCGACGCCCCGCCCGGAGGCGGCGGCAAGCGCACCGCAGGCATCCCGAGCATCGTGCTCTTGATGGGCGCTCGGCCGCCCGCGCCCGCGGGCTGCGCGCTGACGCTCGCGCTCGGTGGCGGCGGCGGCGGCACGCTCGACCGCATGGCGGGCGAGGAGCGAGCGGGCTCGGCCGCGGGCAGATCGTCGAACACCTCCAGGTCCGAGACGTTCTCGACGACGCTGTCCTCGCGGGGCGGCAGGCCGGGCTCGTCGCGCCGCGGGTCGAGCTTCTGATACTCCTCGTCGCGGCTTTGCTCTCTTTGGATCTCGTCGGAGAAGACCTTGCGCATGTAGCCGGCGAGGTCTTTGCGCGCGAAGAAGTTGCCCGACGTGTACATGAACGACTGCAGGTCGTCGTGCAGGTCCATCGCGGTCTGGTACCGATCGTCGACGTCCTTCGCGAGGGCCTTGAGCACGATCTGCTCGAGCTCCTCCGGGATGCGTCGATTGTACGTGGACGGCGGCATGATCTCGACGTTGCGCACCTTCTCCAGCGTGGAGAAGTCGCTCTCGCCGACGAAGAGCCGCTCACCCGTCAGCAGCTCGTACATCACGATGCCGACCGAGAAGATGTCGCTGCGTCGATCGAGCGGCAGGCCACGGACCTGCTCCGGGCTCATGTAGCCGAACTTGCCCTTCAGGATTCCGGCTTGCGTCTTTCCCGCTTTGCCCGCGGCCTTCGCGATGCCGAAATCGATGAGCTTCACGTCGCCGTCGTAGGAGACGAGGATGTTCTGCGGGCTGACGTCGCGGTGCACGAGGTTGAGCTCGCGGCCCGAGCCGTCGCGCTTGTTGTGCGCGTAGTCGAGCCCTTCGCACATCTTCATGACCTGGTAGCAGGCCATGGGGATGGGCAGCGGCTCGCCCTTCTTGCGCGCTCGATCGAAGATCGCGCGCATGTCCTTGCCGTGCACGTACTCGAGCGCGATGAAGTAGGCGTCGCCGACCTTACCGAGGTCGAAGATCTGGGCGATGTTCGGGTGCGTCAGCTGCACCGCGATCTTCGCCTCGTCGATGAACATCGTGATGAACTCTTCGTCCTCGGCGATGGACGGAAGGATTCGCTTCACTGCGACGAGGCGCTCGAAGCCTTCGACGCCGAAGGCTTTGGCCTTGAATACCTCGGCCATGCCGCCGACGTTGATGCGTTCGAGGAGGTAGTACTTCCCGAACGGAATCGGCTTCTTCACCGGTGCTCTCTCTTCTGACGGCGTCACGGTGTCCGTTCACCACCCCCGTGCCGGGCTCGCCGCGCGGCCATCCGCTCGCTGGCCTCCGCTGCGGAGGCGCTCGGGATGATCACGAAGTTCGAGCCGACGCAGGACACGAGCCCCACCACGACGAAGGCCGCGTCCCTCAGGGGGCGCGGGGGGATGACCAGTCGAGAACCACTCCGATCACGCGCCAAGGCCGCGCGATGCCCTCGTAGTCGTGCGAGCGAGGTACTGTATCCAGGGCTCTCCGCCACGGTCAAGGCTCACCGTCGCCGACTGTGGAGCCCGGCTCCACGCGGGGCGCGGGCGCGGGCGCCGACCCCGAAGGGGAGGGCGCCGCGCCTGCGGGCGATGCCGCGGGGGACGGCGTGCGGGGCTCGCGGAAGTAGCGGACGCGCCTGCCCTGGACTCCATGCCACACGCTCAGCGCCACCGGCTCGACGAAGGGGAATAGGCGCTCTGCAGCGGGCCGCTCGTCCGCCAGCAGCGCCATCGCGCGGGGAAGCTCGACGACCCGGGCGTGCTCTCCATCGACCGCGACGGTCTGCCGAGTCGCGGAGTCCACGAACGCCAAGCGCGTGGTGGCATCGAGGGCGATCGCGGAGCGGACCTCGGCCAGAGCCATCACTCTGCTTAGAAGGCCGGCATCGGGTTGGCCTTGGACCTCCGCGTACACGAGGAAGCCACGGGGGTCCACGCCGAGGGCCGCTCCCGCGGGGTCCGCTCCGAGCGCCGGACCTCCCGCCACGCGCGTTCCGCCCTCGACGGCGCGGTCGTAAGCGCGGAGCCCGTTGCGTCCGGGACCGACGAAGATCACTTGGCCGCCCGCGCCCGACGGCAGCGACGCGGCGTCCGCCAGGTATGCGAGGGCGCGCGTCGTATCCGCTCGCGCCGCGACGGACGGCAGCGCGCGCGACGCGTCGATGCGGACCAGCCACACCGTCCTGCCGTCGATCGCGATGGTCGCGCGCGCGAAAGCGTGCGGCCAGCCGGCGTGCGGCAGGGCACGGGTGCTCCACTCGCCGGTGCCGTCGGGCAGCGGCGGGCCGGGCAGCACCGGTCTCAGCGTCAGATAGAAGAAGTCGCGCGCGTCGCGCCGGATGTACCTCGGCCAGCGGATGCTCGACATCGCGCGAATGGCCTTGCGCCCGCGCACCGTCCAACCCGCGAGCCCGTCGAGGGTCGTCTCGAACTGGGTCCGCTCGTCGATGCGCACGTGGGGCAACGATGGCGTCGGCCCCGCGCGATAGAGCTCCATCGAGCAATGGCCGGGGTTGATGTCGAGGTGCATCGCATGGACACAACGCGCCGCGTTCATGCCCGCTGCAAGAGCTTCGGCCGTGAGACCGCTGCCCCAGAAGTAGCCGACGAACCCTTCGCGGGTGAGGCAGACCGCCGACCTGTGCGTGACGATGGACTCGTTCGGACGGGGATCTCCGTCGGCGACACCGGCCACGCCGATGGCGCTCCCCCACCAGTAACGGTGATAGGGGTTCCACACGCCGTCTTCGACGACGGCCGTCAGGTTCTGACGCATTCCCACCATGCCTTCCGGCAGGTGCGCCCAGTCTGCGCGTCCGCCCGCGCCGGCTCCTTGTCGGACGGGCCCCGGCCAGGTGCCCAATCCGACACGACCGTCGTCGAAGATGCCGACCGTCGAAGCCCACGGCTTCGGCGGTAGGTAGAGCGTGCCGTCGGCCATCATGCCGAACTCGCCGTGAACGGCCTGGAAGCCGCCGTTGAAGGCAGCCACGACGGTCCGCATCGTCTCCTCGTCGCGCGGGATCATCCCGGTGCCGGTCTGGCCCGTCGCGCTGCGAGGCTCGCGCGTCCCCATCACGACGTGCAGCCGGACTTGGCGCGGATCCCACATGGTCGCGTAGACGATGGCGTAGGGGCGTGCGGCGTCGGCGCGAAGGAACGTCTGGAAGAGGCCGGGTGGGGCGCCCGGGCTCTCCTGGACGAAGGGGTCGTCCACGAGCGGCGTCCATTCGCCCTCGCGCGCAGTGGGATTCGGAAGGATCGGGCGCAGCGGGGCGGGCGGCCAGCCGAGCTCGGGGTCGGTCGCCGACAACGACGCCGCCGGTGCGTGCGTCGCGTCGAGGCCCATGTCCTCGGCGACCTCGGCCTCGGTGTCCGCGGCGCTGGTCCCGACGACCGAGTGGTAGGTCTGCTCCGCGCGGTCTTTGACGCGGAAGAAGCGATCCTCCATCCACTCGATCCCGTGCGCTCCGATGAGGGGCGACGCGCGCGCGGTGTCGACCGCCCAGTGGATCAAGCTGGATCGGCCCTTGGTCTGCGGCTCGGGAGTCAGCTCGCTCGCGCCCGCGATCGGCGCCACACGCGTGGGATCGACGATCAGCGTGCGGTCGTCCGCGCGGATCACGAACTGTCGGTTCTCGATGCCGATCGACATCCGAGCCGCCGGCCGCGCAAGATCGTAGCGAACGCGACCGATGCCCCCGAAACGCCCGGTTTCCTGGTAGTTCGTGATGGAGCTCTGCACGCGCTCGCGCCACGAGAAGTCGGACGTCAGCGAGGCAGGCTCGCCCGAGACGTCCAGCACGACGACGGCATCGTAGGAGTGGCCGCCTCCCTCCACCGCAGTGCGCGTGGCGAAGGCCGCGAAGGGAGGGACCACCGCGAGCAAGGTCTCGTCGGAGCCCGACGAGCGCGTGAGGTTGCTGATCGAGGAGACGTCGAACACCCCGCCCGATCTCAGTGGACGTGCCTCGACGTAGTAGACGTCGCGCGGCTCGTCGGCCGATCGCGACGCCAGCACCAACGCTGCGCGCGGTCGAAGAGGGCCCTCGTCTGCGCCGAGCCACGCGACCGCGTTCGCCTGCACGCGCAGGCCCTCGTCGCGCAGCGCGAGCGCCAGCGAGGCCGAGTGATTGCCCGCGTTCGCGCTCCTCGACGCCATCTTCGTCGCGGTGATCGCGATGGCCACGACGAGCAGCGCCGCGAGCACCCGTTTCCTCGATGCGAGGATCCGGACGATCGAGCGGTCGTCGGATGCGTCGGCACGCGCCAGCGTCCGGCGGCGCGCTCGGGGCGCGTCAGGGGGTTCCGCGATCACGGCAGAGCGGCGCACGACGATTCGCCTCGGGGTCACGCTGGTAGCACGGCCCGGGCCGCACGTCCGCTTTCCCAGCGTCGAAGGCGCTCCGTGTGCGCGCCGGCGGCGCAGCGGACGAGCTCTCCACCGTACGGGTGAGGGCCATCAGATCGTGCCGCGCTTGGTCTCGAGCTGCTCCCATCGTTCCATCAGCGTCGAGACGTCGTGGCGCGCGCGCTCGAGGCGCGTGATCCGGTCTTTCACGTCCGCGCCGGATCCGCTCGCGTAGAGCGAAGGATCGGCGAGCTCCGCTTCGAGCCGGGCGACCGTGCCCTCGGCGTCCGCGATCCGCGTCATGATCCCTTCGAGCTCGTTGCGCTCGGCCCAGCTCAGCCCTTTCTTCCGAGTGTCGACCTGCGGCGGGGGCTGCGTTCGGCTCGGTGGTGGGCTCGCGGCGGCGGCGGCGTTCGCCCGTTCCTCGTCGCGGGCGGCCCGGAGCGAACGGTAGACGTCGTAGCTGCCGGGGTAGTGAACGACTCTGCCGTCGTCCTCGAACGCGAGGATCGACGTCGCGACCCGATCGAGGAACCAGCGGTCGTGCGTCACCACCAGCGCGCTGCCGTCGAAGTCGATCAGCATCGCCTCGAGCGCGCCGAGAGCCGAGACGTCGAGATCGTTCGTGGGCTCGTCGAGCATGACGAGATTCGCCCGACCGAGCAGCATGCGGGCGAGCGCGACGCGTGCGCGTTCGCCACCCGACACCGAGCCCACGGGCTGACGCTGCTGGTCCGTGTCGAACAGGAACTGTTCGAGGTAGCTCCTCATGTCGAGCGACCGGCCGCCGATCTCCACTCGGGCGCGCGCGCCGGCGACGTTGTCGAAGATCGAGAGCGCGGGGTCGAGGCCGGTCCTTTCCTGATCGAGAAACGCGATGCGCGTGCTCTGACCCACGACGAGACTGCCCGATGCGATGGGATGCTCTCCCAGGATCGCGCGCAGGAGCGTCGTCTTGCCGCTTCCGTTCTTCCCCACGATCCCCACGCGGTCACCCGCCGTCAGCGCGAACGTCAGCCCCGTGACGAGCCGACGACCTCCGACCTCGATGGCCACGTCGCGGAGCTCCAAGATCGTCTTGCCCGTGCGCACCGCCTCCAACGACATCGACGCAGCGCGAGCTTCGGGCGGGGGTCGATCTGCGCGCGCCGACTCTGCACGCTGGATGCGCGCCTTCTGCTTCCCCGTGCGCGCCTTCGGTCTACGCCGAAGCCACTCGAGCTCGCGTCGCAGGAAGTTGCGACGGTTCTGCTCGGTGCGCGCCTCGAAGTCCTCTCGTTCCGCCTTCGCTTCGAGGTATGCCTCGTAACCGCCCTCGTAAGCGTGGAGATGCCCTCGCTCGAGCTCCAGAGTCCGCTGCACGACGTTGTCGAGGACGTAGCGGTCGTGCGTGATGAGGAGCAGCGCGCCTTCGTGGTCTTCCACGAGGAACTGCTCGAGCCATTCGATGGCCTCGATCTCGAGGTGGTTCGTCGGCTCGTCGAGGATCAGCAGGGAGGGCCTCGACACGAGCGCACGGGCCAGCCCCACGCGGCGTCGCTCACCGCCGCTCATCGCGTCCACGCGCGCGTCCGGCCGGGCGATGCCCAGATGGCCCATGATCGACTCGACCCTGTGCTGGACGTCCCAGCCACCGAGCCGCTCGATCTCGGCGTCGGTCGCTGCGAGCTCGGCGAGAAGCGCCGGCGTGCGATCCGCCGATGCCTGCGGGAGCTCGAGCCCGAGCGCTTCGTGGCGGGCCCGCGCTCGCGCGAGCTCCGTCAGCCCCGAGGCCACGACTTCGCGAGCGGTCTGGTCCGCCGGAAGCGACGGGTCTTGGCCGAGGTACACGACCGTCGCGCCTCGACGTTGCGCGATGCTTCCGCCATCGGCCGGCTCGACGCCCGCGAGAATCCGCGCGAGCGTGCTCTTTCCCGAGCCATTCGCGCCGACGAGGCCCACGCGCTCCGCCGACCGCAAGGTCAACGAGACGTCGTCGAGGAGCGTGCGCGCGCCGAACGACTTCGACAGATGTTGCGCGGTGAGGACCGGCATCGCGAGCCGCGGAGCTTAGCGCGCGCGCCGCGTCGGTCGCGGGGCGCGCCGAAAATTGGCGCTGTCGAACGGGCCGGGCGAGCGTCCGCCCATGCGCGAGATCGCATCGGCGCGATGGCTGTTCGTGATCGCCCTCTCGACGTCGGCTGTGGGTTGCCGGGTCGCCTGGGCTTCCGGCGAAGAGGCGCATCGCGCCGAGGGCGCGCCGTCGGAACGGGTGATTGGAGAACGCCCCGGGGCGCGCTTCGAGCACGCTGCCCCGCCGACATCGGCCTCCGTGCCGCGAGGGTTTCAACCTCCCACGGTGCCCGTCTCGCCCGAGCACAACGTCGTCGCGACGGGCGGTGATCCCGCCGGCAACGACGACGACGCCGACGACGCGGTCGAGGGCGAAGCCGACGGCGACCATGCGCCCGCCGCCGACGTTGGAGCCCCGTCGGAAGTCGGTGCCGACGCGCTCGCCAATCTCGAGGCTCCCTCGGACGATGACGGAGCATCCGCGGCGCCCGCAGGTGCACCGGCACCGCCTGGAACGAGCTCGGGCCGAACGATCACGATCGCGGCGAGCGGCGACCTGCTCGTCCACCAACGGGTGATTCGCGCCGCGGCCGCCCACGCCGAGCAGGGCGGCTTCGCGCACGTCCTGTCGGGTCTCGCCTCGGTGCTGGTCGAGGACGAGATCGCGTTCGTGAATCTCGAGACGCCGCTCGCCCACACGTTCAACGCGCTGCAGAGCGACTTCCCGCCCGTGCTCGGTGCGCCTCCAGAGGTGGCCGCCGCGCTCACTGGCGCGGGCGTCGACGTCGTGAGCGTCGCCAACAACCACGCGTATGACCAGACGCCCGCAGGCCTCGTGGCCTCGATCACCGAGTCACGGTCTGCGGGTCTCGCGGTGATCGGCGGCGGCGACGACGTCGAGCGTGCTTACGAGCCGTGGGTCACCGAGCGCGACGGCGTGCGAATCGCGTTCGTCGCGTTCGCGGATCATCTCAATGCCGACGCCGAGCGCTGGCAGTCGGTCGTCCGCGTCGCGCGGCTGCGGGACCAGCGCCGAGTCGCGGCGTCGATCGAACGTGCGCGCTCGAGCGCGGACATCGTCGTCGCCGCGGTCCACTGGGGCGCCGACTTCGCGACCGAGCCCACGCCGAGCCAACGCGCCGCCGCGCGCCGTCTGGTGGACATGGGCGTCGACGTCATCATCGGAACGGGACCCCACGTCCTGCACGAGGTCGAGCAGATGGACTCTGCTCGCGGCCACGCGGTCGTCGCTTACTCCCTAGGCAATCTCGTCTCCAACCAAGGGCTCAAGTGGGCACCGGGACGCCGGCCCCAGCCGACGGGACCCGGCGACCACGACGACGACCCGCGTCCTCGAGACGGCGTCGTCCTGCGGGTTCGCGCGTCGGTCCCCACGGCTGGACGGGTCGTGGTCGAAGCGATCGAGGCCGTGCCGCTCTGGACGCACAACAACTGGCGCCGTCGCGCGAGTGGGCTCGAGCGCGTGGACGACGTGCGGATCGTCCGGCTGTCCGAGCAGGACGACGTGCTCTATGCGTCGCGTCGCGCCGCCATCGCCGAAGCGCTCGGTCCGTTCGTTCGGCTGATGCCCTGACCGGTCACGGAGCCGCCATACCGAACGTGAATCGGGACTCGTCCGCCGCTCAGCGGCAGGGGACGACCACCGTTGCCGAAGCCGTGCAGCGCATGGCGACGCACTCGCGCAGCTCGCCGCACGTCCGACCATCGTTGCAGTCCGCGCGGGTCGCACAGGGTTGACCGCCGTCCGGCACGGGCGCCGTCACGTCGTCCGGGCAACCCGGTCCCGCGAGCAAGACGACGGCGAGCACGAACAGCTCGAGCAGGCGACGCATCGGTCCTCGCAGGATAGCGCGTCAGCCCTCGCCGCCGGTCCCGCCCGCGGCGGTCGGTGCCGATGCCGCGGGTGGGGCAGCAGGGGCGGGCGCGTCGCGGGGCGCTTCGTCGGGCGCCGGGCGCGATTCCAGAGGACGCCCGTCGTCCGGCTCCGCCGGCAGGTCGTCGGGCTCGCTGGCATCGAGCGGCTCGTCGGGGTTGCGTCGCCCGTAACGCGGCCGCTCGCCCGGCCCGGACCAATCGATCCAGTGCGTGCTGCTGCGCCGCACGTCGAGGTGGATGAACGAGCTGTTGGGGTAGTAGCCGACGCCCACGTGGTCGAAGGTCCGACAGAAGTCTCGCAACGCGGTGTTCGGGACGCCGCGCACCCGGAGATCGACGGCATGCCCGAGATGATGTCGGCTGTGACGGGTCGGACCCACGCCGGGCGGTCGATAGCCGCTGATGATCTCGAGAGTCCGCCCCCCGAAGTGGTCGCTCACCCGCGCGAGCAGTCGGACGAGCCTGGGATGCACCTGCTTCGCGTCGCCGCCCCGATGTCGGAAGAGCCGCTCGAGCTTGTGCAGCGTGGGCGCCGGCACGCGCCCGCGCGCGTCGACGAGTCGTACGGTGGCCCGCCGATTCGTCATGAAGCTGAAGACGGATGCCACCCCTGGCCGTCGTGCCCGGCCCCAGCTTCGTCGCTCGGTCTCGTCTCTCTGCCCCCGGCGTCGCTCGCGTCTGGACCGCTCCTCCTGCTCGTGTCCCGGGAGCACGAGCACCTGGCCTTCGCGTATGCGGCTGCGACGCCCCAACCCGTTGGCCTCGCGCAGCTCCTCGACGGTGACGCCGTAACGACGGGCGATTCGCGTGAGGTTCTGCCCTCGACGCACGCGATGCGTCTGCGCCTCGGTCACGCTCGCCGCCATCCAACAAGCGAGCAGCAGACCGACGGTCGCCGCGAAGACGGCGTTGCGGGACCGGTGCGACACGGCCGACCGGCATAGCAACCGGAGCGCGCGGCGCAAACGCGGTGTGCCGGACCCGTGCGGGAGCCAGCAAATTTGACCGTGGAGCACGGAGCCCGGCACGATCACGGTCGCACCCGTAGTCTCGGTGCACCGCTCGCCGAAGGACCGAGCGGACCGCTCCGAGGGTTCCTTGAAAACCGAGAGGATTCGCGACGCTGACGGGATCTCCGTGGCTTCCCGTCGTATCGATCAACTTAGGCATAACTGATGCCTAACTTTGGATTATTTGCTTGACGTTCCGGGGGGATCAGCCCATCGTGCAGCACCGGGCGCGACCCCTCCCGAACCCATGCACGAGGAGACCAAAAGCCTTGCCGCGACTGACGACGGCGTGCCCATGAGCGCGTCGTCCTTGGCGCGTGAGAGCAGGGCTCACGCAGTACTCACGCAGCCGGCCTCGCCCCACGTGAGTGGCTCGCATGCAGGTGCTGGGCACGCGGGGACCGGGCATGCGGGCGGTGCCGCCACGCACGAAGGCACGTCCGCAGAGCTCGAACGAAACTCGACGAACGAACGAGACTTCGACGAAGAGGACGAGCCGCGAACGAAGAAGAAGACGAAGCTGCCAGGCAACAACGTCCGCAAGATGCGCCTCGAGCGCATGATCTCGAAAGCGGAGCTCGCACGTCGCGCAAACCTCTCGGTGCTGACCGTCGATCGCGTCGAGAAGGGCTACGGCTGCCGGATGGATACCAAGCGGAAGATTCTCGAAGCTTTGGGGCTATCCCTCGCGGACCGCGTGCGCGTGTTTGGCGAGGAGGAGTGATGGCGGCGAATGTCCGAGGGAAAGAACCTTGTCGGAGTGGACATCGGGTCCAGCTCGATCAAGGTCTGCCAAGTTCGCGAGAAGGGTAAAGGGCAGCGCCAGCTCGTCCGGTTCGGCTACCACCCTCTCCCGGCGCAGACCATCGTCGACGGCAACATCATGTCGACGGGCGAGGTCGTCGAAGGCCTGAACCGGCTCT
>JADZFZ010000309.1 GCA_020854145.1 Deltaproteobacteria bacterium | reverse complement strand
GCCCGACGCGATGCCGTACCTCTCGGTCGCGACGCCGTTCTCCGAGGATCCGCACCTGTTCTTCTTCGAGCAGAAGATCCCCGGGATGCTCGCGGAGGGCGAGATCACGCTCGGCGATCGCACATGGACGTTCGCAGCGCCCGAGGCGAGCGCCGTGATGGACTGGGGCCGCGGCGCCTGGCCCGAGACTGCGACGTGGCGATGGGCCGCCGCGGCGGCAACGGTCGATGGCGCCCCCATCGCGTTCAATCTCGGCGAGGGCTTCGGTGACCCCACGGCCGCCACGGAGAACTTCGTGGCGCACGGCGCCATCGCCCACAAGCTCGCGTCGGTGGCGTGGACGTTCGATCCGGACGATCCGACTGCGGACTGGACCTTCGAGGCGCCCGACGGCCGCGTGCGGCTCACCCTCCATCCGATCGCGCCGGAGGAAGGCGGCATCGATCTCGGCCCACGGATGCGCTCGCGCCTGCGCAAGGCCTACGGAACCTTCTCGGGCACCGTCGTGCTCGACGATGGACGTACGGTGACGCTCGACGGCGTGCGCGGCTTCGCCGAGCAGATGGATCTCGCCTGGTAGCTGCCGGATGAGCGCCGAGACGGGGTCCGCGCAAGGGCAACCCGACGTCGAAGCGCCCCTCACCCCGACGCTCTCCCGAGGGCAGAGGGGGACTTGCCGCGAAGGTCATGTGGCTTGCCCGCACGTCGCGCCGATCGTGGACAGCCCCCGGTTCCCCGCGTAGAAAGGCGCGCCGTGGCCGACCGCATCCCCACCGTGCTGACGGGCGTCAAGCCGAGCGGGACACCCCACATCGGCAACTACCTCGGTGCCATCCGTCCCGCGCTCGGGCTCGCGGATCGCTACGAGCGCTCGCTCCTCTTCATCGCCGACTACCACGCGCTCACCACGGTGCAGGACGCGAAGGAGATGACGGAGAGCATCTACGACGTGGCGGCGACGTGGCTCGCGTGCGGCGTCGACCCCAAGCGCACCCTGCTCTACCGGCAGTCCAGCATCCCGGAGGTCTTCGAGCTCGCGTGGGTGCTCGCGTGCACGACCGCCAAGGGCCTGCTCGATCGCGCGCACGCGTTCAAGGACGCGGAGGCCCGCGGCAAGCACGTCAACGCGGGGCTCTACTGGTACCCGGTGCTGATGGCCGCCGACATCCTCCTCTTCGACACGACGGTGGTCCCCGTCGGCAAGGACCAGAAGCAGCACATCGAGATCGCGCGCGAAGCGGCGGAGCGATTCAACCACGTCTTCGGCGAGACGCTCGTCGTGCCCGAGCCGGCCATCGACGAGAACGTCATGACGATCCCGGGACTCGACGGCGAGAAGATGAGCAAGAGCTACGGCAACGTGATCCCGCTCTTCGCGTCGTCCAAGGAGCTGCGCTCGCTCGTGATGAAGATCAAGACGGGCAGCGAGGCGCTCGAGGATCCGAAGGATCCCGACACATCGCTCGTCTACGCGCTGTACAAGGCGGTCGCGACGCCCGACGAGGCGCGTGCGGCGGCCGAGCGTTATCGCGCGGGCGGCATGGGCTGGGGGCACGCGAAGCATGAGCTCTTCGAGCGGCTCGACGCGGAGCTCGCGGGACCACGCGAGCGCTACGCGAAGCTGTCCGCGGATCGCGGCTACCTCGACGAGGTGCTCGCCGAGGGCGCGGCGCGCGCGCGTCGAATCGCCGTCGAGACGTTGTGGCGGGTGCGCAAGGCGACGGGGATCGATCGCGCGCCGGTGTGAGCGCCGAGGTGAGGGAAGGGCGATGAGCGACAAGGAGCAGGGCGCGAGCGACGATGCGTCTTCGGGCACGGCGGCGGAGGAAGTGCCCTTCTTCACGCGTCTCGTGCTCGCGTACGTGATCTTCTTCAAGGTGCTCTTCGACGGGGTGTTCGCGTACCGGGCGCGCGGGCTGCGCGACGGGACGCTGCGTCTGGCGCCGCCTCCCAAGACGGCTGCGGAGATGAAGGACCTGGCGTCGACCAAGCTCGAGCGGCCCTCGTTGCCGAGGCAGGCGAGCGAGCCGCCGCCCGCGCGGCCGCCCACCGACGGCGCCCTCGTGCTGCTCTCGCTGCTGCAGCGCGAAGGGCGGTTCATCGACTTCCTGCAGGAGGACGTGAGCGGCTTCGGCGACGCGGAGATCGGTGCGGCGGCGCGCGTGGTCCACGACGGCTGCAAGAAGGCGCTCGACGAGCACGTGAAGCTCGTCGCGGTGCGCAGCGAGGACGAAGGCGCGACGGTCACGCTCGACGCCGGTTACGACGCCGCCGCGATCACGCTCGCGGGCAACGTCGGCGGCAAGCCGCCGTTCAAGGGAACGCTGAAGCACAAGGGCTGGCGCGCCAAGTCGATCGAGCTGCCCAAGGTGGCGCCGACGCACGACGCGCACGTGCTCGCACCCGCGGAGATCGAGGTTTGACGCGCGCAGAGGCCACCCCGCCGCGCCCCGTCGAGGGGGGCGGGTCGCAGGAACGGTTCTCGGTCGGCATCGATCTGGGCACGACGCACTGCGCGGTGGCGCGCCTCGAGCTCGCGAGCGCGATCGAGCACGGCGACAAGGTGTTGCCCGAGACGATGCCGATCCCGCAGATGATCGCGGTGGGGCAGAGCGAGGCGCGTCCGCTGCTGCCGTCGTTCCTTTATCTCCCGCCCGAAGGCGAGAACGTCGAGCTCGCGCTGCCGTGGATCGTCGACGACAGTGAGCCGCTCGTGCTCGCGGGCGAGCTCGCGCGCGCGAAGGCGGCGAGCCTGCCCGGGCGCGTGGTCTCGTCGAGCAAGAGCTGGTTGTGCCATCCGGGGATCGATCCGCGTACGCCGGTGTTGCCGGCGGTCGCGGCGTCGGTGGCGGAGGAAGGCGCGCGCAAGCTGTCGCCCGTGGACGCGGCGGTCGCGCTGCTGACGCACCTGCGCGAGGCGTGGGACGTGGCGCACCCGGAGCTGCCGCTGTCGCTGCAGGACGTGACGCTGACGGTGCCCGCGAGCTTCGATGCGCGTGCGCGCGATCTGACGGCGGAGGCGGCGCGCCGATCGGGACTGCAGCAGGTCACGCTGCTCGAAGAGCCGCAGGCGGCGCTCTACGCGTGGGTCGCCCAGAGCAAAGGTGGCTGGCGCAAGCAAGTCGCGGTCGGCGACGTGATCCTGGTGATCGACGTCGGCGGCGGCACCACGGACTTCTCGCTCATCGCGGTGCGCGAGGCCGAGGGCTCGTTCGAGCTCCATCGCGTCGCGGTCGGTGAGCACATCCTGCTCGGCGGCGACAACATGGACCTCGCGCTCGCGCACCGGATGAAGGTGAAGCTCGGGCGCGATCTCGATGCGTGGCAGATGCACTCGCTCACGCACGCGTGCCGTGCGGCGAAGGAGTCTCTGCTCGGATCGGACGCGCCCGAGACCGCGCCCATCGTCGTGGTCGGGCGCGGGACGAAGCTCATCGGCGGCACGCTCAAGACGGAGCTGACCCGTGCGGAGCTCGAAGAGACGCTGGTCGACGGCTTCTTCCCGAAGGTCGAGTCGAGCGCGCGGCCCATCAAGCGTCCACGCGCGGGGTTGCGGCAGCTCGGTCTTCCATACGCGGACGACGCGGGGATCACGCGGCACCTGTCGGGGTTCCTCGCGCGCCATCTGCAGACGATGGCGAGCACGGCGTCATCGGACGGTGCCGACCACACCCACCGGACGTTCGTGCACCCGACGGCGGTGCTGTTCAACGGCGGCGTGATGCGCGCCGCGCCGCTCCGCAGGCGCACGCTCGAGCTGCTCGACGCGTGGACGGCGGCGGACGGAGGTCAGCCCGTCCGCGTGCTCGAAGGCGCCGATCTCGATCTCGCGGTGGCGCGCGGGGCGGCGTACATGGGTGCGGTTCGTCGCGGTCGCGGCATCCGGATCCGTGGCGGCACCGTGCGCTCCTACTACGTGGGCATCGAGTCGAGCGCGCCCGCGGTGCCCGGGATCGAGCCCGAGGTGCACGCGCTCTGCGTCGCGCCGTTCGGGATGGAGGAGGGCCAGAGCGCCGACGAGGCGCCGCAGGAGCTCGGTCTCGTCGTCGGCGAGCGCGCGCAGTTCCGCTTCTTCGGCTCGACGAGCCGGCGCGAGGATCGACCGGGGGCGATGCTCGAGCGATGGGCCGAGGGAGAGCTCGAAGAGCTCGCGCCGATCGAGACGACGCTCTCGAGCGAGACACGCCCCGAGGGTGACGTGGTTCCCGTCCACCTGCGCGCGTCGTTGACCGACGTGGGGACGCTCTTGCTCGAGGCCGTTCCGCTCGAAGGCAGCGCCACGAGCGCCGACGAGCGATGGAAGCTCGAGCTCACGGTGCGCGAAGAGGGCTGAAGAGCCAGCCGACGCGCGAGGGGCGTCGATCCGGCGCCTGTGTGAGAGAATCACGGCCGAGGGGCGCGGTGACCACGACGTCGTCGGGAGTGCAGGCGTTCGTACGGTGCCCGCATTGCGGGTTTCCGCACGAGGCGGACACGGCGCGTTGCCCGGTGACCGACCGCGACATGCCGTCGCGGCACGCGGCGCCCGACCCCGAGATCATCATCGTCTCCGAGCCGCCGCCCCGGTTCG
>JADZFZ010000308.1 GCA_020854145.1 Deltaproteobacteria bacterium | reverse complement strand
TCGTCCGCCTCAGCGCACCACGAGCTCGCCGACGCGCGCTCGATTCTCGCCACCGTCGTGGGGGCCGTCTTCGAGCCGCAGCCGAGTCTCGCCGGAGAATATCCCAATGAAGATGGTGTAGGAGCCCGACGAGTAGTTCGTCGGTACCTTGAGCGTCTGGCGGTCGAGGATGTAGTCGCCCGCAGCCCAGAGGTTGATCGGGTAGGCGCTGTCCACGGGGATGTGATCGCCGTTGAGCCGCTGCCCGTGCCCGTCGATGTGCACGAAGAGCTGGTAGCCGCCGGGCACCGGCCGAACGACACGCCAGTGCCAGGTGAAGGTGACCTCCTGGCCCGCTCCGACGTACCCAGGCTGCGGAGTCTCGAGGTCGTAGCCGACGAGCTCGATCTTCCCGTCGAACATCGCCCCGACGCGGTGCTGCGGCGTCGGGCCCCTGCTCCGGACGAAGCGCGCCAGGACGTTCTGGTTGCGCTCGCCGGGGATCGGCGAGTTCGACGCGAGCAGCACGCGCGCGCTCCGGGCATCGACCACGAAGAGGTGGCGCTGCGTTCGCGCGCGGTACGCGCGGTTCAGCTCGGCGAGCTGATCGGCGGGGAACGAGACGAAGCGTCGCGCATCGCTGCGAAGGAACTCGACGAAGTCGTTGACCTCGCGGAGCTCGCGCACCTGGCCGCGCGCGTAGTAGACCGCGGCGCGCCCGCCCACGCGGTACTCGCCCAGGGGCTCGCCGGCGCGCGCCAGGCGGTTGAACGTGTCGTAGACCTCGCGCGGCGAGAAGTGCTCCGAGAGCTTCGGCACGAAGACGTGCGACGTGTACCCGGCGACCACGACGGCCGCGACGAGCGCAGGCACGAGCTTGAAGGACTTCAACATCGCGAAGGCGCGCTCGAGCAGCACGTACGAGAGGAACGCGAGGCGGATCGCGATGGCGGCGCCGAGCCCGACGGCCATCAGGACGCGCCGCAGGAGCGACGTCGTCCGGCTCCACGGGAAGACGTCCTTCTCGTGCAGCGAGAGCGCGGAGCCGAGCCCGAGCACGAAGAGCACCAGCAGCACGGTGCCGACGAACAGGAAGACGGCGCGCGCGATCATGCTCGTGCGCCACTTCCTCGCGATCCATCGCTCGAACCGGAAGAGCTCCGCGAACAGGTCGTCCGCCCTGCCCGTGACCGCGCCTTGCGCGAGCGGGAAATACAGGGTGATCGCGAAGATGGCGAGCAGCACCTGCCAGGCGCGTTTCGGGTTGAACGTCTCGGGGACCGTGAGCCCGGCGACACCGAGCCCGTCGAGAGGGCTCTTCGGGTAGAGCGAGTAGTCGCGGATGACGACCGCGAGCGCGAGGAGCGCGACCAGCGCGCCGGTACGCCACGGCCTCTGCTCGACCTCGAAGTCGCGCAACGTCACGCCGGCGAGCGCGGCGAGCGCGACCATCGGGACGAAGCCCGACTCTCCGTAACGCGACGCGTAGGCGGTGTGCGCGGCGTAGCCGATCGCGGCGGTCAGACCGAGCGTGAGGCGCAGCGCGGCGGCGCGGCCGAACGCTTCGGGTTCGGCGGTGCCCGGCGGCGCGGTGAACGTTCGCCCGACCGCCAGCGGTAACACGGCGACCCAGGGGACGAACGCGTGCGCGACCTGTTCGATGACCTTGTCCCAGGTCGGCGGGTTGCCGCCCGTCGGGATGCCCCCCGTGAGCAGCGAGTAGTCGGCTTCCGAGATGGCGACGGCGACGAGCACGGCGATCGTCACGGCAGCGCCGAGGCCGACCACCAAGGCCGCGACGAGGCTGCGGGTCGTCTGCTCGCGGTCGACCGTGGGCGGCGGCGCGGGCTTGCGTTGCTCGCGATACGGAGGTCCTTCGGTTCTCGCCTCGCCGGGCGGCGGTGCGACGCGCGCGAGCCGCAGCCCCACGACGCTGCCGACCCCGGAGGCGACGAGCGGCGGGACGATCGACAACAGCGCGCCGCCGCCGAACAGACCGACGGCGAGGCCCGCGATCGCCGCGAGCGACCAGAGGATCCGGTCGCGCGTGCGCGTGCGCTCTTCGCTGCCCGGAACCCAGACGGCGCCGAGGGTACCGAGCAAGACCAGGCCCGTCGCGGCCATCGCGGGTGTCTCGCCGAGCATCTGCCGCGACGACAACAGAAACAGCGGGGTGGTGGCCGCGGCCATCCCCGCGTAGAGCGCCGCGCGCCGATCGTAGAGACGCTCGACGAGCACGAACGCGAGCAGGACCGCGGCGATGCCCCAGAGCGCCATGGGGAGGCGGCCCGCCCACTCGCGGATGCCGAACGTGCGGAAGCCCAGCGCGACGCTCTCGATGGTCAGCGGCGAGGGGGGGTCGTCGAGCTCGACCGCGCGCGCCCCGGGGTTCTCGAGGGTGCGGCGCGCCGCGTCGGCCACGTTCAGCTCCCAGGGATCCCAGATGCCGTACGCGGAGAGTCGGATCCCGACGAGCCCGATCGCGACGCCGAGCACGACGAGCAGGAAGATCAGCGTTTCGTTGGTTCGTGAACGGGTGACCATCGAAAGAGAAGTGGGGGAGACCTAGCGCGGACGTGGCGCGCGCGTCGAGGACGAAGCGGAGGTGCGTTGCGCGGGATGGCTCGACGGGCGCGCCGGCTCGCGGGGGCGTGAGCCCTGGGGCGCGCTCGACGCTCTCTCTCGCGCGGGCGGCGTCGCCGTCGCGGTGCGATCACCGCCCGGCGGTCGCTCGGTGCTCGCGGCAGCGGCTGTTCGGTCGCGCCGCTGACTGCGTGCGGGAGGTGGCGTGGGGGTCGCAACGGGGGCCGGGGGAGTGGGCGGCGCCGGGGGCACACGGATGCGCGCGAGCTCCGCGCGAAGGGCGCGGGCGTGCGAGGCGAAGGCGCGCTGCGAGGGCCGCGGGACCGGACGGCCCGAGCTGCGCGGCATCGCGAGCGGGTCCACCCATCGACCGTTGAGACGAACGCCGTAGTGCAGATGCGGCCCAGTCGATCGACCGGTCGATCCCACGTAGCCGATCACCTGGCGCTGCGTGACGGTGACACCGCTGCGGATCCCGGTGCCGAAACGGAGCAGGTGCGCGTAGCTCGTCTCGAGCCCTGCACCGTGACGGATGACGACGAGGTTGCCGTTGGCGCCGCGATCGGCGGCCCACGTGACGACGCCGTCCGCAGCCGCCCAGACGGGTGTGCCCGGCGCGGCGCTGTAGTCGACGCCGTTGTGCGGCTCGATGCGCCGCAGGATCGGGTGCATGCGGCGCGGATCGAAGGGCGACGAGATGTGGTCGTAGCGCAGCGGGACCGCGAGCTGCCGTCGGCGCATCGTGAAGCCCGACTCGTCGTAGTACTCGCCGGGACGCGGCGCGCGCGGATCGACCGTCGCGCCGGCTTCGGCCGGTGGCGCGAAGTAGAAGGCGCGCGCGGTCCGTCCGCGCTGATCGGTGTACTCGAGCGCCCACACCGTGCCGTAGCGCAGGAACTCGCCGTTGACCCATTCCTCGTCGACGACGACACGGAACGCGTCGCCGCGCCGGCCGCCGTTGACCTCGAGGTGGTCGCTGAAGACCTCTGCGAAGAGGCCGCCGAGCGAGCGACGGAGGTTGCTCGCTTCGAGGGCGTCGCCGAGGTTCGTCGTGACCCGGCCGCCGGCGGTGACGTGACGGCGCTGCACGGGGACGGGCACTCGACGACCGCGATAACGACCGCGCGCATCGCGCGTGACCTCGACGAGCAGGAGCGCGCCGCCGCGATATCGCACCGTGTGCAGGTCGCGCGTGCCGCCGCGCCGTTCGACCGTGATCACGTGCTCGGGCCGGCAGCGGCGGAAGTCGAGCACGCCGCGCAGCGCGCGAACGACCTCGTTGGACTCGGTGTTCGAGAGGCCCGCGTTCGCGAGGGCCGTCTGGAAGCTGCCGGCACGTCCGAACGGGATCTCCGTGCGGAGGAGGCCTTCGGGCGTCACCTCGGGCTCCGCCGGCACGACCGGACGCGGCGCGGCCGTGCGTGCAGGTGCCCGCGGCTCGGGGGACGCCGTCTCGGCAGGCGAAGCGCCCGAGGCGCTCGGCTCGTTGGGCTGCGACGCGGGTGCGGACGAGCCCTCGGCAGGGCTCGGCGACGCGGCGCCCGGCGGGGAGACCTCGTCGCTCGACGCCCGGGCACCGTCACGGTCGGGCACCGGATCCCGTTCGTAGAAGACCGAGAGCGCGACGGCCCCGCCCGTGAGGAGCGCGATGACGAGGAGGCTTCCACCCACCGCGGCGACCGCACGCAGACGTGCGGCCCGCCGCTCCTCGGGAAGGAGCGGGATGCCCACGGAGGGCAGGGGCCGCCTCAGGCGGCTTTCGTCCACGGTGGGATCCAACGAAACACCAGCGCGCGCACGGCCCTCCCCCGGTGCAGGGCTCACAAGACAACGGGCCTCCGCGCGCCGCGCACGCGATTAGCACGAGGGGCCGAGGTCCGTCTATGGAGTGGGCCCGGCTCCCCCTGCCCGCGCCCGCGCCCGTACCCGCTGCCCGGAAACCGCGAAGAATCGGGCACGGGCTGGGCACGGCTGGCCGCGGTGCGTCGGCTGGCACCGGCTGGCCGGTGCGAACGCAGCGTTGCCGACGACCGGCTACCGGGCGGCCCGGACGCGCTCGAGCAGCTCCTCGGCTGCAGCGCGCGTCTTGTCGGTGATGCGCGCCCCGCCGAGCATCCGACTGATCTCTTCGGTCCGGTCGCGGCCCGCGAGCTCCGCGATGGCGCTGACCGTGCGGCCCTTCGCCTCGTGCTTGCTCACGTGGAAATGGCGGTCTCCCCAGACCGCGATCTGCGGCAGGTGCGTGATGCACACGACCTGGCGGTGTCGCGAGACGTCCTTGATCTTGCGGCCGATCGCCTCGGCGACCGCGCCGCCGACCCCCGCATCGACCTCGTCGAACACGTACGTGCCCGCAGCGCGCAGGCCCGCGACGACGGTCTTGACCGCGAGCATCGCGCGCGAGAGCTCGCCGCCGCTCGCGATGCGGCGCAGGGGGCGCGGCTCTTCGCCCTTGTTGGGTGCGATGAGGAGCTCCACGCGATCCATCCCGCGCGCCGACAGGCGGGTCCCGTCGACCGACGCCCGTGGACCACGCGCCGAGTCCCCCTCTCCCCCCGAGGGAGAGGGTCGGGGTGAGGGGAGCGCGCCGTCGAGGGGCGCGACGTCGACCGTGACGCGTGCGCTTCCCATCCCGAGCGCGCCGAGCTCCGCGCTGATCCCGTCGCCGAGCTTGCGCGCCGCGTCGCGCCGCTTCTTCGACAGACGGCGCGCCACGTCACCGGCCTCCTTGAGCGCAGCCTCGCGTGCGGCACGAAGCGTCTCGAGGCGCTCCTCGTGTCGCTCGAGGCCCTCGAGCTCGGTGCGCGACGCGTCCCGACGCGCCAGGACGTCCTCGATGGAAGGCCCATATTTCCGGCGGATTCGCGTGACTTGGTGCAGCCGGTCCTCGACCTCGCCGAGTCGCTCGGGGTCGGACGGCAGCTTGCGCAGGTACCCACCGAGCTCGCGGCCGACCTCTTCGAGGGACGTGCGCGCGGCGTCGACCTGGTCGGCCCAGGGCGCGAGCGTCGCGTCGAGGCGCCCGGCCGTCGCCAGGTCGGCGGCGATGGCGCCGAGCGACTCGCAGAGGGCGCCGTCGCCCGAGTAGAGCCGCTCCTCCGCGGACGAGGCCGTGCCGCGAAGCCTCTCGCCGTGCGCGAGACGCGCGCGCTCCGCCGTGAGCTCCTCTTCCTCGCCGGCTCGAGGCGCGACCTCGTCGATCTCTCGGAGCTGGAAACGCAGCAGATCCTCTCGCTCGGCGCGCGCACGATCGTCGAGCACGACGGCGTCGAGCGCCCTGGTCGCGTCGAGCATCGCGTCGTACGCAGCCTGCATCTCGGCCCGGTCGGCATCGAGCGCGGCGAACTCGTCGAGCAGCTCGAGGTGGACCGCCGGGTCGGCGAGCGACTGGTGCTCGTGCTGCGACGAGATGTCCACCAGGCGCGGCGCGAGCTCCGCGAGCTGCGCGAGCGTCGCGAGGCGCCCGTTGATCCACGCGCGCGACCGGCCCGAGGACGAGACGACGCGACGCAGCAGCACCTCGTCGCCCTCGCGTACTCCGGCGGCGTCGAGCGCGGCGAGGAGCGTGTCGTCGCCGTACGCGTCGAAGACGGCCTCGACCTCCGCCGCGTCCTCACCGGTGCGCACGACCTCCGCGCTCGAGCGCGCGCCGAGCACGAGCGAGAGCGCATCGACCACGATGGACTTGCCCGCGCCGGTCTCGCCCGTGACGACGTTGAGCCCGGCCCCGAGGTCGACCTCGAGCCGCTCGATGATCGCGAGGTTGCGGATCGCCAG
>JADZFZ010000307.1 GCA_020854145.1 Deltaproteobacteria bacterium | reverse complement strand
TACTGCTACGACGTGACGACGGGCTACCTGGAGGGGATGTTCGGCAAGACCGAGGCCGAGCTCACCGACGAGTGCACCCGCTACGCGCCCGGCGAGGCCGCGTGCACCGAGGCCATCGGGCCCTAGTGATGCGGGGCCTGGGCTCGCCCCCGTGGCCCCACGCAATCGCGGCCCCAGGATCCCCATCCGTTCGCCCCGAGCGCCGTCGAAGGGCGCGAGCACGTGGTTCGACGAGCCGCGACACGAACGCTCCCCAACGGCTACTCGCCGAGGTAGAGCACGCGGACGCAGTGATTGCCCTGATCGGCGATCAGGAGCTCGCGCCCGCGTAACGAAAGACCCGACGGGTGATCGAGCGTCGCCGACGATCCCGGCCCGCCGTCGCCCGAGTTGCCGGCCTCGCCGGTGCCCGCGACGGTGTCGATGATGCCGTCGGGGCGCACGCGGCGGATCCGGTGGTTGCGCGCGTCCGCGACGTAGAGCGTGCCGTCGACGTCGAGCGCCACACCCATGGGCCCGCGTAGCCGGGCGCTGGAGGCCGGGCCGCCGTCGCCCGAGTCGCCGGCCTCGCCCGTGCCGGCGGCCGTCTCGATGACGCCGTCGGGGCGGACGCGCCGGATCGTGTGATTGCCGGCGTCCGCGATGTACAGGGTTCCGTCGGGCGCGACGGCCATGTGCTGGGGCTCGTCGATCCGCGCCTCGGTGGCTGGCCCGCCGTCGCCTTCGTAGCCCGCACGCGTCCCCGCCACGAGCGCCACGGTGCCGTCCGGGCGGATGGCGCGGACGCGATGCGCCATGTCGTCCGCGACGTAGGTCGTGCCGTCCGGCCCTACCGCGATGCCGGTGAGCTGGAGGAAGGTCGCGTCGAGCGCGGGCCCGCCGTCGCCGCCGATGCCGAGCTCGCCCGTTCCTGCGACGACGCGCAGGACGCCTTGCGCGTCCACGCGGAGCACGCGCGGGTCGTGGTACGAGACGAAGACGGTCCGCCCCTCCGCGTCGAACGCGAAGTCGATGGGGTTCTCGAGCGGCGACTCGACCGCGGGCGCATCGGGGATCGCGAAGTCGTGCAGACCGTTGCCGACGGCCGTGCGGATCTTGCCGGCGTCGTCCACGTAACGCAGGCGATGGTTGTTGAAGTCCATCAGCCACAGCCGTGCGTCGGGTCCTTCGCGCACGGCCGAGACGAGGTACAGCTCCGTCGCGAGGGCCCGGCGGCCGTCGCCGTTGAACGCGCTCACGCCCGTGCCCGCCAACCGGCAGATGACGCCCGCGCCGCCGCACTGCGCCTCCGGATCACCGTCCGGACAGCCGGCGCACGCGACCATCGACGCGATCGCGAGCACGGCTCGCGTGGGCGGGATGCGACGCACCTGGATCAGTTCTGCCGCCCGCTGGAGCACGAGGCAACTCGCTGGTTCGTCACATCGCACTTCCCGCGAGGCGCGCGCTCGGTTATGAGGGGCTCGATGAACGAGCTCAACGCAGAGATCGAGGCCCGCAGCCGCGCCTTCGCCCACGAGATCGCCGACCTCGTCCGCAAGCACGCGCTCGCGTTGCTGCAGCAGACGCTCGCCGACGCGATCGGCGCCAAGCCCGCCGCCGCGACGGCGGGAGCAGCCGCGCCCGCAGCACGAAAGCCTCGCGCGAAGAAGGCGGCCGCGAGCAGCGTGCCGGCGGCTCACGTGCGGCGCTCGACCGAGGAGCTCGCGAAGATCACCGAGGACCTGGTCGCGCAGATCACGAGCCGTCCGGGATCGCGGATGGAGACGTTACGCGACGCGCTCGACGTCCCGACGCACCTGCTCGCAGGGCCGATCACGAAGCTGCTGGCCGCGGGCCGCATCCGCAAGGACGGCGAGAAGCGCGCGACCCGCTACTACCCGGCCTGAAGACCGCGACGGCTTTCACGGGGTCGACCCGAGCACGAGTCGTCGAATCGGGACTCGTTCTCGGGGAGTCGCGAGAGGGGCGAGCTCGTCGCGCAGCCCCCTCTCGCCATCCCCGAGGGACGCTGGGGGCGGAGCCCCGGCAACAATCGCTCAGCGCCGCGCGGGCGGGCCGGCGTCGGGAACGAGAGGCTCGAGGCGAACGCGCGCGGTGGCCGTGCGCACGCCCTGTTGGGACGCCGACCAGTCGCTGCCCGCGACCACGTGACGCACCGACCGGTGGCCGGGCCGATAGACGAGCAGCTCGACGGCACGATCGGTCCGCATGTCGCGGATGGTCGTCGGCGTGAACCCGGCGACGTAGTACACCTTCGCGCCCGGCGGCGTCGTCACGACGCGCAACGTGCCGACGTCGGAGCCGCGCGGTTGACCCATCGCCTGCGGTAGCTGCGTCGGACCGATCTCGGGCTCCACTCCTGCGTCACCCGCGAGGCGGGGGAGCTGCAAACCGATCTCGACGCGGAACGGATCGGTGCCCGCGGGGGGCGACGCCAGGCGCTCCCACGGCGCATCGGGCGCGATCACCGCGCGTCCCGGCGCGTAGCCGTCCGCGACCGCCACGACCTCGTGCGCGACCCCTGGCGGCAGGTGCTGCATCTCCGCCGGCGCCCGACCCAAGAACAAGAGCACCTGCGCCTCGGGCGGATCCGACTCGACGGTCAGCTCGCCGTAGAGGCCTTCCTGCCGCTCGCGCTCGCGTTGCGCTCGCTCGTCCGCTGCGCGCTGGGCTGCGAGGCGCTGCTCGTCCGTCGGACGCCCGAGCCACTGATGAACGAGATCGGGGCGCACGAAGTAGAGCGCCACGCCGCCGCCGAGCACGAGGAGCAGCACGAGCCCGAAGGCGAGCAGCCCCCAAGGTCGACTCGCCCTGGCGTCGGGATCGGGAAGCCCGGTCAAGTCGGGCTCGGGGCCGCTCTCGACCTCGATGCGGGAGAGTGGTGTCAGCGGCTTGCGCGTGGGCAGCGGCGCATCGAGCGCACGCGCGATGGCGGGGTTCGCCGAAGGCGCCGAGAGCGACGCGATGTGCGGACCGGCGGCGCCCGCCGCCCCGGCCGCGTGATGGCCGTGAGGTCCGGTCGCGCCGGTAGGTGTCGGCGTCATCACCGAGGCGGATCGCGCGTCGGTGATCGGGATGACCTGCGCCGCGGGTGCCGGTTGCGCAGCCTTCGCGCCCGCGCTCGACGTCGGTGCGATGGGCGCGGCGCCCGCAGCCTCGCGCGGCGGCGGCGACGACGGCGGCGGCGGCCGCGAGCTCTTCGGCTGCGCCGGCTGCGCGGGCTTCGGGCTCGGCGCCGCGTTGCGCGCGACAGCCTCCCAGAGCTCGACCGGCGGAAGGTCGCTCCCCGTCGGGCCGAGGCCGGTCGAGGGCACGCGGGGCGCCGGCGCGCTCGCGAGCAAGTCGTCGACGCCGGTCTCGAGCGCCTCGGGAGGCGGCGGCGCGCTCGTGTGCGTCGAGACCGCCGGCGGCGGCGGTGCGGGCGTCATCGCGCCCGAGAGCAGCGCGTCCACGCCGGCGGCGAGGTGTCCCGCATCGGGCGGAGGTCGCGTCGAGTCTCCCGGCTCGACCTCGACGGGCGGAGCGTCCTCGCGCGCCGCGTCGCGCAGCAGCCGCGCGAGCACGCGCCGCGTCGCGCCCCGATTGAGCGGGATGAGCAGGGCCTCGAGCTCCGCGCGCAATCGTGCGAGCTCGATCGCCTGACCGCGCTGCGCGCGCTCGATCATCTGGGACAACGCGGCGGGCGTCCCGCGCGATTGTCTCAGCAGCATTGCCAGCAGCGAGACGACGGCCTTGCTCGCGTCGACGGTCGACGCGCTCGCTGGAGGCGCGAAGACGCTGACCGATCCGTCGGGCCCGACGACCACCTCGCTCGGTCCCACGATGGCCGGGCCTGCGAGCAGCGCCTCGCTCACCTCGAGCGCGACGAACGCAGCGATCTCGGGTGGCAGGGGAACCTGTCGGCGGCGGAGCCCCGCCGCCAGCTCGTCGAGCCGCGTCCCGAGCAATCCCGCCATGTCAGCGCCCGTCCCGCGCAGCGTCCGGAGGACGGCCGCCCTTCACGTCGCGAGGGCGCCGCACCGGGACGCCGTGCGCGGCGAGGTACGCTTTCACCTCGTCCACGGTGTGCTGCCCATCGTGGAAGATGGACGCCGCGAGCGCCGCATCCGCGCCGCCCTCGACGAGACCCTGGCGAACGTGCTCGAGCGTTCCCACGCCCCCGGAGGCGACCACGGGCACACCCACTGCGTCCACAACACTGCGCACGAGCTCGAGATCGTAGCCGTCTCGCGTGCCGTCGCGGTCCATGCTCGTCAGCAGGATCTCACCAGCTCCTTCGCCATCCATTCGCTTGCACCACGCGAGCGCGTCGAGCCCGGTCGGCGTCCGGCCACCGTGCGTGACGACCTCCCACGATCCCGATCCCGTGCGGCGCGCGTCCACCGCCACGACGATCGCCTGTCGTCCGTAAGCGCCCGCGAGCGATCCGACGAGAGCCGGATCGAGCACCGCCGCGGTGTTGAGCGACACCTTGTCCGCTCCGGCCGCGAGCAACCGTTCGACGTCGTCGCGTCGACGCACGCCGCCGCCGACCGTGAGCGGCGTGAACACGACGTCGGCGGTGCGGCGCACGACGTCGAGCATGATGGAGCGGCCGTCGCTGGTGGCGGTGATGTCGAGGAACACGATCTCGTCCGCACCCTGCGCATCATAGGCGGTCGCGCACTCGACCGGATCGCCGGCGTCGCGCAAGCCGACGAAGCGAACGCCTTTGACGACGCGACCGTCACGTACGTCGAGGCACGGGATGATTCGCCGCGCGAGCGTCACGGGGCGGCACGTCCCATCGGCGTATCGCCCGCGGCGAGGAGCAGCTCGGCGATCGAGAACGCGCCTTCGTAGAGCGCGCGGCCCACCACGACGCCCGCGATCGGAGGCGCCGCCGCGAGCGCGCGCACGTGATCGAGCGACCCGACGCCGCCGCTCGCGAGCACGTCGATCGAGACGCTCCTCGCGAGATCGAGCGTCGCCTCGACGTCGGGGCCGTCGCCCATCCCGTCGCGCGCGATGGCGGTGAACAGCACGGCCCCGGCTCCCCACGCGGCTGCTCTTCGAGCGAGCTCGACGGGCCCGACGTCGGCGGTCGTCGCCCATCCGTCGATGGCGACGCGACCCTCGCGCGCGTCCACTGCGACGACGATCCGGCCTGGCCAGCGTGCGCACGCGTCGCGCACGAACGCCTCGTCGCGGATGGCGGCCGTGCCGAGCACGACGCGCGACGCACCCGCTGCGACGCGGGCCTCGACCGCGTCGGGCCCGCGAAGCCCGCCGCCGACCTGCAGCGCCACGTCGCGGCCCACCGCGCTGGTGATGGCATCGAGCACGCCGAGCTGGGGGCGACCTCCGCGTGCCGCCTCGAGGTCGACGACATGCAGGTGGCGCGCACCCGCCGCGACCATCTCGCGCGCCGTCGCGACTGCGTCGTGACGATAGACGGTCACGTCCTCGTAGCGTCCACGGCGCAGGCGGACGACCTTGCCGTCGAGCAGATCGATGGCGGGCAACGCTCGCACGGCTCAGCCCGCTCCCGCCGTCTCGGACACCCAACGCGCGAGCACCGCGAGTCCCGCGCGCTGGCTCTTCTCCGGGTGGAACTGGAACGCCGACAGGCGCTCGGTCCGCACGGCCGCGACGAACGGTCGACCGTGGGTCGCCGTCGCGATCACGATGCTCGGGTCCCCGGGCTCGACGTGATAGCTGTGCGCGAAGTAGAAGTGCTCGCGGTCGAGCAGCGGATCCCTGGGCGCGTCGAGCACGTTCCACCCCATGTGCGGGACCTTGAGCCGGCGACCCTCCCCATCGCGGAGGTCCGCCGCGAAGCGGCTCACGCGACCGCCGAGCACGCCGAGCCCGCGCGCACCGGGCGCTTCTTCGCTCGCGTCGAAGAGCATCTGCAGGCCCAGGCAGAACCCGAGGTACGGGACGCCCGCGCCGATGCGTTCGCGGAGCACGCGTCCGAGCTCGCCGCCGAGCGCCACCGCGGCGTCCCCGAAGCCGCCCTGACCAGGGAACACGATGCGGTTGGCCTCGGAGACGACCGCCGGATCACCGCTGATCGTCGCCTCGAGCCCGACGCGCTCGAGCGCCTTCTGCACGCTCCGGAGGTTGCCCAGGCCCGCATCGACGATGCAGGCCTCAACTGCGGCCGTCATCCCGTCAGCGTCCCCTTCGTGCTGGGGATCCCCGCCGAGCGCGGGTCGATGCGCGTGGCGTCCGCGAGCGCGCGCGCGAGCGACTTGAACGAGATCTCCACCAGATGGTGGAGGTTGTCCCCCTCGTGTCGGCGCACGTGGAGGTTGCAGCGGCACCCGCGCGCGAACGCCTCGAAGAAGACCTCGCACAGCTCCGTGTCGAACGTCCCGATCTTCGCCTTGGGCAACGGAACCCTCCAGACGAAGAACGGGCGGCCCGAGAGATCGATCGCCGCCGTGACGAGCGCTTCGTCCATGGGCAGCGTCGCCGAGCCGTATCGCCGGATGCCCGCGCGGTCGCCGAGCGCTCGGTCCACCGCGAGCCCGATGCAGTACCCGAGGTCCTCGGTCGTGTGATGCCCGTCGATGTGGACGTCGCCCTCGGCCTTCACCGTCAGGTCGAGCAGGCCGTGACGTCCGAGCTGCTCGACCATGTGCGTCAGGAACGGGACGGGCGTCTCGACCGCGACGCGGCCGGTCCCGTCGAGGTCCAGCTCGACCCGGATCTTCGTCTCGCGCGTCGCTCGTTCGATGGTTGCCGTGCGGCCCATGCGTGGCCGCAGGTATATC
>JADZFZ010000306.1 GCA_020854145.1 Deltaproteobacteria bacterium | reverse complement strand
CGAGCGAGCCCGCGAGCACGCGCAGCGTGTCGCCCTCGCGCGGCTGCTGCGGCGAGACGACGACGTGCACGCCGACGGCCTCCGGAACGGGGCATCCCGCGGGTCGGACCTCCGCGCGTGCGCCCGTGGCCGTGGCCACGCGCGCGACGCTCTGCGCGCGCGCGCCTCCATGCGGTCCGACGACGGTCGCGAGCAAGAGGACGAGGATCGACCGAACGGCGCGCCGGTGCTGCATGGCGGCGCGAGCCTATCGGAGCGTTCCGGCCGTGCAAGAAGCCGGCGAGTCAGGGGACGGACCAGGGGATCTCGCGGCGGGCTCGGCCGAGCGACTCGCCGTCGGTGCCCGTCGCGACGAAGTACACGTCGAGCAGCCCGCCCGCTGCGCCGGGTGCGACCGCGACCGCCGGCGCCGCGACGCCGAAGTTGCGCCAGGGCTCGTCGCTCGCCGCGAGGACGGGCGAGTCGCCGCCGTAACGTTCCCACCCGCCCGCGCCCGTCCGACGTGCGAGGCCGATCGCCCGCGAGACGCCACGTCGGCCCACGTAGTGGAGGTGCGTGAGCTCTCCGTACGAGACGAGCGCGGGGGACTCGACCCCGTCGCGATCGAACGCCGACGCGCTCTCGCTGGGCACCACCGAGTCCGCGTCCGGGCGGAGCTCGCCGTCACCGTGGTCGCGCGCGGAGCCGATCCAGCTGCTGCCGTCCGCCAAACGCGCCCTGAACGCCAGCGTCGTGTAGCCGCGAAAGTCGATCGTCACGGCGGGTTGATCGATCGCGCTCGCGGGGATCGACGAGGCCGAGAGCACGGGCTCGGCGCTCGACCGATCGAAGCGGTCGCCCGCGCTGCTCGGCAATCGCACGATGTCGCGGCCCGCACGCGACACGTAGAGCTCCCACCGCGCGCGCGCCGTCGAGTACACGAGCGCGCCCGCTTCTTCGGTGGGCGCGGTGCCGTCCGAGTAGCTGCCCACGATCGCGCCCTCGGAGCCGGTCTCGAGCGCGAGCGTACCGTCCGCCGAGAGCGCGCCGGCGTAGGTGACGCCGCCTGCCGTGAGCACGAAGCGCCGGCTCGGCCCCTCCGCGCCCGGGCCGTCCGCGACCGCGAGGTGCGTCCACGGCCGCGGCAACGTTCTGCCGTTCTGCACGGCCACCGTCGCGATGGACCACGTGCTCGGCCGATCGCACACGCGGCTCGTCGCGGTGACGTCGCGTACGACGAGCGTCGCGCTCGACGTGTTCTCGCCTCGACCGAAGGCCATCACGCGAAGCGGCGTGGCCGCGGTCGCGCCCGCGTGCATCGTGGCCGAGGTCTCGGCGGCACCGATCGGAGCGAACGTCGCACGAGCGTCTCCGGCCGCGTCGAGGGCGAGCCGCAGGGTGCCCGCCACCGGCCGCGAGAGATCGACGACGGATCGGCGGATGACCTCGCCGTTCGAGAGCAGCAGCAGCTGGCTGGTCGCGGCCGAGAGGACGGCGGCCACGGGTGCTTCGTCCGGAGTCGTCGCGTGCTCCGGCGCGAGCCCGATGCCGATCATCTCCTGACAGGCGCCCACCGAGCACGTGCGGAGCGACGCGATCGAGGCCGTGATCTCGATCGCGTTGGTCGGATCGAAGCGCGTACGCGAGGCGGCCGTGACGTAGCGCGGTCCCGCGGCGGCCAGCCACAGCGCGGCCCCGCCGCCCTCGGGGACGAGCGCGGGACGCGCGTCTCCGAGGAGCTCGAGATCCCCGAGGCACGCAGCGTCCGGCGTGCCGGTGCAGCCGGCGAAGCCGACCGCGATCGAGGTCCCTCCGGGGACGCAGCACGCCTCGCTGTCGGCGCAGCAGATGGGCGCGGCGGCGCACGAAGGGGATGCACAATCGACCAGCGCGTCGAGCTCGGGCAGGCGGTCGCCGCACGCGGCCCACGCGCCGTCGAGCCCGTCGGTCGGCGCGGGGTCGAGCACGGCTCCGGCATCTCCGGACGGCGAGGCGTCCGAGCCGCGCACGCCGCCGTCGGGATCCTCGGGCGGCGCGGGAGGCGGAAGCGGAGGCGGCGGCGTCGCAGCGTCGAACGTCTCTCGTCCGCTGGTCGCCCCACCGACGTTGCCGCAGCTCGCGGCGAGGCACACGACCCAGACCCAAGCGACGTTCGTTCGGCCCATCGCGCCTCCTCGGGAGCTCCTCGACACTCGACCAGCACTCATGGTGCCACGCGCCGAGCTCGCGAGAACGATGGGTTCTTTCGCGTGTCGAAGCCGCGGCGCCACGCACGTGATGCACGCGCACGACGGAGCACGAGAACGGTTGTGCCATCGTCCGTGTGCGCATCCGAACTACCTCGTTGCCGCCCTGACACCTCGTCGCATCCGCCCGCGCCGGGCGCCTGCGAGCGGAGTCGAGCGCTGTGCTACAGTGCCATTATGCGACCCGGGCGCACCAAGACGACGAGCTTCTCCCTCGACGAGGTCACGTCGAGAAACCTCAAGGCGCTCGCCCGCCGGCGCCACGACGGCAACGTGTCGG
>JADZFZ010000305.1 GCA_020854145.1 Deltaproteobacteria bacterium | reverse complement strand
GGCGTGAATCTCTGCCACCGGCGCGGAGCGCCCCACGTGAAGCCGAAAGCTCCACAGGCCCCGAGACGCCCCGCCGCGGCGCGCGCCCCGCCGGCTCGTACGTCGCACGCGCGGTTCGGAGCCTGGTCGTCAAGGAGCTGCGCGAGGTCTCGCGCGACGGCCGCTTCTGGACCGTCGGCGTCCTCATCGCGGCGCTGCTCGCCACGGCGCTCGCGTTCGGGTACCGGCAAGCGGCGGCCGTCCGCGCCGAACGTTCGGCCGCGCAGGCCGAGGCCGACGAGCACTGGCGCGAGCAAGGCGAGCGAAACCCGCACGTCGCCGCGCACTACGGCACGTACGTCTTCAAGCCCGCGGGCCCGCTCCCGTTCGTCGATCCCGGCGTCGAGCTCTACACGGGCGCGTCGGTTCGCATCGAGGCCCACCGCCGCAACGTCGCGGAAGGTGCACGCGCCCGGGACGGCGCCGCGCTCGCACGGTTCGGTCAGCTCAGCGTCGCGTCGGTCCTGCAGCTGCTCGCGCCGCTGCTCGTCGTGGGTCTCGGGTTCGCGGCATGGACCGCCGAGCGAGAGCGCGGGACGTTGCGCCAGCTCCTCGGCCTCGGAGTCGCGCCGGGCGTCCTCTTCGTGGGCAAAGCGCTCGGTCTGGCGGTCGCGCTCGGGATGTTGCTCGTGCCGGCGCTCGTCCTCGGTACGGCCACGACGCTGGCGCTCGCCGGTGGCGGCGACGAAGCGCCGGGGGCACCGGGCGCTCCGCGGGCGATCGCGATGGCCGCCGCGTACGCGGTGTACCTCGGCGCGTTCCTCGCCGTGACGCTCTACGTGTCCGCGCTCGCGCCGTCGTCGCGCGTGGCGCTCGTCGGCCTGCTCGGGTTCTGGGTCGTCACGTCGCTCGTGATCCCGCGTGCGGCGAGCGACCTCGTCGCGCGAGTCGCGCCCGCGCCTACCCACGCGGAGCTCGCTGCCGCCATCCGCCGGAGCACCGAACGGGGGCTTCCCGGAGGACCCTCGCGCGACGAGCGCGTGAACGCGATCACCGAGGCGCTGCTCGAGCGCCATGGGTTCGCGGGCTCGGAGCTCCTGATGGATCCGGCGCTCCTCGCGAGCATCGAGCTGCGCGCCGAGGCGGCGTTCGAGAACGAGGTCATCGACCACCACTTCGGAGAGCACGTGCGCGGCGTCGAGCGCCAGGAGCAGTGGGTCCAGTGGGCGTCGGTGCTCTCGCCGTTCGTCGCGATCCGCTCGCTGTCGATGGCCTTCGCCGGAACCGACTACGCGCACCATCGCCACTTCGCCGACGCTGCGGAGTCCCATCGTCGCGCGCTCGTCGAGATGCTCGATCGCGAGATCGGCGAACGTGGCGGCACCGACGCCTGGAGCTACCGCGCCGGCCGCGAGCTGTGGGAGCGCGCGCCCGCGTTGCGCTACGAGCCGCCCGATCTCGGATGGGTGCTGGCGCGGCAAGCCCCCAGCGCCGGCGTGCTCTTCGCGTGGCTCGGGGTCGCGCTGCTCGCTTCTTGGCGCACCGTCTCGCGCCTGCGGGTGGTGTGACCGATGCTCCGCGCCGTCATCCGGGTCGAGTGGCTCAGCACGCTCCGGGAGCGTTCGGTCTGGATCGTCCTGGGTGCGTTCGTGCCGCTCGTCGCGTACGCGGCCTTCAACGCAGGCGCGTTCGTGCGGACCGAAGCCGCGGCGATCGCGACCGCCGAACGCGAGGACGCCGGCCGCATCGCGAAGCTGCGACGTCGTGCGCGCGCCATCGAGTCGGGCGCCGAGCCCCGCAGCGCGACGGATCCCCGCGATCCGCTGCTCGTCGGTCGCGATCTCGCGCCGCGCGCCGCGTCGTGGCCGCTCGGTCCGCTCGCGGTCGTCTCGATCGGGCAACGCGACGTGCTGCCGAGCACCGTCCTGCTCACGGTCCGCGCCCGCGTCGGCGACGGCGCCAGCGACGAGCCTTCGAGCCCGACCGCGCGTGCGGCGGGCGCCTTCGACCTCGCGTTCGTCTTCGTCGTGCTGCTGCCGCTCGTCGTCATCGCGCTCTCGTTCGACCTCGTCTCGGGAGAGCGCGAGCGAGGCACGTTGGCGCTCGTGCTCTCGCAGCCCGTGTCGCTCGGCACGTTCGTCCTCGGCAAGACGCTGCAGCGGGCGCTGCTCGTCGTGGCCGTCGTGCTCGCGCTTGGCCTCGTCGCGCCCATCGCCGCCGGCGCGCGTCCGTTCGAGGGCGATGGCCCTCTGCGCCTCGCGCTCTACGGGGCGCTGCTCGTCGGATACGTGGCGTTCTGGTTCTCTGCGGCGCTCGCGGTCAACGCCTTCGGGCGATCGTCGGCGGGCAACGCGCTCGTCCTCGTGGGCACGTGGCTCGCGCTCGTCGTCGTGGTGCCCGGGCTGGCGACCGTCGGGCTCGACGCGCTGCACCCGCCGCCCTCTCGGATCGCGCTGGTCAACCTCGCGCGCGAAGCGACGCGCACGGCCGAAGCTCGAGCGGCCGCGATCGAGGGCGATCACGGCGCCGCCGATCGTCCGGGAGTGGACCGCACCTCCCGCGAGTTCGTCGAGGTGCAACGCCGGCTCGGACGCGACGTCGCGCCCGTGCTCCGCAGCTTCCGCGACCAGCTCGATGCGCAGCAGCGATGGGTCGACGTGCTGCGATTCGTCTCACCCGCCATCGTGATGTCCGAAGGGCTCAACGAGATCGCGGGCAGCAGCGTACGCGGACACCAGCGGTTCGCCGCGCAGCTCGACGGGCACCACCGGGCGCTGCAGCGGTTCTTCTTCGACCGGATCCGGCGCGGCGCGACCCTGCGCTCGACCGACTACGACGCGATGCCGCGATTCGCCTACGTCGAGGCGCCGACGCGAGACCTTCTGGTGCGTGTCCTGTCGAGCCTCGCGGGGCTCCTATCGCTCGGCGGCGTGTTGCTCGCGATCGCGTGGCGACGCTTGGGCGCCACCGAGATCGACGTGCGGTGAGCTCAGAGGGTCGATCAGAACACCGATCGTGATCGGGACACGCTCTTTCGGGGAGGTCGTAGGAGGGGGCGCGCTGGTAGCGCGACGCCCTCCTACCAGCCCGGGGCCGCGGGGGGCGGCGTCTGAGCCCCCCGCCAGTGACTCAGTCGCGGATCGAGATGAGCTCGACGTCGAAGACCAGCATGCCCTGCGGACGTCCCGGCTGGCCTCGATACGCGAGCTCTTCGGGGATCCACATGCGCCGCTCTTCGCCCTCGACCATGAGCTGGAGACCCTCGGTCCAACCGGGGATCACGCGGTTCAACGGGAGCTGCGCCGGTCGCCCGCGAGGGATGGAGCTGTCGAACGAGCGCCCGTCGGTCGTCCAGCCGGTGTAGTGCACCGTGACGGTGCTCGTCGGGCCCGGTCGTCGCGTGCCGGTGCCGCGCCGCAGAACGCGCGTCAACACGCCCGATTGCGTACGCTCGGCATCCGGCGGCGTCACGAGCAGGTCGGGAGGCGCGGGAGGCGCGGCGCGCGGCGGCTCGCCGCCGACCATGCGCGTGGCGCCAATCTCCTCCATCACCTGCGCGTACGAGGCGACGCGACCGTTCTGGTGATGGCAGTGGTTGCGGTGGCATTGCACCCAACCGGGAGGCGGGTTGGTCGGATCGAAGACGACCTCGGTCGCGGCTCGCCGTGGACGCGTGTCTCTCTCTTCGGTCTCGTCCTCCTCGGCCGGCGGCGGCGGTGGCTCGACGCGCCCGCAGGCGGCGACGAGCAACGAGAAGAGCACTTTGGGCAACACGCGCGCGCTACGAACCACCATCTCGGCGTCCTCGACACGTCCGGCCTCGATGACTCGGAAGCCGCGCGGGTCGAGCGTGGCTACCGGCGTTGTCCGAACGTGCCCTCGGGAGCTAGCACGCCTCCAGCCTCGCGCGCACATCCGGGTGGCCGCGCGCTTCGTCGGCG
>JADZFZ010000304.1 GCA_020854145.1 Deltaproteobacteria bacterium | reverse complement strand
GTCGCGGATCGACTCCACCCGCAATTCGTCTCCCGTCGGCGGAGGCGGAGCCGGCGGCGGAACGGGGCTGCCTCCATCCGGCGTTCCGGCATCGGCGTCGGGAACGATGGGAGGTGGGCTCGTGGGCTCGGGGTCTGCGCGCCGGTGCACGATGCGGTCGCTGGTCGCGAGCGCGACGAGCAGATCGGCGATGGTCAGCTCGGACGCGTGGAACTGCGCCCCGAGGTCGCGCACGAGACATGCGAGCTCCTCGTTCTCCTCGACGCCATAGGCGAATCGGAACCATTGCGTGACGAAACAATCGGCAACCTGCGGGAGATCGACGAGAACGGCGGCGAGCTCCGCGGTACCGTCGAAGCGCAGGGCCTCTCCCGCGCCCGGTCGAGCGGCGCCGAGACCGACGATCTCGCCGGCGGCGTCGATGGGATGGCCCCCTTCGGCCGTTCGGTACCGGCCGATACCGTCGTAACGCTCGAACGCGAAGCCGATCGGGTCCATCTGTCGGTGGCAGCCGTTGCACGGCTCTTCGGCCGAGTGGGCGCGATACCGCTCGCGCGTCGTGAGGCTGGGATCGAGCGGCGGAGGGACGGCCATGATCCCGGGCGGCGGCGGTGGCAGCTCCTGACACAGGATCCGCTCGCGCACGAGCCGGCCGCGGTGCACGGGAGAGCTGCTGTTCGGGCGAGCGTGGGTCGCGAGCACCGCGCCGAGCGTGAGCACGCCCCGACGATCGGGATCCAGGGAGTCGACGGGAGCGCCGTCGCCGACTCCGTAGAAGCCGGCGAGCGCGGGATCGATCCTGCGTTCCGGCGACACGAGGAGGTCGACGAGGCTCCCTCGGCCCTCGAGCACGACACGCTCGACGAAGGCGTCGGCCTCGGCGGCGAGAGCGGTACGGATGTCCGGCGTCAGCTCGGGATAGTGAATCGGGTCTTTCGGCACGGTCGCGATACGACCGTAGTCGAGCCATTGGGCCGCGAATCGCAGGAGGGTCGCGCGAGCCCGTGGATCGGCGACGAGCCTCCGCGCCTCCGAGAGCCGCCCTTCGGCCGAGTCGAGCACGCCCGACCTCGCCGCCTCGAAGAGCGCGTCGTCGGGCATCGTGCCCCACAGCAGGTAGCTGAGCTGGCTGGCGACCTCCCACGCCGAGAGTCGGAATCGATCTCCGTCGGCTGTACCGAGCTCGGGCCGGTAGAGGAAATGGGGCGACTGCAGCATGGCAGTCACGACGAGCTCGATTGCCGTCGAGAAGCTGCCCTCGGACGCCGAGGGCCCACGCGCGACTTGCCAGAGCGCGAGGTAGCGTTCGATCTCCTCGTCGGTCAGAGGTCGCCGGAACGCGCGCTCGCCGAACGCGACGATGCTCTGGCGGGCGCAGTCCGCTTCGCGCGTGGGCTCGGGCACGCAATCGACGACGCGGTCGAGCCGGTCGCGCACGGCCTCGGCGGCGAGAGCCTCGGCCGCGTCGCGCAGCTGATCGGCGAGCAGGGGGCTGACCTCGAGAGAAGCTGCCTGATTGTCGAAGCCGTGAACGACCGGATCGGCGGCGAAGGTCGTGCGAGCACGCGATTGGTCGATGCCCAGCAGATCGCGCACGGTCGCGTCGTACTCCGCGCGAGACAATCGTCGCAGGCTCCGGGCACCGGGGCTCGGGGCGTCGCAGGAGAGCACCGGCGGCGCCGGCGGATCGCAGGTCTCGGTGCGGGCCAGAGCGGCGAATGCTTCGAGGTCGCGATACTCGGCGCTGTCGACCGGCACGCGCAGACCCCCCGTGTGCCCCTCCGGATGACGCAGGGTGGGTCGGAGCAGGAGAACCGGAGTGCCCGAGAGCTCCGCGAGCGCCACGGAGCGGACGGCGTCGAAGTTCGATTCCTCGTCGGCTCGGGTCAGCGGCTCGCGGAGGATCATCCGCGTTTCGCGCGCGGGACCGGCGTCTTGATGGCAGCCGAGACATTCGACCGAGAGAATCGGCTCCCAGAGACGCGTGCGGAACCAATCGAGCTCGTCATCGCACACGGGCGCCGCCGGACCGACGGGCGAGAGTCCACCGTCGTCGGTCGAGCCGACACAGCCCGAGAGGAGGAGGGCCAGGACGAGGACTGCCTTCATGCGAACAGCTCCTCGATGGGACCGGTTCCGTGGCTCGGATCGCCGAACGTGCGATTCGGGAGCCCCATGGCGTGACAGAGGGAGACGAGGAGCTTCTGATGGGGCACACCGCCGAGACGCAGGTAGCGTCCCGTGGACCACGCGCGATTGGCGCCTGCGAGCACGAAGGGCACGGAGCTGCATTCGTGGAGTCGGCCGTCACCGAGCTCCTTCGCCCAGACGACGAGCGTGTGGTCCAGCATTCTCCCGTCGCCGTCGGGCTCGGGCAGCTCCGACAATCGATCGAGCAGATAGGCGAATTGCTCGGCGAACCAGCGTTCGGTGCGCACGAAGTCAGCCACGCCGGCCTCGTTGGCATCGTCCATGTGGGAGAGGGCGTGATGTCCCTCGGAGACGCCGAGCCAGCTGAACACCTGCGGCGCGACGGTGTGGGCCCACTGGAGAGACGCGACGCGCGTCATCCCGCACGACAGCGCCGTGATCAGGAGATCCATCTGCGCGCGGCCGACGAAGGGGAACCGGTCGTTGTCGAGCGGCGCCCCCGTGTCGGGCGCAGGCGTCGGGTCGCAGCTGGCCATCCCCACGATCGCGCCCGCCAGGCCGAGCTCGGATCGCCGCAACGCTTCGGTGTGCGCCTCGAGCTTCCGGCGCTCGGAGGCTGGAACGCGGCGGCTGAGATCGGCGAGATCCCCGCGAATCGCGTCGAGCACGCTGCGGCGACGGAGCACGCGAGGGTCGGCCATCGCCATCCCGCCGTCCGGCATGGGCGACAGTCCGCCGAACAATCGGCGGTGCACACCGATCGGGTCGTCGTCGGGAGGCACGTATTGCCCGGGCCCGCGGTAGCTCATTCGCGTCTGGACGTTGCCGCCCCAGGCGCTCGTCTGGACGCCGAGCTCGAGCGAGGGGAATCGACTGCCGGCGCCAATCGAATCGGCGACGACCTGGTCGACCGACATCCCGCGCGACTCGTGGGCGTCGGTCCCGTTGCCCGTCAGCATGGCGGCCATGCCGCCTTCGTGATTGCTCGTCCCGACGAAATCGATGCCGTCGAGGACCACGAGATCCGACTGGTGGGGAGCGAGCGGCTCGAGGATCGAGCCCGCGGGGAAGGAGAAGCTCGTGCCTTCCCCGATCGGGCGCCAGTGCCGGTGCACGGTGCCATTGGGCGTGAAGAAGACGACGAGGCGCTTGGCCACGCGGGCGTCCTGCGCGCGCCCACGATCGGACTGCAGGAAGCCCGCGAACGGAGCGAGCAACGCGGTGGCTCCGACGGCTCGAACGAAATCCCGCCTCGCGAGGGTCAACTCCGCACCTCCGCGAGCTACGTGGGCGCCGGTCGCCCGATCGGGTCAACGCCGGGCACGCGCGATATCATCGCGACCCGATGGCCGACGAACCGACGTGTCACGCATGCGGGGCGCTGCTCGTGGGGGGAGACCGGTTCTGCGGCAAGTGCGGGACGCCCCACAGCCATTCGGCCATCGTGGGAGCGGGGCACGGCGCCGAGCCCGGCATCCCCGACGTCCCCACGGAGATCGCGCAGGTCGACCCGGCGGAGATCGCGAAGGCATCGGGCAAGGCGACGCCCTCGCGCGGGACGAGCGCAGCCTCGCAGGGCAGGACCAAGCACGGCGTCGGCGTGCCCTTCGAGAAGCCGTCGGGAGCGTCGGAGGTCACGCACAAGCTCCCGCGGCCCAAGGGACGCGCGGGATGCTGGGTCGTGCTCGGCCTCTTCGCGGGCCTGCTCGTCGCGTGCGCGATCGGGTACGTGTTCCGCGTGGACCTCGCGCCGGTCGTCGGGCGCGCGGGGTTGCCGAACGTGGCGGCGCGAATGGAGAATCTGCGGCCGCAGCAGGTCGTGGTCCGATTGCCCGGTGCCCTCGAGCAAGCGGGTGTACGGCCGAGCGTTCGATTGACCTACGACGTACCGCTGCCACCCGAGGGATTCGTCCGCGTGGGGGGCGCGCACGCCATCACATTGCCGGGCGGGCGGCAGTCGGCGGGAATCGTGCGCATGCAGCTGCCCGAGCCGCGCGCCGTCGAGGACCCGTCGCGCGCCTTCTTCCTCGGCCGTCACGACGGTCGCCGCTGGCACGTGTACGCCGCGAGCATCGAGGGCGGCTTCGCCGTGGCGGAGGTGCCCGGGTTCAGCACGTACGTGATCTTCGCGTTGATCCGGCGCTCTCGGCCCAATCCGGGCGAGGGCCCGACGCTCGGGGTGCTGCCGCCGGAGCTCTGGGGGATTCGCGTGCGTGGCGACAGCGCTTGGGCCGAGCTCGACCTGGACGATTGTCGGACGGCATTCTCGGAGACGGGCGGTTGGTCGCGCGGAGTGCGCGTCGAGAGGCTCAAGGTCTACGTCTCGCGTCCCGATCGTTCGTTGCCCACGACGGATCCACGGAGTCGGCGTCCGAGCCCGCAGGCGCTCGCTCCCTACGCCTATCGCGTCACGCCGGGCTCCGATCCGCAGGTCGTGACGTTGCCGGCGTTCGTCGTGGGAGGCACACAATCGGTGCCGCTCGAGCTGGATCTGACGAGCCCGCTGCCCGCGGACGCGAACGACACGCTGGCCTCCGGCTTCCCGTGGATGCTGAGCGTGGCGCCCATCTTCGCCGACGGCACGGAAGGACGACGGTCGCGGCCGATCTTCGTGTACACGGGCGTCGCCGAGGCGCACGTGATGCTTCGCCGCGGGATCGCGGCGCGATTGACGGGGGATCGGGCGACGGCTTTTCTCGCCGCGACGGACGCGCGTCCCTATTACGTCTGGCTCGGCTCGTCGGTGTGGTTGCGCGAGGGTTACCTGCCGGCGTCGGGGCTCCGCAATCGGGCACAATTGTTCGCCCGGTGGCAATCGGGCCACGGGATGATCGCGATGCAGCCCGAGAACGAGTGGGCCCGCGTGGTGACCCACGAATGGGGGCATTACGCCACGCACGCGATGTGGGGAGACGCCGTGTTCGGGCGAACGCCTTCGGGCCAACATTCTGGCTGG
>JADZFZ010000303.1 GCA_020854145.1 Deltaproteobacteria bacterium | reverse complement strand
CCGAGCACGTCTGCGCACGTCGCGTCGCCGCGATTGACGATGGCGAGCGCGTGCTTCGACGAGGTGGCGGCGCCGCCGTGCGACGTGCCGCGCGCGATCCCGGCGCGCTCGATGAGCCAGGCCGCGGGCACCTTCACGCGGTCGTCATCGCGCGTCTCCGGCGCGAATCGCGGCATCCGTTCGGCGGCGGGCAACGCACCGGACGCGTGCGCGCGTGCCTCGATCGCGTCCGCCTCCGCAGCGGCCACGATCGGGTTGACGAAGAACGAGCCGGCGCTGCGCGTATCCGAGTCGGCACGGTCGAGCACCATGCCCTTGCGACGGCGCAGCGTCACGACGGCGTCGCTCACCTCGCGCACGGTGGGGCGCGAGGAGCGGGCAGCGAGGTGACGTTCGAGCTCCGCGTACGCGACGCGGGGCTCGCCGCCCACGACGAGCTCGAAGGTGACGGCGAGCACGATCCACTGGTCGCGCTCGGCCGAACGAAAGACGCTGTCGCGGTACGCGAACGCGCACGCGGACGCGGGCAGATCGACGATGCGGCGCGTCGATCGCGAGAGGGCGCGCACGCTCACCAGCGTGTCCGAGACCTGCTGACCGTACGCGCCCACGTTCTGGATGGGCGTCGCGCCGACGAGGCCGGGGATCCCCGCGAGGCATTCGACGCCCGCCCAGCCTTGCGCGACGGCTCGATCGACGACCTCGCCCCACGGCTCGCCCGCCGCGCACGTCAGGCGCGCGCGCACGCCGCGGAGCTCGACCGAGATCCCGCGCAGGCCGATCCCGAGCACCAGCGCGTCGAGCCCCGCGTCGGCGACGACGACGTTCGAGCCGGCGCCGAGAGGCACGAGCGGCAGCCCACGCGCATCGGCGAGCCCGACGGCATCCGCGACGTCGGTCTCGGTCCTCGCGACGCCGAAGAAGCGTGCTCTGCCGCCGACGCCCATCGTCGTGCGTGGTGCGAGCGGTTCGCCCGCGACGAGGGTGCTCTCGAAGGTCATCGGCGCGGTCCGGGCGGCGACGCCGCGAGGGGATCCTCGGGCCACGCGTGCCGCGGGTAACGGCGCGCGAGCTCCTTGCGGATGCCGGGGTAGTGGCGCGCCCAGAATCCCGGTAGATCCGTGGTGACCTGCACGGCCCGGCCGTTGGGTGCGAGCAGATGGAGGACCAGCGGGACGGTCGCCGCTCCGACCGACGGTGCGACCTTCAGGCCGAAGAAGTCCTGCAGGCGCGACTCGATCCACGGCGGACGGTCGGCCTCGTAGTGGACGCGCACCTGACGGGAACCGAGGGCGATGCGATCGGGCGCGAGCGTCTCGACGCGGGCGCGCGCGGCGGCGGGAAGGCCGTCGCGTACCACGTCGAGCAGATCCGCGTCGCGCAGCTCGCCGAAGCTCCGACGACCGGCGCAGAGCGACTCGAGCGCATCGCGCAGGCGTGCGTCGTCCAGAGCCGGGATCGAGCGATCGAGCTGCGACGCGAAGCGCACGCGTTGCACGAAGCGATCGAAGGCGTCGGAGTCGCGTGCGAAGCGCCTCGGTCCCGCTGCGAGCGCCGCCGCAGCGAGCACACGCGACTCTCCTTCGGTGGGTGCGCCCTGCGGAGTGCTCTCGTCGAGCACGATGGCACCGTAGGTGAGCCGCATCGTTCGGACGACGCGCTCCGTCGCGGCGTCCCATCGCACGTCCTCCACGTCTTCGACGCGCTCGGGGAACAGCTCGAGCAACCACTCGGGCTCGATCGCGCTCGCGAGACGGACCGTGCGACGGCTCCGCTCGGCGCCCGAAGCGCCCGAGGGCGCGCCGCCGCCGGAGCGCGCGCGCTCCTCGGCGTCCACCGCCACGAGCAGGTCGTCGTCGCGGACGCTGCACTCTCGGCCGAGCACGGCCGTCGATCCGTCCGAGAGGACGACGTCGAGGTCGGCTCCGCGGCGTCGTTCGGCGGTGCGCGTGCGAACGCGAGCCACGCGATCCGGGAACGCCAGCAGGATCCACCGCAGCGGATCTGCCGCGGCGGGATCGTCGCGCGTGCCCTCCGACGCCGTGCGCGAGCCGGTGTCGCTCCGCGCGGTCGGGGACCGTGCGATCCGCGCGATGTGCTCGGCGGTGCGAGCGACCGTGCGCGCCGCGCCGGGATCGATGCCGAGATCGCGCAGGCGGCGCGAGTCGAAGTCTGCGGCGCGCGCGTCGGCGACGAGGTCGGCGAGCAGCAGGACGTCGCTCTCGGTGGTGTCGGCGGCGGCGCTCGCGTCGGATCGCCTGCGGGTGTCGTCGAAGGATCGCCGCGCGCGCAGATCGCGCTCGCCGAGCACCGCTGCGAGATCGGCTCCGCGCTCGGGATCGTCGGCGTCCTCGGAGGCGACCACGAGGCGCGCGAGTCGGGGATGGAGCGGGTAGCGCAACATGCGACGGCCGACGTCGGTGGTGTCCGAGTCGGCGCCGAGCGCGCCGAGTCGGCGGAGCAGCTCGGCGGCCTGCGCGAGCGCGTCGGAGGGCGGTGGCTCGAGCCAGGGCAGCGACGCGGCGGAGCGAATGCCCATCGCCGCGAGCGACAGAACGAGCGATGCCAGATCGGAGCGGCGGATCTCGGGGGCGTCGAACGCGGGGCGCGCGTCGTGGTCGTGGCGCGTGTAGAGGCGGATGCAGGTGCCCGCGCGCGTGCGTCCTGCGCGGCCGGTGCGTTGCGCGGCGGATGCGCGGCTCACCTTCGCGAGCGTGAGCGACGGCAGGCCCGTCCAAGGGGAGAACGACGGGCGGCGGTGCAGGCCCGAGTCGATCACGGTGGCGACGCCGTCGAGGGTCACGGACGTCTCGGCGACGTTGGTCGAGAAGATGACCTTGCGCTGCTGCGACGGCCGCACCGCGCGATCCTGATCGGTGGGGGACAGCTCTCCATGAAGAGGTAAAAGCAGCAACTCGTGTCGCTCCGCCAGCTCGGAGGCGAGATCGAGGCAGCGGCGGATCTCGGCGGCACCCGGCAGGAAGACCAAGACGTGGCCCTCCGACGGGTGTGCGAGGACGCGACGGAGCGCGGCGAGGACGCGTTGCTCGATCGGCCTGTCGTCCTCGAGCTCGGCGTGCTCGATCGTGACCTCGTGCATGCGGCCTTCGGAACGGAGGCGGGGAGCGCCGAGGTGTCGGGCGACGGCTTCGGCGTCGAGCGTGGCGGACATGACGACGATACGGAGGTCGGGGCGCGACGAGGACGCAAGCCGCAAGAGAAGCGAGAGGGCGAGGTCGCCCTCGAGGTGGCGCTCGTGGAACTCGTCGAGCACGACGGTGCTCGTTCCTCGGAGGCCGGGATCGCGCAGGAGGCGGCGCGTCAGGACACCTTCGGTCACGAACCGGATGCGCGTGCGGGCGGACGCGCGCTCGTCGAAGCGCACCTGGTAGCCGACGGTCTCGCCGACGTCCTCGCCGAGCTCGTCGGCCACGCGCGCAGCGGCCAAGCGGGCGGCGAGGCGGCGAGGCTGCAGGACGACCACGTCGCCTGCGTCGAGCAGGCCCGCGTCGAGCAAGGCGCGCGGCACGCGTGTCGTCTTGCCCGCGCCCGGGGGCGCCTCGAGGACGAGCCGTGGCTCGCGACGAAGCGACGCGACGAGCTCGGGGAGCACCGGATCGATCAGCAGTGGGGCGAGGCCCTCTGCCGCACGGCGTGGGGAAGCGACGCGGGGTCCCACGGGTTGTCGCGATCGTGATGGCGTCAGCGGACGGCCCTGCGGATCGCGTCGGCGTGCTCCTCCGTGACCCCGAGCTTGGAGACGAGCTCGGAGAAGAGCTTCTTCTCGGGGGCGTCCGCCTTGCCGTCGGCCATCGCCATCGTCCAGGCGAGCGCGAGCAGCACGTCACGGATCGCGGGGTGGCGGACGCGTTCGCGCAAGTCGCCGAGCGGAGGCGGAAAGTGGACCTCGTGGACGAGCGCGTCGGTGACGTCCTCGTCGAGCCCGCTCCACGCGATGAGCTCTTTCAGCTCCGCGCGCTCTTCGGGATCGATCTCGCGGTTGGCGTGCGCCATGCGGATGCAGGCCTCGATGACGGCACGTTGCTCGTCGATGACCGTCTTGGGCGGCTCCTGCACGAGCCAATCGCGCAGCTCCGCGAGTGCCTCGTCCGTGACGATGTGGCCCACGACGCGCTCTCCATCCATGAGGAAGGCGTCGCGATCGCGCGCGGCTTTCGCGAGGCCGGCCAGCCAGCGCATGATGGCTTGCGGTGAGCTCTTCATCCCGACGTCTATACCAACTCCTGCTCGGAATCGCAGCCGTGGGCTGGGCCGCTGCCTGCGGGGATGGCGCGAGCCCCGAAGCGCGGGTGCGCGCGGCGATCGATCGGGGCGAGGAGGCCGCCGAACGCAAGGACGTCGATGCGCTGATGGCGCTCGTGCACCCCGAGTACCGCGACGAGCACGGCCTCGACCGGATGCGCCTGCGCTATGCGTTGCGCTCGTGGCTCGCGAACCGCGATGCCGTGTCGATCACCATCGTGTCGAAGGAGCTGTCGTCGCGCTCCGACGAGGTGCTCGCGACGCTGTCGATGCTGGTCGAGGGACGCACGACGACCATGACGTTGACGTTCCGCGAGGACGACGGCGAGTGGAAGGTCGCGCGCGCCCGCTACGACTCGCCCGGCGGCTTCTGAGCGAGGCCGGATGGGTGCGTTCGCGACGGAATGGAAGTGCTCGTCTGAGAGCGACGTGATCTCGCGGGTTTAGTTACCTCGATCCTGTCCCCGGCGGAGGCGGCGTTTGAGGGCACGGAGCGGATAGGCCTCGTTGGCGTGCTCGTCCATGGTGGCCAGAAGGGCGTCGATGGCGGCGACGGCGCGGCGGCCGTATGCGCGTTGGACGAGGGCGGAGGCGCGCTCGCGCAGCGGCTCGTGTTGCAGGATGCGCAGGAGATCGGAGAGGAAGCTCGGGTCGCCGCGCACGATGCGGTCGAGGTCGTAGGCGATCTCGAAGCGGTCCATCGCGTCGGTGAGCTGGCCGGCGCGCGCGAGCGAACGGGCGTGGAGCAGCTGGGCGCGCGGATCGCGTCGGTGGCGACGGACGTAGCGGAAGAGGTCCTGTTGCTCGGCGCGCGAGAGCGTAGCGCCGCTTCGGAGCTTCTGATGAGGGCGCAGCAGACGTGCCGGCACGTCGCCGACCCAGGGGGAAGGCAAGGTGGGGCCGGGGCCGAGCGGCAGGCGATCCGGAGGCTCGGCGGCCGAGCCATCGTCCGGCACGATGCCCGCGGCTCCAGCATCGGCGAGAGTCGTGTCGACAGCGCCGGAGTCCGCCCGGTCGGGGCTCGCTGCGTCGCGCGAGCGGTCCACCGTCGCGGCGTCGAGCGCGTTGGCGTGCAGCGCTCGAGCGTCGGGAGCGTCGGGCGTCCGTGGAGGCGCGGCATCCGCCGTGTCCGAGGTCGCGGCGGCGTCGGACGCGCGGACGGGCACCGGCGCGGCCGCGTCTCGTGTGCGCGTCGCTTCGTCGGGGTCGGCACCGGTCGCGCCGAGCCCCCACCACGCGAGGACGCCTCCCGACGTGAGCACGAGCGCGATCGCGCCGATCAGGGCGATGCGCTTGCGCTTGGCCTGCTGGTCGATGCGGCGCAGCAGCTCGACGCGACGCCGGGCGTCGACGCCGCCGACCGTCTCGTGTCGATCGTCGAGGTCGGGGGGCGGGCGCAGCGACGGGGCGGCGGGATCGAGCCTCGCCGCGAAAGGCGGCAGCGCCTCGATGGCGTCGAGCAGCGCCCCCGCGTCGGGCGGACGGTCGCGCGGCGCCTTCGCGAGCGCGCGCGCGACGAGCGCTTCGAGCTCGGGCTTCGCGAGGAGGCCGGGTCGCGCAGCGGCGAGGGTCGGCGGATCTTCGATGAGGTGCCCGCGGATGACCTCGACGCGCGTCGAGCCGAGGAACGGCCGGCGACCCGCGAGAAGCTCGAAGAGAAGCACGCCCGCGGCATAGACGTCGGTGCGCGCGTCGCAGCGGCCGCCGCTCGCTTGCTCGGGTGCCATGTACGCGGGCGTGCCGAAGATCGTCCCCGCCTGCGTGATGGTCGGCTCGCCTTCGTCGGTCTCGAGGAACTTCGCGAGCCCGAAGTCGATCACCTTCACGTAGTCGTCGACGCCTTCTTGCTGCATGACGAAGACGTTCGACGGCTTGAGATCACGGTGCACGACGCCGCGCGAGTGTGCGAACGCGAGCGCGCGGATGATCTGCGTACCGATGGCGAGCGCGCGCTCGGGCTCGAGCGGGCCGTGCTCTGCGATCAACGTGTCGAGGGTCGTCCCGGTGAGCCGCTCCATCACGAGGAACGGAACCTCGTCGTGCACGCCGAAGTCCGAGATCGAGACGATGTGCGGGTGCGTCAACGCGGCGAGCGCGCGTGCCTCGCGCTCGAAGCGCTGCCTGAGCTCGGTGATCGCCGAGACGTCGCGATGGAGGATCTTGATGGCGACGGGCCGTCCCAGCGAGACGTCGACGCCTTCGTAGACCACGCCGAGGCCGCCCGACCCGATGCGCGACTCGACGCGATAGCGATCGCGGAGAAGCGTTCCGCTCGGTACGCCACCCCGCGCGGCCTCCGCCGACATCGGGCGCGAGGATACCGCGCCGCCGCGACGTCGTGCGCATCGGCGTGCGCTATGCTGCGCCGCCCATGGACACGCGGATCGTCACGGGTGACCTGTTCGACATGCCCACCGCCCTTCGCGCCGAAGCGATCGTGCACGGCGGCGCCGCCGATCTCCGGCTCTGGCCAGGCGCAGGCCCGGACCGCACGCTGCTGCACGCCTACGGCGTGACGGAGCTGCGCGCGCTGCTCGACGGCGTGCGCGAGAAGGAGACCCTGCCGGTCGCGCAGCATCGGATCCTCCGGCTGCACCCCGGGAAGCTGCGCGCGGACGCGCTGCTGTGGATCGTGATGCACGACCCCGAGCGCAACGCGGAGCTCGCGCCCGCGCCGTCCCGCGAGTCCATCGCGACCGCGGCCGACCTGCTCATCCGCTACGCGGCCGATCGCAGCTGGACGCGCATCGCGTTCCCGCCTCTCGGTTGGGGCCCCGGTGAGGTGCCGGCTGCCGAGCGCATCGAGATCATCGCGCGCACCTCGCAGCGCTACTTCGACGAGTGCGTCGCGAGCGGGCGTGCCCCGGTGCTCGAGCACGTGTACGTCGTGACGCCCGACTCGTCCGCCGCGACGGCCGCGCGTCGTGCGCTCGGCTCCCTCGCGAAGGCCGAGAGCGCTCGCGACTACCAGAAAGCCCCGCCCGCGGAACGCGCCGCACCGAGCGCCAAGTCGTCCTCGTCCTCGGGCGCCAAGAAGGCGCCGCGTCCCGCGTCCGGCTCTCGAGCGAGCGCGGCGCGGCTCGTGCTCGATCACGCCGCGGTGGAGAACGCTCGCGTGAGCGCCGAGATGTACGAGCCGAAGCGCAGCTACAACGCGGGCGACTGGATGCAGCACCGGCACTTCGGCGTCGGCCAGGTCCAGAGCATCACGCCCGACGGCTTCGCGATGGTCCTCTTCGAGGACAAGGAGATGCGCCGCCTGCTCGCCGGCCGCGGCCGCTAGCTCTCTCGGCCCGCGAAGGCGGGCCCGCGAAGCCGTG
>JADZFZ010000302.1 GCA_020854145.1 Deltaproteobacteria bacterium | reverse complement strand
GGGCCTCCAGGGCCCCGGGAACCAGCCCGAAGCTCCTGGAATCGCGACGGTACAGGCCGCCGTCAGGACGGCGCCAACCGGCAAGAATAGTTGTCGCGCGCCGGCAGGAATAGTTGTCGCGGAACACCGCCTCCCGCGTGCTCCGCTCGATCCACCACGCTCTCACGTCGGAGTCGCCCGTGGCCGTCCGTCTCGAGCCGCGCGGGGCTCGCCGGATCCTTCACCTCACGCGGGTGCGCGAGGACTTCGTCGCCGCGCTCCGCCGCGAAGGCTCGGTCGTCGTGCTGGACGCCAACGTCGATGTCTGGGCGCCCGTGTACGCGAAGGTCGTCGGCTACGAGCGTCCGATCCAGCGCTTCCACGCGAGGGACGGCGCGCCCATCGAGCGCACCCTGCACCGCCTCGGGGCCGCGACGCGGACGGCGTGGCTCCACGAGGGTCGGCTCCGCGTCGCGCCCACGCTGAAGACCGCGGTGCGAGCGGCGATCGACTGGGCGCTCGAGCGTCCCGGCAACGAGGTGCTCGCGGTGATCGCGATCCACGTCGTCGAGCTCGCCCTCCGCGCCGCGCTCGCGCCCGACGACGACGGGCTCGACGCCGAGTGGGCCCGCGCCGGGCAGCTGCCCGAGACGCTCGACCGCGTACGCCTCGAGCTGGGACCGCTCCTTCGTGCGTGGCCCGGTCGGTTCCTCTTCGGCCACTACGGCGCGCTCCGCGGCCTCGACGCGATGGCTGACGCCGACAACCTCGCGACGCTCGGTGACCCCTGGGTGAACATCGAGCAGGTGCGCCACGAGTGTGCCTACCTCGGGCTCGAGGACTGGGAGGCGCGCCTCGAGGCGATGTGCCGCGCGGAGCTGGAGCAAGCGCACGGGCGGCTCCGGACCGTCCACCGCACGCGGCCCGGGCGCGCGTTGCACGTCGGCGCGGTGGTCCCGGGCGGCACGGGCTGGGCGTCCGGTGTCGTCGTGCGGCGATCGGATGGCGGTCGTCCCCCGCGTCCGCCTGTTGTCGGCGTCGCCGATCTACTTCCGCGTGCGCTCGATCGCCTCGGCTCCGTCAGCGCGCTCGCCCGTGAGCTCGGGTGCGACCGCCGAACGCTCCGTAGATATCTCGCCGGGGAGCACCCGCTCCCCGAGAACCTGGCCGTTCAGGCCGCCTCGCTCCTCGCGCCGGAGGGTGGGCGGAAACCCCTTGTAGGAGAGTAGATCTTAACAAGGGGTTCCCGCCCACCCCTCCAGCGGGGAACTACACGAGCCCCCGGGGCGCGCGTTCCCGCGACGGGTCTGAGCGCTTTGGCCGGGCATGGGTCCCCATCCGCGAGGCCGCTCGTGACGACGCGGCTTCCGGTCTCGTGCCCGAAGTACGAGCCCGTCCCCGGCTCGAAGCGCTGCGTGCACTACCTCCCGAACGGCGCGTGCGCCCGTCCTGACGAGCTGATGTGCGTCGAGTGGCTGAAGGCGAACGGACACGAGGCGGCGCCTCCTCCTCCGACGCCTGCGCCGCTCGAGCGGAACCTCCTGGGCGAGCTTGTTCGTCGCGAGCCTCCACCGGCTCGCACCAAGCCTCGACCAGCCCACGTGGCAGCGAGCGCCCCCGTGACGCCGACGCCGATCGTCCACACGCTGCGCGACGAGGACATCGCGTCGTTCAAGGCGCTCGGTGCGGAGGTGTGCCTCGCGAGCGACGACCTCGGCGAGGTCTGGCTCGTCCCTGCGTACACTGGCCAGGACCGGCTTGAGCTGTCCGTCGAGCACGCGGCGCTGCTCGCCGCTGTGGGCGCGGTGTTCCCGGGCGCGCGCGTGACCCGCTTCGTTCGGACCACCGGGCACACCGTGGTGGCAAGCGGCGACTAGGGATTTGCGGTCGGTGCGCGCGAGTCCTTCGCCGCCACGCCGGCGATGCGGGTGAGCAGGGTGTCCGCCGCCTCGACGGCGTGCTCGCACGCCTTCGCTCCGAGCTGGATGATCGGATCTTCCGAGAAGAGCCCGCTGTCGTCGACCTCCACGTCCGGGAGCGCGGCGATCTTCGCGCGATCGCCGGCGCTGTCGATGACTCCGCCGTCATGCGCCAGGCAGTTCCGAACGAGGCGGTAGGCGTCAACGGCCTGCCACTCCGGCCAAGCCTCGAAGTCGCCCAGAGCGAGCTGCGCTTCGTCGCGCAGGTAGAGCAAGTAGGCGTGCATCGTCGACCCCTTCGCCTTCTTGAACGCCTTGGGTGTGGTCTGGAGGGACCAGTTCCCATGGAGCCACGCGCACCAGCGCTCGAGCGCGTGCTCCGTGTGCGACGAGATGGCGATCATGAGGGATCGACGCAGGATGAGCGGAAACGTGAACCGCACGTCCCACTCTGTGGCCATCACGCTGCTAAAGGTTCGGGACTTGAGCCAGCTGTGATTCGGGTCCGCTGCCGCTCTTGCGAGTGTCTCGCGCTGCTCCGCTTCGACCTCGACCTGCTTCTGTTCGACGGACGACTCGATCATCGCGATGACCGTGCGCACCTCGCCGAACGAGTGGACGATGGCCGGCGCGAAGACCGGCGGGGGAAGGCTCGCGAGGATCTCCGGCATCATGGCCTCGAGCCAGGACCGCGCCATCGAGTGAGTCTACCTGACCGTGCACGGGAGGACTCGGCCGGGTGTCCCTGGTGCGGAGGCGTCGCTTTGCCCACGCGATGACCTTCACGAACAAGCACCTCTCGTACAGTCGGCTCTCGCGGTTCGAGCAGTGCCCGCTGTCGTTCAAGCTCCAGTACATCGACCGCCTGCACGGCGAGCCGGGGATGCCGCTCCGGTTCGGCAAGGTCGTCCACTCGACGCTCGAGCGCCTACTGCGAGAGGTGATCGACCAGGAGCGCACGGGGCCGCTCGACGAGGAGCGCGCGCTCGCTCTGTTCAGCGAGGCCTGGGGCGCCGAGCGGATGACGGGCCTGCACGAGTTCGGTGAGGGCGTCGCGATGGTGCGCGCGTTCGTCCGCGCGCAGGGTGTGCTCGACCACCGCGACGTCCTCGCCGTCGAGAAGGAGTTCCGTGTTAGCGCGCCTTCTCGTTGCTCGTGATCGAGCGTGCGCGTGACCGGCTCCACGAGGTCCATCGCGGGGGTGCGCGTCAGCAGATCCGGGCGTTGATGTCGAGGCTTTTGGACGGGGCGGGCG
>JADZFZ010000301.1 GCA_020854145.1 Deltaproteobacteria bacterium | reverse complement strand
GTCGTCGCGCCGTCGCTGGTCATCCCTGGCGACGGCGCGAGGGCGCATGACGAGAGGGACCTCGACCTCCATCGTCTCGCCGGTCTGGACGCGCACCGTCGAGCGGAACGTCACGTACGACTCGCCCCGCGCCTCGATGCGGACCTGTCCGGGATTGACGGGTCGCGGCGTGCCCCAGGCCGCCCGCGGCAGGACGGATCGATCGACGCTGACCTGGAATCCCTCTTCGGGTGTGCCGCGCACGCGGACGACGATCCTCGGGATGCGCGGCTCGAGCGACTCCACCGTGCGCCGCGCCTCTTCGATTCGCTCGGGGTCGATGTCGGGACCGGCCAGTCGCAAGAAGGCACGTAGATGCTCGCTCTGGTCGAGGATGCGACCGAGCATGCCGGAGCAGACTGCCAGGTTGAGGTGCGTCTGCGCGACCTCGACCAGCTCGTTCGAGCGACGCAGGAGGTCACACGCTTGCGACCACTCGCTCGCACGCAGTCGATCGACACCCTGCCGAAAGAGCTCACGGGCCTGCGCGAGGTCGGCGGGAGCGGGCGTGGGCTGTGACTGCGCGTGCACCGATGGCGGCAAGAGCACGTTTGCCGGAAGCGGCAAGAGCAGCCATGCCGTCAAGAGCGCGCCGAACCGTTTCACAGGGGGAACTCTTCGATGTAGGCGGGGCGACGCGGCGGCGTGGGCGTGCGCGCAGGGGTCGAGGGAGAGCCCGCCGGCGACGCCGCCGTGCCGGCAGCAGGGCGTTGCGGTCGTTGCGGCTCGACGACTCCGGACGGCGGCTCACGATCCCGACGGCGCGGTCGATCGGCGCGCTCCTCGGGGGGGTCCGGGGGCGCCGCCTCGACGGGCACGACCGGCGCGACCAAAGGGACGTCCGCAGGCGACGCGGCGCCGGCGGCTGGCACCGGAGTGTCCGCGACGTGTCGAGGTCCCACCGGCGCCGGCGTCGGATCGACCGCTCGCGTCGTGTCCTCCGGACGGGCCTGTAGCGCGCGCTCGCGTGGGGGATCGACGGCAGCCGGTGAGCTCTCCAGAGCGGGCCAGGCAAACAAGCGGATAGCCAGCGTCACCGCGAAAGCCGATGCCATCAATCCGGCAAAGCGGAAAGGCCGCGGGCTGACGCGACGCTGGATCACGCGCGGCGCGCTGGCGGCATCGAGCGCGCTCGCGAGGGCACCACGCAATCGGTCGGTGAAGGCGCGCTCCTCGTCGGGAAGGTACGTCGCGAGCAGCGCTGCCACGTCGTCGCGGCGCGCAAAGCCGCCTTCGACCGACGACTCGATGGCTTGGGCGAAGTCGAGCGCGCTCGACCAGCGGGCCGCGGGGTCGCGCTGGAGCGCACGGTGCACCGCGCTCGCGAGCGCGGAGGGCACGTCCGCCCTCACGGCGTCGAGATAAGGGATCTCTCCTTCGAGCAGGAGCCGGAGCGTCTCGAGGTCGTTTCGTCCCTTGAACAGGCGCCTACCCGTGACGAGCTCGAACGCCACGATCCCGAGAGACCAGATATCGCTCCGCAGGTCGACCGCCTCTCCGGAGATCTGCTCGGGAGACAGGTAGGCAGGTTTGCCGCGGACGGTCGAGCTGCGCGTGGCTTCCTCGCTCGCGAGCGCCTTCGCGATCCCGAAATCCGTGACCTTCACGTCGCCGCGAAACGAGAGGAGCACGTTCTGGGGCGACACGTCCCGATGGACGATGGAGAGCGGATGGCCGCTCTCGTCGGTCGCCGTGTGCGCGGCGTGCAGCGCCCGGCCGACCTTGGCGAGGATTCTGGCCGCAACCGCAATCGGGAACGAAGCCTCGGCAGCTTCGACCGCGTATTGGAGCTTCTTGAGCGAGACGCCCTCGACGAGCTCCATCGCGAGCACGAGCTCGCCGTTCTGCTCGACGAGCTCGTGGACCTGCACGACACCCGGATCGCGGATGAGCGACGCGACGTGCGCCTCTCGGGCGAGCAGCTCGTAGAACTGCGCATCGCTCGCGAGCTGCGGGTGAATCCGCTTCACGGCTACCGTCTTGCGGAAGCCCCGGTCGCCCCGGAGCTGGGCCACCGAGACGACGCCCATCCCGCCCGCCGCGAGGTCGAAGAGAGGGATGTACCGGCCGCTCGTCTCGGTCATTCGATGCCCATGCATGCATCGCCTGGAGCGCGGCAGGTGATGTCGCCATCCTCGATCACGCCCGCGTCCGCTGGCGGTCCCGCGTCCGGCAGGCCGGGTTCGCAGATCCCTCCTTGGCAAGCACCGAGCGAGCACGGGGTGCCATCCATCACGTCGGTCCAGGCGGTCTGGCTGGTAGTTGGCAAGCACTCCTCGCACTCGTTGGCGGGATTGTCCTCACCATTGGTCCGGCACACGGAGTCGATGAGGCACGATCCTGCGTCGATCGGGTGATCGCACGAGTCGGTGCCTTCGTTGCAGGTGTCGGTCGTGCACGCGAACGCGTCGCTGCAGTCGATCGTGCCGGTGACGCCGCAGCTCGTGCCCGCGCACGCGTTCGTCGTGCAGAACTGGGCGTCGGTGCAGGCCGCGCCATCGTTGCCGGACCAGGCGGTCGTGCTCAGCGCCGGAGTGCAGATCTGGCAGGGGTTCATCGGGTTCGTCTCGCCGTCGCTGCGGCACGTCCCCGAGATGAGGCAGAAGCCCGGGAGCAGCGTGTCGTTGCAGCGATCGCCCGCCTCGTCGCACGCGTCCATCGTGCAGGCCCGACCGTCGTCGCAGACGCGCGGCGAGCCGCCGCTGCAGCTGCCGGCGACGCACGTCTCCCCGGTGTTGCAGTAGAGGTTGTCGTTGCACGACCCCGCGCGCGGCGACCAGCCGGTCTGGCTGACGCCGGGCTGGCAGCTCTCGCATTGGTTGGCGGGGTTGGCGGCGCCCGAGACCACGCAGACTCCCGCGATCACGCAGAAGCCGGGATCCGTGGAGATCGTGCACTCGCCCGCGTCGCACGACCCTGCCTGGCACGCGAGCGACGGCGTGCACTGCGTGTCGCTCGTGCACGCTTGGCAGACGCCCATCACGCAGGACTGTCCCGCGTCGCACGGCATGTCGCAGCCGCTGCAGTGCATCGGGTCGGTCTCGGGGTTCGTCTCGCATCCCGGCGCGGCCGTGCAGTCGATCCACGGCGCGGTGCAGCGGCAGGAGCCCGAGGCACACGTCTGGTTGGCGCCGCAGGATCTGCCGCACATGCCGCACGCCATCGGATCGCTCGCCGTGTTCG
>JADZFZ010000300.1 GCA_020854145.1 Deltaproteobacteria bacterium | reverse complement strand
GCGCCCCTCGCGCAGATCGGGCCGATAGCCGCGCGGCCGCCCATCGATCGGTGATCCAGGGATCATCCCCGGATCGGGGATGATCCCATTCGAGCGTGGGTCAGCAGACGGTGCCGTCGGGCAGACACACCCAGCGTGCGCCGCCGACTGCGCGGCACTCCTGGCACGTGGAGCCGGCGGCGCAGCCGGTCATCCGGCAATCGCGCGTGGAGGTGCCTTCGCACGCCTCGCCGGGACGCAGGCAGCGCGGCTCGGGGCCGCCGGGGGCGTCGCACACCTGGCAGAGCGTGCCTTCCATGCACAGCACGGCGGCGCACAACGCCGGCTCGCCGCTGCACTCGCCAGTCGTGGCGTCGTCGATCCCGGACGCGTGGGCCTCGCACGCATTCCCGTAGGTGACGAAGTCGCAGCCGCACACCGGCATGAAGACGGCGGGACACGCTTCGGGACGAGGACGGCAGACGCCCGTTGCGTCGGTCGCGCCGCAGAGGCCGCCGTCGTCGAAATCGCACCAGCCATCGCGGCCGCAGGTGTCACCGAGCCGCGCGCCGCAGCGACGCTCGCCCATGCCGGCATCTTCGCAGGCGATCTCGATGCAGCTGCCGCCCGGCGGCGTGCAGATGCCGCAGCTCGCGTTGCAGCACACCAACCCGTCTCGGCAGGTGACGGGCCCGCACGGCTCGCCGCCCATGCCCGCGTCTCCTTCGCAGACGAGCTCACCGCAGCTCCGGCAAGAGCCGCCCTGGTAATGGCAGCCCGGAGGCGGCGCCGCACAATCGACGGTGAAGCAGATGGCCTCGCCGCACGATTCGCAGGTGGGCGAGTCGTAGCTGCAGCATTCGCCGGGATCGGGGCACTCGACGCACGTGGTCCCGCCGTCCTCGCAGACGAGCGTGCCGCAGCTCGTGCAGGTCGTGCCTTCGTACCGACATCCGGACGGCGGCGCCGCGCACGGCAATGGCTCGCAGGGCCCGGAGTCGCTCGGCTCCGCGTCGTCCGGAGTCGTCGCGTCGTCGGGCGTGGACCCATCGGATCCGAGGTCACCCGAGCCGCTGTCCGATGGAGTCGCGTCCGGCCTGTTCGCGTCGATCGGGATCGCGCCGTCCCGGCCCGAATCCGTCCCGCCGCGAGGATCCGGATCGTCCTCTCCGCATCCCGACAGCGCCAACATCCCGACCACGACCAGCCCGACGCATCGACGAATGGAGCAAGCCATCTCTGCCTCCCGAAAGCCTCCTCGTTGTGCGCCCCGCGCCCTACGGCCGTCAAGCCCACAAGGTGCGCCGCGACCCTCACGAGCCCGGTCGCGCTGGACTATGCTCCCGCGCGATGAAGCCCGTCATCCGCCCGTCGTCACGCGCCTTCGTGGCGCTCGCGTTGCTCGGCGGCGCGTGCGGCACGGCACCACCCACGCCGCAGCCGCGGCGCGCTCCGATCCGCGCCGTCGAGCCCGCGGCGACGGAGGTCTCGGACGCCGAATGGGCGGGCGCGTGTCAGGGCGAGCCGCGACAGCGCGTCGAGCGCTTTCGGCGTCTCGCGATTCGACGGGCGCGATTCCGGAGGCAGCGCGACGACGAGATGCGCCTGACCGCGTGGGCGCCGCCCGAGCGGCCGAGGCCCGAGGCTCTGTCCGCGGCTTCCGCCGTGATCCAGACGATTGCGCATCATTGTGCCCCCGACGAGGTGCTCGCGCTGACGTCTCGATTGGTCGGGTTCCAGACGGTGTTCGCCATCGCGCCGCCCGCGGACAATCCGGCCTTTCGCGAGATGGCCGCGTTCCTCGAGCGCTGGGCGCAGCAGGCCGGATTGGGATTCTCGATCTCGGGCGCGCACGACGCGTACGAGATCGTGCTCCGCGGGGATCCGGCGCGACCGGGTCGCCGTCTCGCGCTCGTCGCACACGGCGACGTGGTTCCGGTCAACGATCCGCCCGCACCCTCGGCGCCCGACGTCGTGCCGAGCGGATGGACGTTCCCTCCGTTTCGCGCCGTCGTGCGCGAAGGCCGATTGCTCGGCCGCGGGGCCGAAGACGACAAAGGCCCAATCGCCGCGGCCATGGTCGGGATGGCGCTCCTGCGCGAAGCGGGGATCGTCCCTGCGGGTGACGTCGTGCTCGTGATCGGCACCGGCGAGGAGGCCGATTGGGACGGGATGCGCCGGTACGTCGAGAGCGCGCCGCGTGCGGATCGAGTCGTGTCCATCGATTCCGAGTTCCCGGTGGTGGCAGCGGAGAGCGGGTTCGTCGCGTGGGGCCTCGAGGTCCCGATGGAGCGCTCGCCGCGTCGCTCGGGGCGACGACCGCGGGCGCTCGACGTGCGCGGGGGCTTGTTCCTGACGCAGGTTCCCGGCGACGCCGAGCTGACGCTGGCGCCGTCGGGCGAGACTGCCGAGGCGCTCGTGCAGCGCGCGAGACGCCTGGCGGACGAGGAGCTCGCGTCCCGGCGGTCGACGAACGCGGCGGCTCCTTGGCGCATCGAGGTCGCCGTTCGACCCGAGCCGCCCGCTCCGGCCGGCGCGGCCCGTGGCACCGGCGGACCGCGGGTCGTCGTCTCGACGCACGGCGCGGCGGTGCATTCGTCGGCCGCCGACGAAGGGCACAATGCGCTCTGGCTGCTCGCGGCGATGGCGCGGCGGCTCGACGTCGCGCCCGGTGCGATTCGGTCGATGCTCGACGTGGTCGCCGAGCATTTCGACGGCGACCACCACGGCGAGCGGCTCGGAGTCGCCTACGAGGACGATCTGATGGGCCGTCTCGTCGCTTCGCCGACGGTGCTGAAGGTCGAGTCGGGCAAGGTCGTGCTGAAGGTGAACATGCGCAGACCGCGTGGTCGGACGCGCGAAGAGTTCGGTGCGTCGCTCGCGCAGGCGCTGGCCCGAATCCGCGTCATTCATCCCGAGGTCGCCCAGGCGGCGGAGATCTACGTGGGTGATCCGCACGTGGCCGACACGTCGGGCCCGCTCGTTCGGACGCTGCTGGCGATCTGGCGCGATCACACGGGGCAGGAGGGCGAGCTGCAATCGAGCCGCGGCGGCACCTACGCGCGGCTGTTCCCGGGCGCGGTCAACTTCGGGCCTTCGTTTCCGGGCACCGAGTATCGAGGGCACGCACCCGACGAGTGGATCTCGCTCGAGGCGCTCAATCGCACGACCGAGCTCTACCTCGACGCGATGCTGCGACTGGGAGTCGCGCCGTGATCAGGGATAGACGGCGGCGCCGGACAGCCCCGTCCGCTCGTCGAGGCCGAGCATGACGTTCAGGCATTGCACGGCCTGACCGGACGCTCCCTTGACGAGATTGTCGATTGCCGATTGGGCGATCACACGGCCGGTGCGCGAATCGACGAAATAGCCGACGTGCGCTCGATTGCTGCCACGCACCCACAACGTGTCCGCGTGCTCGCCCGCCTCGAGCACCGCGACGCTCGGCGACGACGCGTACATCGCCGAGGCTGCTTCGCGGCACCGGTCCACCGTGGTGCCGTCTCGCGACGAGGCATACGCGGTCACGAGGATGCCGCGCGACATGGGCACCAGATGCGGAGAGAACGTGATGCGCACGTCGTGGCCCGCGACGAGAGAGAGCTCTTGCTCGATCTCGGACGTGTGGCGGTGTTGACCGCCGAGCTTGTACGCGCGGATGCCTTCGGCAGTCTCCGGGAAATGCGTTCCCTGCGTGGGCGCGCGACCGGCTCCGGTGACGCCGCTCTTGGCGTCGACGACGAGACCGCGCGAGTCGACGAGATCGCGCGCGAGCAGCGGCGCGAGCGCGAGCACGGACGCCGTCGGGTAGCAGCCGGGCACCGCGACGAGGGCGGCCTCGCGAATCGCGTCGCGATGGAGCTCGGGGCATCCGTAGACGGCGTGCGCGAGCAGGTCCGCCCGCGGGTGCTCGCCGTACCAGTGCCGATAGACCGACACGTCGCGAAGCCGGAAGTCCGCCGAGAGATCGAGGACGCGCAGACCGGCGTCCGCCAGCTGTCCGACGATCCCCGCGCTCGCGCCGTGGGGCAGCGCGCAGAACACGATGTCGGCGGCGTCGCGGACGCGCGCGAGCTCGAAGGGCACGAGCTCCGCGTCGCAGATCCCCCGGAGCGACGGGTGGACCTGCGAGACGCGTTTGCCCGCTTCCTTGTGCGCGCAGACGAGCGCGACCTCGACCGACGGATGGCCGAGCAGGATGCGCAGCAGCTCCGCCCCGGTGTAGCCGCTCGCGCCGACGACTGCGACGCGTGCCACGGACATGATCTCAGCGCTCGCCGGAGGCCCGTTCGTGCCGAGCTCGTCGAAGCACGCGATCGCGCCCCTCGACGTTGCTCGAGGCGAACGGAGCTTCGTGGCTCATGGTCTCAGCGCTTCGAGTACTGGAACTTCTTGCGCGCGCCGGGCTGGCCGTACTTCTTGCGCTCTTTCTCCCGGGCGTCGCGCGTGATGAAGCCGGCGCGGCGCAGTGCGCTGCGCGCGTCACCGTCGTCCTTGGACAGCGCGCGAGAGATGCCGTGGCGCACCGCCTCGGCCTGAGAAGAGAGCCCGCCGCCGCAGACGTTGACGCTCACGTCGTAACGCGAGCCGACCTCGAGAGCCTCGAGCGCCTGCCGCGCGACCATGACCCACGTGGCGCGCGCGAAGTACTCTTCGAGCGAGCGATCGTTCACGCGGATGTTGCCGGTACCGGGCTTGACCACGACACGCGCTACCGCGCGCTTGCGTCGACCCGTCGCTTGAGTTGCCGTCTCCATCGTCCGACCTTCTGCTCTTCTTCTGGGTTCAGCTCACGACGGGCATCGGCTCGGGCTTTTGTGCCGCGTGCGGATGGTCGGGGCGACCGTAGACCTTGAGCTTCTTCAGCATGTGCCGTCCGAGCACCGAGTGAGGAAGCATGTTCTTGACGGCCTTCGTCACGAGGCGGTCGGGGTGACGCGCGTTGAGCTGCTTGGCCGTCTCGACCTTGTACCCGCCCGTGTGGCCGGACCACCGGTGGTAGAGCTTCTCCGCCATCTTCTTGCCGGTCAGCACGATCTTGTCGGCATTGACCACGATGACGAAATCGCCCGTATCCACGTGGGGCGTGAACGTCGGCTTGTGCTTGCCGCTCAACACGGTTGCGATGCGCGTGGCGAGGCGGCCGAGAGGTTGGCCTGCCGCGTCCACGACGAACCACTGCCGCTGGACTTGCTCTTTCTTCGCGATGAACGTCTGCATTTCGCTGCTCGCCCCGCGCGGACGAGGGCCACGTCGGGAGGCGGCTTTCTAGAAGGGCGAGGCACGCCTGTCAAGGCCGGGCGGGGCTTTGAATGGGGATGGGAGTACCATCGTCCTCGTTCGCATGCCGCCGGTCCGCGCCGCGTCCGCCGAGCTCTGCGTGACGGTTTGCGTCGCGCTCGGGGCGACGAGCGTCGCGCACGCGCAAGCCGCCGGTCGTGTCGAGGTGGAGATACGCCAGAACGGGCAGACCGCCGGTTGCACCGGATCGTGGGAGGCCCGGCGCGACGACGGCAGCGTCGCGGCGCGCGGCGGAGCGAGCGCCGGCGGGCGTGTGCCCGCGGGCAACTATCGGATCGTCGTCTCGATCGACGGCGTCCTGGACCGACCGACGCGCACGTTTCCGGTATCCGTCGTGGCAGGGAGGACCGCGCGCGTGGAGGCCGACTTCGCGACGGGCACCCTGACGGCGGCCGTCGTGCGCGGCGGGCAACGCGCCGCCGCGATGATCGAGATCCTCCGTGGCGGCCAACGCGTGGCGACCCTCACACCCGGCGTGCGCGCCACGCTGTCCGCGGGCAGCTACCTGCTGCGCGCGCGGCATCGCGGCGAGACGCGCGAGGTGCCCGTGGTCGTGGCGCCCGGCGGTGACGCGACGGCCGAGCTCGCGTTCCCGTAGCCGGTCAGCGCGAGCCGGATTGTGCTGCGCGCGGTCGCACGTGAGGGAGGCTCATCACGGCCGCCGCGAGGTCGCCGAGGTCCGCGTTCGGCAACACGTGAGCGCCCGCGATCGCTCCTCCCCACGTCGCGCGGCGACCGCGGTCGCCCGACGGCCAGACGATGACGGGGCACGCGCCCGGAGAGCCTTCGAGCCAATCGCTCAGCGCGCGCGCGTCCGACGCCGACAGCTCTGCGGGCACCACCACCGCGTCGATCCACTGCACGGTGAGCGCGGGCAGCAGGGACGCGACCGACGCGAAGACCTCCGTCTCGAAGCCGAGCATCTCGAGACCCGCGGCCAACGTCTCGCGCAGCTGCGGCTCCGTGTGGAAGACCGCCACGCGGACGCGCGCGCCTGCGGGCCCGGCGGGCCGAGCCGTGACCTCCTGGGACCGCGCGCGACTGCTCTGCGCCGCGATGGGCAGCAGCGCGTCGCGCACGCGCTCGGCCACGATGTCCGCGGTCGCGCCACGCACGCGTGCGCGCAACGCCGCGCGCAACCGCGTGTCCGCGAACAGCAACATCGCCGCCGCATCTTCGGGCTCGAGGCTCGGCTCCACGGCGTCGCGCAGGACCTGATCGACGAGCTCGGGGGCCAACGCAGCGCGAAGCTCCTCGAGAACGATGACTGCGTACGGCGACGCTGGCGGCCAGAAGGGCATCTCGCCCGGGAACCCCCGGTGGGGAGAAGCCTACCGCGCAGCGTGGCACGATGCCGAAAATTGGTGGTAACGGCGGAGCCCGTCGTGACGGCCCACCGGGGAAGCTGCTATCAATGCCGGGCGTTCTGGAGG
>JADZFZ010000299.1 GCA_020854145.1 Deltaproteobacteria bacterium | reverse complement strand
TCCGTGCTCGCGTCGATCGTCGCTTGCGGAGAGACGGAGAGGCCCATCGCCGTCGACGTCAAGACCGACTACGTGCCCGGCCGCGAGCTCGCGGGTGTCGCCATCTACGCGGGCTGGTCCGACGACGGTTCGCGCGAGCCGACCTTCATGAACTGGGTCTTCGCATTGCCGGGCGAGGACTTCGATCGCGGCGTCCGTCTCGGCCTCGTCGAGCGCACGAGCAACCCGCTGTTCATCGCCGTCGAGCTCTGGGATCCCGAGTCCGAGAGCAGCACCGACCCCTTCGTGGAGCCGTTCCTCTACACGGCGCTGCGGGTCGACGACGCGACGCTGCCTGCGGTCACCGTCGTGCTCTCGCGCTCCTGCGAGGGCGTCGATTGCACGCTCGGTCCGGACCGGACGCCGCAAGCGTGCTTCGCGGGCGCTTGCGTCGACATGCGTTGCACGCCGGAGACTCCCGAGCACTGCGGTGCGCCCCAGTGCGGATCGGACTCCGACTGTCCGAGCGCCACGCCGTGCGCGCCTGCTCGCTGCGAGGACGGCGTTTGTCTCGCGCCTCCGCGCGATCATCTCTGCGCCAGCGGAGAGGTGTGCGATCCCAGGTCGGGCTGCACGTCCCCCTGAACCGAAAGCTTCACAGCCCACCGAGCGCCGTCGATACTGCGCGCGTGATCTCGCCTTCCGACCACGGTGCTCCGGTTGTGGGGCGCGGGAGGCTCGGCTGGCGAGTCGTGTGCGTCGCTGCGCTCGTGATTCCGTGGGCGCTCTCGATGCCTGTGCTCGCGCAGAGCCCCGGGATCGAGGCCGCGCGTGCGGCGTTCTACGACGCGAGCTTCCGCCGGGCGCGCGACCTGTTCACCGAGGTGCTCGCGAGCCCCGAGCTCACGCGCGAAGACGCCACCGAGGCGTATCGGTTCCTCGCGACGATCGAGCTCTTGCTCCGGCGCGCCGACGCGGCCCGCGGCCATGCCACGCGCGCGGTCGCGCTCGACCCTCACGTGGAGCCGCCCGAAGGCAGCTCGAGCCGCGCGGGTCGACTGTTCGACGAGGCGCGCCAGGCGCTCGACGGCGAGGCGCTTCGGCTGCGCATCGTGGCCGAAGCGAGCGACACGGGTGGCCGCATCGTGACCGCGCGTCTGACGCCCGACGTCGCGGAGCTCGTCACGCGTCTGCGATTGCGCTGCACGCGTGGCGACGACGACCCTTCTCCGCGCGCGGCCGACGCGCTCGTCGCGGACTCCCGCGAAGTGGCGCTCTCGCTGCCCGACGCGCGCGTGCGCTGGTCGTGCGCCGCGACCGCCGAGACCTCGAGCGGCGCCACGCTCGTGCGGGCCGTCCACCGCACGGCGCGCGTCACCGATCGATCGTCGGGCTCCGAGGGGCGCGACAGGCGACGGCGTCGCGAGGACGACGATTCCGGGATGCCCGTGTGGCCCTGGCTCGTCGGCGGCGCGGGCGCAATCGTCGTGGGCGCCGTGATCGTGGGCATCGTCGTGGCGTCGAGCGGCGACGACCTGACGCGCATCGAGCTCGGCCCCATCGACGTCCCGGCGTGGCGGTGAGACGATTACTGCCGTCGGTCCTCGAATGGCTGCCGCGCGACCGAAGAACCCCACCGCCGAGACGGGTCGCCGCATCGGGCGGTATCGATTACGCCGCAAGATTGGCAGCGGCGGGATGGGGGCCGTCTATCTCGCCGACATCGAGGGCCCGGGCGGCTTCGGCAAGTGGTTTGCGCTCAAGCTGATTCACCCGCACTTCGAGGACTCGGATCGCCTGCTCCGCATGTTCCACGAGGAGGCGAACATCGCGGGGCGAATCGAGCACCCGAACGTCTGTCAGGTCACCGATTTCGGGCGCGACGACGACGGCACCCTCTATCTCGTGCTCGAGTACCTGCGTGGGCTGCCGCTCTCGGCGATCATGCAGAGCATCGGGCGCGACCTGCCCGTGTGGCTCGGCCCTCGCGTGGTCGCCGACGCCGCGCGCGGCCTGCACGCAGCGCACGAGCTGACCACCGAGGACGGCCGAGCGCTCGGGCTCGTTCACCGCGACGTCTCGCCGCAGAATCTCTTCGTCCTGTTCGCAGGCCCGTGCAAGGTGCTCGACTTCGGCATCGCGCGCATCGAAGGCGGCATGGTCACGACACGGGAGGGCGAGCTCCGCGGCAAGCTCGGCTACATGGCGCCGGAGCAGATCGACGACGCGACGAGCGTCGACCGTCGCGCCGACGTCTGGGCGCTCGGCGTGGTCTTGTGGGAGGCCATCACCGGCAAGCGCCTCTTTCACGGAGGACGCCACACCGACGTCGTCGTGCGCGTCCTGCACGAGCGATTGACGCGACCCAGCAAGCACCGACCCGAGTGCGACAAGGCGCTCGACGACATCGTTCTCGGGGCGCTGCGTCGCGACCGGGAGGATCGGATTGCGAGCGCGGGAGAGCTCGCCGACCTGCTCGAAGACTGGCTGCACGGAAGGACCGAGCGAAACGGTCACGCAGCCGTCTCGGCCTATCTGAAGAGCTCGCTGCCCGAAGCGGTCGCCACCGACGAGCGCACGATCCTCGAGCTCGGCAACCCCGGTGGCGCCACGCCCGCGCCCGTGCTCGAGACGGATGCCGCGACGCACGACCGGCCGCCCTCGGCGCGACTGCGCGTCGTCCCGCCTCCTCCGCCTCCCGTGGGGCGCAACGTGGCGCCGCACCGCGACCGCACCACCACGATCGTCGTGGCCGTCGCCGCGGCCGTCGTGGCCATCTCGTTGTCGATTGCCGTCGTCGCGTGGTCGATTCGCTCACAGGATTCCGAGCAACCGAACGCCTCGACGCGCCCGCGACCCATGGACGCGCGTCCCCTCTCCCCGCAACGCGGGGAGAGGCAGGGTGAGGGGCCCAGGAATTCGCCTTCCGAGCCTCCCACGCCCCACAACCGAAGCACCCTGGTCGGAAGGCGAAATTCGGGACCAGGCCCGCTCACCCCGAATGGGGAGAGGGTCGGGGTGAGTGGCGAGGGCGTGAGTGGCGAGCGCTCGACGAGCTCGGGACCAGGCCCCCTCTCCCCGAATGGGGAGAGGGTCGGGGTGAGGGGCGGCGACTCCCCGCGTTCGCCGTCGCGCACTCCGCGCACGCCTCCGGCTACGCCCGTGCGAAGCGCCACCGGCTCGCTCAACCTCATGGCAATCCCCGAGTCCGACGTCTATCTGCGCGGACGCCGGCTCGGCCGGACGCCGCTCGTCGGCACCGTCTTGCCCGAGGGCACCCACCGTCTCGAGCTCCGCCCGCTGAATGGCTCCCCGCGCCGCTTCGTCACCGCCCGGATTCACCCCAACCGCACGACTCGCCTCGCCCTCCGGGGGACGGGATCGACCTCATCGAGCACCGAGGATCCTTGACCGCAGTTAACCCTTAGGCTCCCGGGCGAGCAGCTCCATTCGTCGTCGGGTCGCGGGCGGAATCACTCTCCGCGGACCCGGTGGCGGCGGATCAGCCGGTGCAGATAGGTGCGATTGAGCCCCGCCGATCGCGCGGCCTCGCTGACGTTGCCCTTGTGCTTCTCGAGCAGGGCG
>JADZFZ010000298.1 GCA_020854145.1 Deltaproteobacteria bacterium | reverse complement strand
GGCGAGGGTGATGGCTCGGGCTCGGGCGAGGGTGATGGCTCGGGCTCGGGCGAGGGTGATGGCTCGGGCAGCGAAGACACGGGCGAGGATCGCGGCGGATGGGGCGGCCCGGGCGCGTTGACGTGGATCGGCGGCGGCGTCGCGGTCGCGGGCGTCATCGGCGTGGTCGCGTTCGGACTTTCCGCGAGCAGCCTCCACGACGACTTCGAGCGCACGCCGACGGCCGAGATCGCGAGCGACGGCGAGACGAGCCGCGATCTCGCCAACGCGTCGATCGTCGTCGGCGCGCTCGGGCTCGCCGCCGTGGCGCTCGACCTGTTCGTGCTCTCGCGCTCGGGCGATGCCGAAGAAGACCCTCCCGAGGACGTCGCCGTGTCGGCGACGCCGACCGGCGTACGCGTGCGGTTCTGAGCCGCAGCGGGAACCGGCGAGCCGAGCCCACGCCAGTCGGGCAGCGGGTCAGATCGAGGCGATCGCGGCGAGCTTCCGGCTCGTGAGGACCGTGTGGATGGCGCGGATCCCGCCGTCGGGCGCGACGTCCACGCGGAACACCATCGTGTCCGCCTCGCCGGCTCGTTCGTCGGCGAAACGCGCGACCATCGCGGGCAAGCCGTTGACGATTCGGATCTCGGACGAGCGGACGCTGCGGCGCCGGGCGAGACCGAGCAGGAAACGCGTGACGCGATCGCGACCGAGGATGGGCTTGAGCGCGGCGTAGACCTCGCCACCGCCGTCCGACAGCGCACGAACCTCGGATGCGAGCGTCGCCTCGACGGCGGATGTGTCCTGCAACAGGAGCCCGAGCAGCAGCTTCTCGAGCGCGCCCTTGGTGCGCGCGGCGAGCTCGCGCGAGGGCCGCGAGGGAGCCGCGTCGTAAGCGTCCATCGCGCGGCGCGCGCGCAGATGGGTCGTCTTGACGTTCGCTTCCGACATCGCGAGCGCACCGGCGGTCTCGCGGACCGAGTAGTCGAACACGTCGCGCAGGAGCAGCACCGCACGTTGGCTGGGCGTCAGCGCCTCGAGCGCGAGGAGGAACGCGAAGGAGACGCTCTCGAGCTCGGCGTATCGGGCCTCGGCGTTGCCGAGCAGCGGCGCTCCGCCGGGCTCGAACGACGGCGGCTCCGCGTCGGTCTCGATGGGCTCCGGCAGCCACGGCCCGACGTACGCGCGTCGGCGTCGGCGGCGCAGATGATCGCGCGCGAGGTTACAGGCGACGCGCACGAGCCACGGACGCCAGGGCTCGTCGGTGCGTCGCGGAGGCGTGGCGATCGCGCGGGTGAACGTCTCCTGCACGATGTCGTCGGCGTCGGCGGCGCTGCCCGTCATGCGGTAGCAGAGCCCCCAGACCACGTCGCGATGTCGCTCGAGCTCGACGCCGAGCGCGGCCGCCGCGTCCCGTGAGGTGCGCGTCGTTTCGCGCCCGTCGCGAGGCACCGCCGTCCCCATGGCGCCCATGTTATGCCGCCAGCGCGAGCGCGCCGAGGTGCTCGAGCACGCTGCGCGCAGCGTCCTGGCCGCTCGCGAGCGACGCATCGGCGAGATGACCGCGCGAGCCGACCCAGTCGCCCGCGACGAAGAGGCCATCGATGTGGGGCACGGCCGGACCAGGACGCCCCGCGAGCCCTCCGCGCGCCGCCGTCGCTGCGTCGTGCGTCACCGTGATCGACGGCAGGTCCTGGCGCGCGACGAGCACGTCACGCCACCCGGGCTGCAGGCGATCCAGCAGACCTTCGAGCTCGGCGATGCCCTCGTCTCCCGGGCTCTCGTGAGGCGCGAGGTACCGGATCGTGTGAACGAGCGCGCCTCCGTCGGGCGCGAGCGCCGCGGTCGCGGAGTGGACCGAGAGGTACGTCGGCCGGTCCATCCCGAGCGCGAATCGCGCATACGGGCGCGGCAACGATCGCAACGCCACGTCGAGGCAGCAGGCCCGAACGGGGACCGCGCGCTCGACCCAGCCGCGCAGCGTCGCATCCTTGCCGTCGCGCACGAGGCTCGCGGTGACCTGCGGCGACGCGGCGACGACGACGTGGTCGGTGGCGACGTGCGTGCCGTCGGCCAGACGCACGCCCACGACGCGTCCGCCGTTCGACTCGTCGATCTCGATTCGCGCCGCACGTTCTCCGGTGACGACGTGGACGCCACGCGCGCGTGCGACGTCGCGCATCTGCTCGACGAGCGCTTGCCACCCGCCGTCGAGATAGAGCACGGGGCCCTTCTCGAGCGCCCGGGCCTGCGTGATGACGACCCCGGTGCTCTGGCCGGCGACGTCGTGTGTGTACGTGAGCACGCGGGCGAGCGCGCAGACGAGCTCGCGCACGGCGGGGTCCTTCACGCGTTCGTCGAGGAAACGCCCGAACGGGAGCGACGCGAAGGCGTCTGGCTCCAGACGAGGGAGCGCCGCCATGATGCGCGCCGCTTCGAGCTTGCCGCCGAGCGACAGGAGACCGGTCGTCAGCATCCCGACGAGACCGACGGGCAAGGTGTGCGTGCGAGCGCCGCGCACTGCGAACGCGCCGTTGGCGTCGGGCGCTCGTCCGACCGGTCGGACGCCCAGGCTCTGCAGCACACGTGCGCCGGGACCGGCCGAGTAGAACGCGTGGGCGCCGCGATTGAATGCGTATCCATCGCGCAGCCGCGTTGCTCCGCGCCCTCCCAGATCGCGCGACTGCTCGAAGAGCACGACGGTTCGGCCGGAGGTCGCGAGCGTCGCCGCAGCCGCGAGGCCGGCGAGCCCGCCACCGACGACGACCGCGTCGAGGCGGGCAGGAAGCTCCGGGACACGAGTGGAAGGCGAAGGGCTGGCGGTCATGGGCGCTCCTTTTCCCCTTCCACGTTCGAGCCGACGAAAAGGTGACAGCCCCGGTCACGCGCCGGGAGTCGGCGTGTAGACTGACCGCGATGGGCGATTCGATTCGGGTCAGCGGGACGGTGCCGGTCGCGCCCGAGGACGTGCTGCGCGCGTGGCTCGACTCGGCGGCTCACTCGGCATTCACGGGAGGGGTGGCGTTCATCGAGCCGGTCGTGGGAGGCCGCTTCAGCGCGTGGGACGGCTACATCGAAGGCACGACGATCGCGATCGAAGGCGCCAGGATCGTGCAGGCGTGGCGGACCTCGGAGTTTCCCGAGAGCGCGCCCGACTCGCGCCTCGAGATCCTCGTCGAAGCGACCGACGATGGAACGCTGGTCACCCTCGTGCACAGCGGCATCCCGAGAGGCCAGGGCGATCGGTACGAAGACGGCTGGATGCGGTGGTACCTCGTGCCGATGCGCGAGTACTTCGGCAACGTGTCGTCGCACCCGAAGGAGTACTCGGAGACGGGCGAGTTCCCCACGGCGGAGCTCGAGCGGGACGACTCGAGCGTCGAGCGAGAACGGAGCAGCCCACCACCGCGACGCGCGGCCAAGCCGAAGGCGGCTGCCAGGACCAAGAAGCCCTCCGAGACCAAGACCGAGAAGCCTTCCAAGGCCAAGACCAACAAGGCCAAGCCCTCCGAGACCAAGACCAAGAAGCGCTCCAAGACCAAGACCGAGAAGCCTTCCAAGGCCACGACCAAGAAGCCTTCGAAGGCCACGACCAAGAAGCCCTCGGCTGGACGTCGGTGACTCCGCCACTGGTCACCCCGCTCGGCCGTCGTATCATCGCGCCACTGGATGAATCGGCCGCTCGTCCCTGAGCCCGCACCCGAGCTTGCCGTCGCGGCGTTATCCGTTCTCCAAGACGCGGTGTTCGTCGTCGATGGAAGGACGATCCTCCACGTCAACGAGCGCGCTGCGGACCTCCTCGAAGAGGCCGATCCGCTGCGCCTCGTCGGTCGACCCTTCCTCGATCTCGTGCACCCCGACGATCGGCCCACGATCGCCGAACGCGCACGGAAGCGGCTTGCGGGCGAGCTGGTCCCCAACGAGTACGACGTCTCCATCCTCACGTCGCGCGGAGGTGTTCGTCGCGTTCACGTGCGGGTCGGGCTGGCGGAGGTCGGGGGCGCGACGTTGTCCTTCGCCTCCGTGCGCGAGCGAGCCGAGTCGGCCGTGGTCGATGCCGTCGCCGTGGCGGACATGGCCACGGCGCTCGCACACGAGATCCGCAACCCGCTCGCCACCATCGCGAACAGCGCTGCGTCGTTGCGGCGTCTGGTGCCCGACGGCGACGCGACGATCTTGCTCGACTGCGTGGACGAAGAGGTCGCTCGGTTGGGCCGCATCGTGCGGGACCTGGTCGACTTCGCGCGTTCACCGGCGGTCCACGTGCGCGAAGAGTCGCCCGTCGATCTGGCGATGCAGGCGCTCGACCTCGCGAAAGCGCGTCGGCCCGGCGTCTCGTTCCGCATCGCCAGCGTGGAGCGCGCTCCGCTCAAGTTCCCTCTCGACCGGGGGTTGGTCGAGCAAGCCCTCGTGCAGCTGCTCGTCAACGCTGCCGAAGCGACCGAGGCAGGCGGCGAGGTCCTCGTCGCCATCCAGCAGGCCAATCACCTCGTCAGCTACGAGGTCCGCGATCGCGGACCGGGGTTGTCCAGCGAAGCGAGCGTTCGTGCTTTTCAGCCGTTCTTCTCGACTCGCGCGGGAGGAACCGGCCTCGGTCTTCCCATCGCGCGGCGGATTGCCCAGGCGCACGGCGGCGACGTGGCGCTGGAGTCGCGCGCCGACGG
>JADZFZ010000297.1 GCA_020854145.1 Deltaproteobacteria bacterium | reverse complement strand
CGCGACCGAGGCCGCTCGACGAGCCGCCGCACGATCGAGCGCTTCTCTTTGAGCGACCGCGTGCCTGGCAGACGAAACGAGATCCGACAGATGCCTACGACCATGATTTGAAGGCGAGCAGTCGCGGGATTCTGCGCCGCCGACCCGAGGCGGCGCCGCGGAGCGCAGCGCGTCTTCGCGCGGAGCGTAGCGCGGTCCGGCGTGGGGGCCCCTCGCGACTTGCTCGCGAGGCGGAGGGGATTGCCCGCCAAACCCCTCGGCTCACAGCGGCGCCGCGACTTCCTCCATCTCGAAGGCCTCGACCACGTCGCCTTGCTTCAGGTCGGTCATGCCCTCGAGACCGATGCCGCACTCGTACCCGGCGGCGACCTCGCGCGCGTCTTCCTTGAAGCGACGCAGCGAGCCGATCTTGCCTTCCCAAACGACCGCGCTGTCGCGGACCACGCGTGCGAGCGCCGAGCGCTTGATGACGCCGTCCACCACGAACGAGCCGCCGATGAGGCCGATCTTCGGGATCTGGAAGACCTGGCGGACCTCCGCTTTGCCGAGCGCCTTCTCCACGTACGTCGGCGCGAGAAGACCCTGCATGGCCTTCTTCACGTCGTCGACCACCTCGTAGATGATCGAGTAGAGGCGGATGTCGACGTTGTCCTTCTTCGCGTGCGCCGCCGCGTTGCCCGCCGGGCGCACCGTGAAGCCGATGACGATGGCGCCCGACGCGCTCGCGAGCGACACGTCGCCCTCGGTGATCGCGCCGACGCCGGAGTGGATGATCGTGACCTTGACCTTCTCGGTCGCGAGATCGGTGAGCGACTTCGCGATGGCTTCCACGCTGCCTTGCGTGTCCGCCTTGATCACGAGCCTCAGCTCCGTCTCCTCGTCTTCCTTCAACCGCTTGTAGAGGTCCTCGAGGCTGACCTTCGGCTTGGGCGCGAAAGTCCGCTGAGCGACCTTGCGAACGCGCGAGTCCGCGATCTGTTGCGCCTTCTTCATGTCGGCGACGACGAAGACCGCGTCGCCCGCGCCGGGCACCGCGTTGAGGCCGAGCACCTCGACCGGTGTCGCGGGCCCCGCTTCGGCGACGGGCTCGAAGCGGTCGTTCGACATCGCACGCACCTTGCCGAACGTCGTGCCGCACAGCACCACGTCGCCCGTCTTGAGCGTTCCGTCGCGCACCAGGATGGTCGCGACCGGACCGCGTCCGCGGTCGAGCCGTCCTTCGACGACCACGCCCTCGGCCGGCTTCTCCGGAGCCGCGCGCAGCTCGAGCACCTCGGCCTGCAGCGCGACCATCTCGAGCAATCGCTCGATGCCCTGCCCGGTCTTGGCGCTCACCTCGCAGAAGATGGTGGTTCCGCCCCAGTCCTCCGGCTGCAGCCCCTCGTTGGCGAGGTCGCGCTTGATGACGTCCGGGCGCGCATCCGGCTTGTCGATCTTGTTGACCGCGACGACGATCGGGACGCCTGCGGCCTGCGCGTGGTGGATCGCCTCGCGCGTCTGCGGCATCACACCATCGTCGGCCGCGACCACGAGGATCACGACGTCGGTGATCTGCGCGCCGCGCGCGCGCATCGCGGTGAACGCTTCGTGACCCGGCGTGTCGAGGAACGTGATGTCCCCGCGCACCGTGCTCACCCGGTAGGCGCCGATGTGCTGCGTGATGCCGCCCGCCTCGCCCGCCGCGACGTTCGCCGCGCGGATCCGATCGAGGAGCGACGTCTTGCCGTGATCGACGTGACCCATGACGGTGACGATCGGCGGACGCAGACGCGCTTCGGACTTCGCGGCGTCGAAACGCGGCCGCGCATCCGTGACCTGCTCCTCGTCGCTCGTCGCGACGTCCTCGACCTCGTAGCCGAACTCGCTCGCGATGATCTTCGCGGTGTCGGCGTCGAGGTTGGTGTTGATGTTCACGCCGGGCATGCCCATCTGCAGCAGCTTCATGAGCACGTCGGTCGCCTTGACGCTCATGCGCTGCGCCAACGCCTGCAACCCGACCTGCTCTTCGATCCGGATGACGCGCTTCTGCGCCTTCGGGATCGTGATCTCCGGCTTGTTGACCTTCTTCGAGGGCGGAACCTTCTTCTTGCCCTGCTTCTTGAGGTCGCGGCCGGTCGGGCCGGTGAAGTTCACGCCACGCTCGAGCATCGTGCGACGGGGCGGCGGCGGCGGCGGCACGGAGCCTGGGCGTTGACCCGCCGGCGGCGGCGGCTCGGTGCGCGGCGGCAGCCCTGCAGCGGCGCGCTCGAGCGCGAGGCGAGCAGCCGGTCCGAGCGGGCGCCCGGTCGGCGACAGCAACGGGATCGGCTGCGCCACCGCGATCGGCGCCTCGTGACCTCCGTCGGTGGGTGCTGCGGTCGGCGCGGCCGCTGCCGTCGAGACGGGCGGCCCTTCGACGACCGCAGCAGCGGCAGGACGCTCCTGGACGGGCGGGGCCTCGACCACGGCCGACGGCGCTTCCACCACGGGCGGCGGCGCGCTCTCGACCTCGGGCGTCTCGACCGGCGCCGGACGCTCGGCGCGGGCTGGCGGTGTCGGCTCCACGGTCGGCTCGACGGCGACGGGAGCCGCCTCTTCGACGTGGGCTGCCACCGGCGCCGGCGGAGCCGACTCGGGCACCGCGACCTTGGCGGCTTCGCGCACCTCGGGCGTCGCCACTTCCTCGGCAGCGGGCGGGGGAGGGGTCGGGACGCGCGACACGCGTGCGGCCGGCGCCTCCTCGATCGCCGGCGGAGGCGGCGTCTGAGGCGCGCGACGCACCACCGCGCGAACCGGCGGCGCGAGCGCATCGACCTTGCCCATCGTGTCGCCACGCGCCGCGATCGCCTCGCGCGCCGTAACCGTCGGAGTCACCGAAGACGCTGCCCTCACTCCATCACCCTTCACCGCCGTCGACGCGGACGGCCCCCCGATCACGCGACGCTTCACCACGCCTGGCCGGATCCGCTCCTCGACCAGGTTCTCGCTCTTCTCTTTCTCCATCGCGCGGCGCACGCGATCCGCGTCGAGCGGATCGAGCGCGGTCATGTGGTTGCGTACCTCGATGCCGAGCGACGCCACCTTCGCGACGAGCTCCTTGTTGTCGAGCCCGAGCTCCTTGGCGATCTCGTAGATGCGGATCTTGTTCATCGAGGCGTCCTCCCTCCACTCCGCGCACGATCGGCCCCGCGTCCGCGGGACCCGAGATCGACACGAGGCGCGAGCCGTGCAGCGCTCGCCGCCGCGATATCCGTAGAGACCGAGGCGATCGCCTCGGCCAGGCCGCGGTCGAGCACGGCCACCACTCCGACCTCTTCTCGCCCGAGCAACGCACCGAGCTCGGTCTTCGTCCCGACCTCGACGCAGGCTCGGCCCAGCCGCCCGACCGCCGCCGAGAGCTCTTCGCGCCTTCCCGCAGCGTCGCTGGCCACCAGGAGCAACGCGACCCGCCGGCTCGCGATGGCATCGCGGACCGCGTCGGTCCCGATCGCGAGCGCCCCGGCGCGGCGTGCGGCGACCAGCAACCCCGTCCTACGCACCACGAGCCGCGCCTCGATCGCGACAGCCAGCTCGTCGGCGCCGAGCTCCACGGGCGCACGAAACGCCCGCGCGAGCCCACCGCGCACGGCTGCCGCCATGCAGTCGCCGCGCACGTGCACATAGGCGCCTCGGCCCGGCAGACGCCCCATCGGGTCCGGCACGATCTGCCCCTGCGGGCCGCGAACGACCCGCACCAGCGAGCCCTTCGTGTCCGCGGACCGGCAGCCGACGCACGTCCGATCGTTGGCCACCATCGCCCCCTCGTGTTCGTGTCCCCACGACACGTCCTGCTCCGTTGCCAGCATCGAGCTCACCCAGTCGTCTCCGCTCGCTCGCCTGCGACGTCGTCCGACGACGCAGCCGGTAACAGTGCCTGCGCAGCGCGCTTGGCCTCGGGCCACTCCTGCTCCACGAAGCGCGCGACCTCTTCCTTGATCAGCCGAGCGCGTCGATTGCCGAGCCCGCTCTTGAGCGCGAGCCGGTCGACGTCCTGCTCCCGATAGAGGTCCTCGATGGTGCGGTAGGCGCCCTGCGCCAGCTGGGCCACCGCGCGCTCGCCGATCCCGCGCACGCAGAGCAGCCGTTCGCGCTCCGTCACCGGCGTCGCGCTCGTCGCCGCCTCGACGATGCGGTTCTGGCGACGCACCTCCATCGCCTCCTCGGCCTGACGGCGCAGCGTGGCCGCGCCTTCGTGACCCCCGACGCCCGGGATGCTCGCGAGCTCCTGCTCGTTCGCCTCCGCGACCTCCTCGAGGCTCCGGAAGCCCGCCTTGTACATCGAGCGCGCGAGCCCCTCGTGCACGCTCTCGATGAGCGAGAGCGCCGTGAGCGCCTCTTCCTCCATCTGCCTGAACTTCGACTCGCTGATGATGTCGAGCTTCCAGCCGGTCAGCTGCGACGCGAGCCGCACGTTCTGGCCGCGGCGGCCGATCGCGAGCGACAGCTTCTCGTCGGGCACCACGAGCTCCATCGAGCCGTCGGCCTCGTCGATGATCACGCGGCTCACCTCGGCCGGCGCGATCGCGTTGCACACGAACCGCGCGGGATCGCGGTCCCACGGGACGATGTCGATCTTCTCGCCGCGGAGCTCCTGCACGACGGCCTGCACGCGCGAGCCCTTCATGCCCACGCAGGCGCCCACCGGATCGACGTCGGAGTCCTTCGACGTCACGGCGATCTTCGACCGCGCGCCCGGCTCGCGTGCCGCAGCGACGATCTTCACGATGCCCTCGTAGATCTCGGGCACCTCTTGCTCGAACAGCTTCACGAGCAGGCCCGTGTCGCCGCGCGACAGCACGATCTGCGGACCACGCGCCTCGCGGTCGATGTCCTTCACGTACGCGACGATGCGGTCGCCGGGCCGGTAGCTCTCGCGCGGCGTCTGCTCGCGCGACGGCAGGATCGCTTCGGTGCGGCCGAGGTCCACGATGATGTTGTTGCCGCGCTCGAAGCGCCGAACGATGCCCGTGATCGTCTCGTGCTTGCGGTCCTTGAACTCGTTGAAGATCAGGTCCCGCTCTGCGTCGCGTACACGCTGGATGATCACCTGCTTGGCCGTCTGCGCCGCGATGCGACCGAAACCCTTCCGGTACTGCTGCAGCTGCAGGAGGTCGCCGTACTCGCGGTCCTGCTGGCGCGCCTTCTCGGCGTCCTCGTCGCGATAGAACACCTGGAAGCCGAGCTCGTCGTTGAGCTCCGCCTCGAGACCCAGCCGTTTGGCATCGGCGTGGCCGATCTCGCGCTCCGGGTTCGCGACCGCCTCGACCACGGTCATGTACTGGAACAGGTCGACCTCACCCGTCTCCGGGTTGTAGCGAGCCTCGAGCTCGCGCGTCGGCCCGAAGGTGCGCTTGGCCGCCGTCAGGATCGCGGCCTCCATGGTCTCGATGAGGATCTTCGTGTCGATCCCTTTGTCCTTCGCGACCTGGTCGATGATGTTGCGGAGTGACAGCGACGCCTGCTGCATGACTTCCATCCCCTACGAGCTCTTGCGCGGGCCTCGTCCCCCGCGCGCCGGTGGCTCCCACACGAGGTGGGCTTTCGCGATGTCGTCGATCCGAAGCGTGGTCGGCTTGCCGTCTTGCACGAGCACCACCGTCCCGGAGTCCACGGACTCGATGCGTCCATCGAAGCGCCTTCGTCCTTCGATGGGTTCACGCAGCTCGACCTTCGCGCGCGTTCCCACGAAGCGACGAAAGTCCTTCTCCCCGACGAGCGGCCGGTTGAGACCGGGCGAGCTCACCTCGAGCCGATAGCTGCCCGGGATCGGGTCGTTCACGTCGAGGGCCGCCGACAGGTCGCGGCTCACGCGCTGGCAATCCTCGAGCGTGATCCCCGCGCCTGCACCGAGCCCCGTCGAGGGATCGGCCGGGCCCTCGAGCCCCTCGCGCTCGATGAGCACCCGGAGCGTCCTGTCCCGCGTCCACTCGATCGTCACGAGCGCGCACCGGTGCGCCGCACAGATCGGTGCGATGAGCTCGACGAGCTCGTCTCGCGTCAGACCTGCGCTGCGGCTGATCGGTGCTCCGGACATGACGGCAGGATTCCCCCACCCGTAGGGTGGATTCTCTCTCTCGACTTCGACTGCGGGATCGATGGGCACGTGAAGCAGAAACAAAAAGGGCGGAACCCCGTGGGGGGCCCGCCCGGCCACTTCCCAGGACTGCAAACGGCGCGGGCTCTATCACGGCCCCCAACGCCCTGCAAACAGAGCCGAATCCCCCCTCACCTCGGCCCTGCCACGAAGACGCGCGCGCCGAGCGCGCGGCCTCCGGCTCCGCGTCACCGGATCTGGAGCACCTCCACCGACGCCGCCGCGACGTCGGCTTCCGCGAACGGGAACGGAGCGGACTCGTTGCGGCGCCAGCGCTCCATCTCGTCGGCGTGGTGTGGCGAGTCGGGGTCGTAGGACTGCCCGCCCGGCAACGCGTTGGTCACACGCGGACCGTCCGCCAGCATCTCCGCGACCGTGCGGTGCGCCGGGCCCGACCGATAGCCGAACGACTCTTCGCTCCCGAACCCGTAGTTCGACGCATCGACGACGAAGTTGTCTCCGTGCCGCGGGAACCCGTCGGGGAACGTCGGATCGTCCTCGGGCGGGATCGAGAGCACGTCGGTTCCGAGCGACGGAACGAAGCTCGCCGCGCGCAACGTGTGCAGCCTGCCCCAGCGCCACTCCGTCGGGTCGTCGCTCTCGAAGCGGCTCTCGAGGTAATCGAGCGCGGCCACGAGCGCGCGCAGGACGATCACGTCGCGCGACTCGATCTCCTCGCTGTCGAGGTCGTCCCACATCACCGTGTCGCCGATCGTCTCGTCGTACGTGCGCAGCGACTCCGGCCGCAGCATCAACGTCACGAACGGCGGCCGATGGCGCCAACCACCGAAGCGCTCGTACTCGTCGTCGAAGGCGGCGTTGAAGCACCGCCCGATCCACGCGTTGAAGATGCTCGTCGCGACGCTGTCCGCGATCTCGGTCGCGCTCGGCGACCCTTCGACCGCCGCCGGCGTCTCGAAGCTCCACGCGCGCAACCGATCCCGCGCGTCGCGCAACCGTGCGAGCGCCGGCGTCAGCTCGTCCACGAACGCCGTCAGGTCCGGGTGCGTCCCGGCCACGTCGATCTCCGCCTCGAGATGGTCCACCGCATCGGCTACGTGGCCCGCCAGACGCGAGCCGTACGGCGAGAACGTATCGGCCTGCACCGACGCCATGTCCTCGGCCGTGATGTCCCCGCGCTCGACGAGCGCGTCGAGCCGCTCGCGGATCCGCCCTTGCCGGAAGCCGCTGTCCTGGTTCCAGGCGAAGTAGACGTCGTCGTCGAACGGGTTGTTGTCGGCGTTGTTGCCGACGAGGTCCTGGTTGGCCGTGGCGACGTAGCCGCCCGGTGGATCGGTGAGCTCCGGGATCTCGTCGTCGGTGAGGTCGCCGATCCACTCGTGCGGCCCGGTCCCGTCGAGCACCATGTGGGGCCCGATGCCTTCCCCGGTCTCGGGGTCGTACGTCAACGCGCGAGGGTCTCGCACCGGTACACGCGCCGGCGTGCGCCACGAGATGTGGCCGTCCGTCGTCGCGAAGACCCAGTTCTGCGCCCCGACCCTGAAGTGCCGCATGCTGTCGCGCACCTTCGCGAGCGTGTCGGCGCGCAGGAGCTCGACGAACATACGAATCTCGAAGGACGGCTCGTTGCCCGTGTAGCGCTCCGACAGGGCCACGTTCCCTTCGCGCGGCACGACGCGCGCGTTCTCGATCGTCGGGATCAGCGGCCCGTGATGCGGCACCAGCTCGAAGCTCACCTGCACGTTGCCGCCACGCCCGTTCGGGATGCTCTCCTCGATGCGCTCGAGCGGGACCTGCCGTCCTTCGAACAGCACCGTGTCCGGTGCCCCACCCTCGCCCGGCGTGATCTGCTCGCGGTACACGTCGGTCACGTCGTAGCCCGCCGTCGTGGACCCCCATGCGACGTACCCGTTGAAGCCGTGCACGACGCCGGGGATCCCGGCGAACGCCATGCCCGCGACCGACATACCCTCCGGCCCGCGCGCGCGCCGCGTGTCGAGGTGGCAGAGCCAGAACACGGGCGGGCTCCTCAGCTCGAGGTGCGGGTCGTTGACCATCATCGGCGCCCCCGACGCCGTCAGCGACCCCGCCACCACCCAGTTGTTCGAGCCGAAGTCGCCGCTGCGCGACAGGATCTCGCGGTGCATCGCGATCGCGGCGCGCCACCCGCGTGTGCGCGAGAGCAGCTCGTCCCCGACGCGCACCTCCGGGAGCGCGACGCGCGGACGCGTCACGCGCGGCCGAGCCCCCACGTCGAGCCGAGGCGGCAACGCCGTGGGATCCGGACCGGGCGGATCGGTCGTGAACGCCGCGACCGCGGGCGCGAACCGATAGAGATCGAAGAACGCCCCCGCGCGCGCCGCGATCCGCGGATCGGGATCGTCCGCCGGAAACGCCGTCGCCGCAGCCTCGAGCACGCCCGACCAGTCGATCCCGTCGCCGCCGTCGTACGACAGGTTCCACGACTGGAAGTGCGCCAGGGCGAGCGAGTCCACCGGCGACCAGTCGGTGATCACGTCGATCGGCAACGCATCGAACCCGCGTGGCAGCTCCGTGGTCCCCTCGCGGAGCTCCTCGATGAACACGTTGACGCCTTCGGCGAACGCCTCCAGGTAGTCGAGCTCCTCCGAGCCCGCGTCCATCTGCGCGAGCGCAGCCTCCGCGATCCGCTGGTGCCCCGCGAACCGCGCCGCGATGTCCTGATCGACGAGCTGCGGCGCGAGCGCACCGCCGAACTCCGCGAGCCGTCCCTCGACCACCCGCCGCAACAGCTCCATCTGCGGCATGCGATCGCGCGCCATGAGGTAGCCCTGCACCTTCACCACGTCGCGCTCGCTGCTCCCGTAGATGTGCGGGATCCCGCGCCCATCCACGACCACCTCCACCGGTGCGCTCAGCCCGATCTCGATCGGCTCGGGCCCGGCGTCGACCTGCTCGCCCGCGTCGCGCCCTCCCTCCGCGCCCGCGTCCGGCCTCGCCCCACCGTCGTCGTCGCCGCAACCCAGCAACAACACCAACGCCAACCACCTCATCACGCCTCCGTCCGGGGACAGGATCGACCATCCCAAATCGCCGCAATCATTGGCGTCCTGGACGAGCAGTTCCATTCCGTCCCGGACCGCGCCTGCCCAGCGTACGCCTCGCATCCGCGCGGGCCAGCCACCCGCGATGCGCTATCTTCGCGCGCCCATGAATCGCGCCCGGCGGCTCGCCGCTCCGATCGTCGTGTACCTGGTGTGCACGGCGGTCTACCTCGTCGTCGCGGGCAGATCGCGCCTGACCCACCCGTCCACCGACAACCACTTCGCCGTGCAGGCGCACGCGTGGATCGAAGGCCGGCTCCACGTCGGCGTCGAGCGCGCCCCCGGGGACAACGACTGGGCCCGATACGGCGGCAAGTGGTGGATGTCTTTCCCGCCCTTCCCTTCGGTCGTCATCGCACCCGTGGTCGCCGTCTCGGGCCTCCGCACCTGGGACCGGCTCGTCTGGACGCTGCTCGCCGGCGCTGCGCCCGCGCTCCTCTTCGCGCTGCTCCGGCAGCTCCGGGAGAGCGGCCGCTCGGCTCGATCGCTTCGCGAGGACGTCTTCCTCGTCGTCCTGTTCGCGTTCGGCAGCGTCTACTTCTTCACGGCCGTCCAGGGCACCGTTTGGTTCGCAGCCCACGTCGTCGGCAGCATCCTTTTGGTTCTTTATGTTTGGGCGTCCCTCGATGCCGCGCACCCGGTGCTGGCCGGCATCTGTCTCGGGCTGGCCTTCGCGACGCGAACCCCCATGCTCTTCGCCTTCCCGCTCTTCGTGATCGAGGCGCTGTCCAAGCACCGAAAGCCCAGCACGTCACCCTCGGAAGAACCGTCGCCCGACCGCGGCTGGCCGCGTCGCCTCGCCGCGTTCGTGGGAGGCGCCGACTTCGCGGCCGTGGCGCGATCATTGGCTCTTTTTGCACTTCCTGTCACGGTCATAGGCGGCCTCGTCGCCTGGCACAATGCCGCCAGGTTCGACTCGGCGTTCGAGTTCGGTCATCGGTACCTCGACATCCGATGGCGCCCCCGGATGGATCGTTGGGGGCTGATGAACTACCACTACCTCGGCCGCAATCTGGCCGTCGTCCTCGCGCTCGTCCCGTGGCTGCAGAAGACCGCGCCCTACGTGCGCATCTCGAGGCACGGCCTCGCGCTGTGGGTCACGACACCTCACTACGCGCTGACCCTCTGGCCCCGCGCCACGAGCGCTCGATACGTCGCGCTGCTCCTGACGGCGATCGTCGTCTCGGTGCCGAGCCTGCTCTACCAGAACACCGGCTGGATCCAGTTCGGCTATCGCTTCAGCCTCGACTACTCGATCCTGCTCTTCGTCGCGCTCGCCATCGGCGGCCGGCGCTTCGGCATCGGGTCGTGGACCCTGCTCGTCCTGGCCGTCGCGATCAACGCGTTCGGTGCGGTCACGTTCGACCGCGTCTGGCAGTTCTACGACGGCGACGCGACCCAGAACGTCCTGTTCCAACCGGATTGATCGCGCGCACCTCCACTCGCCGCATCGGGGTCTTCGGCGCTCGACGCGCGGGCGACCCGCCCGTTGACAGCGTCGGACGCCTCGGAGACACTCGGCATCGGGCCCATGGGCGCGAGTGAGTCCAACCTGATCGACCCGACAGTGTCGTCCCGCGGGGTGGCTTTATCCGTCATACCCGTCACCCAGTTCGGGAAGTACACGCTGATCGCGAAGCTCGGCCAAGGCGGGATGGCCGAGGTTTTCCTCGCGTTCATCACGGGCCCCGCCGGCTTTCGCAAGCTCGTCGTCGTCAAGCGCCTGCACCCCCACCTCGAGGAGGAGCCGGGGTTCCTCGACATGTTCATGGACGAGGCGCGCCTCGCAGCACGGCTCAACCACACCAACGTCGTGCAGACGTACGAAGTCGGCGAGGTCGACGGCTCGCACTTCATCGCGATGGAGTACCTGGATGGCCAGGGCTACGACCGCGTGCAGCGCCGTTGCGCGCGCACCAAGACCGCCCTGCCGATCGCGATCACGGCGCGCATCGTCAGCGACGCGCTCGACGGCCTCCATCACGCCCACGAGCTGAAGGACTTCGACGGCTCCAAGCTCGGCGTCGTCCACCGCGACGTCTCGCCGCAAAACGTCTTCATCACTTACGACGGCACGGTGAAGCTCTTGGACTTCGGCATCGCGAAGGCCGCGACCCACGTGGTCGAGACCCGCACCGGGGTGGTCAAGGGCAAGTTCGCGTACATCGCGCCCGAACAGGCCCGCGGCGGCGGCGTCGACCGACGCGCGGACCTCTGGAGCATGGGCGTCGTGCTCTGGGAGGCGCTCGCGGGCAGGCGCCTCTTCAAGAGCGCCAACGAGCTGGCCACGCTCACCGAGGCGCTCACCGCCCCGATACCGTCGCTCGCCGACGCAGCGCCGGGGATGCCCGAGGAGCTGTCGCGGATTGCCGACCGTGCGCTCCAGCGTGATCCCGAGAAGCGGTACCAGACCGCGATCGAGATGAAGGAAGACATCGATCGCTGGTTGATCACGCAATCGAAGGCAACGTCGCGCGGCGACATCGGCACCTTCGTCACGGGGCTGTTCGCGGACGTCATCGATCAGCATCGGAAGCTGCTCGAGCTCAGCGTCGAGGGCGCAGGGCTCCGCTCCATCTCGGGGACGTTCCAGACCACGACCGAAGCGACGCCCTCTCGCGTCCGCCCGATGCCGGGCGCAGCGCCCCCGCCGGCGGCGGAGCCCGCGAAGTCGACGGTGGGCCCCAAGCTCGTCGTGCTCGGAGCGGCCGTCCTTCTCGCCATCATCGCCGCCCTCGCGATCCCCCGGTTCTTCTCGGGCAGCGACGACCGCCCCACGGCGAGCGCGGTCACTCCCGAGAGCCCCACCGGGTCCGTCGTCGCCGGGACCACGGGCGCTGGCGGAACCGCCGGCACCGCAGGCACCACCGGCGGCGGCACGACCGCTCCGACGACGCCCGCCGGCACGCCCGCCGCGACCGGCACCAACGACCCTGGCTCGGCTACGCCCCCCGTCGCGGGGACCACCCCACGCGACGACGCGCCGCCGACGCCGCCTTCCACGCCTCTTCCGGCCGCCGGATCGCCCGCCTCTGCCCCGGCGATCCCGTCGGGCCTCTCCGCGCGCGAACGTAGGCGACTCGAGCTCCAGCGCGATCGAGAGCGAGAACGCGACCGAGAGCGCGACCGAGAGCGCGACCGCCGACTGCCCGGGATCGTCGCGCAACCCATCGTTCCACAACCCGCGCCGCCCCCTCCCGAGCCTCGGCCGACGCCGGTCGAGCCTCAGGAGGAGTTCGGCTTCCTCACGCTGGATACCGTCCCCTGGTCGCAGGTCTCGATGGGCGGCCGATCGCTCGGCACCACACCGCTCATCCGGGTTCGGCTGCCGGCCGGGACACATACCTTGACATTGCGGAACCCCGAGCGTGGAATCTCCACGACTTACCGGGTGCGCATCGTTCCTGGGCAGACTTTCTCGCGGAGACTGGGGCTCGAATGAACAAGACGTGGGGGTCACTGATCGTTGCCGCAGCCGCGGCGACAGGGCAGGCGGGGTGTACACAGGACGCGACTCTTTCGGCCGACGCGCTCGCGCCGGTCAAGGTCGGTCTCATCACCTCGCTCTCGGGCGGGCTCGAGAGCCTGGGCCCAGGCTGGGTCCAGACCGCACGCACCGCCGAGATCGAGGTCCGCGCGGGTGGCGGGCCGCTGCCCGGCCGCAACGTCGTGTTCGTCGTGGCGGACGACGGCACCTCGGGCGACACGGGTCGCGCGGCGGCTCAGCGGCTCGTCGACGAAGAGGGGATCGTCGGCATCGTCGGCGCAGCCGCGAGCGGAGTCTCGCGCGCCGTCAACGAGGTCGCCGTCGCGGCGCGCATCCCGCAGATCTCCTGCTGCTCCACGTCGGACCTGCTGACGCCCGGCCCCGAGATCGCGATGGCCGACCGCTTCTTCTTCCGCACGGTCTCGCCGGACGGCGGTCTGCAAGCGCCGGTTCTCGCGGAGAACGTGGCTCGCAACCGACTCATGTGCGACGTGCTTGGGGTCATCCACCTCGACGACTCCTACGGACAACCCTTCGGCGAAGCCGTCGAAGCCAAGTTCGAAGAGCTCGGCGGGACGGTACCGATCCGCATCCCCTACACCGAGGGCGAGCCCAGCTACCGCGACCAGGTGGCCATGCTCGTCGGCGCGCTCGAGCCGACGCCGATGGACCAGAAGATCTGCGTCGCGCTGGTGTCGTATCCCGCCGATGGCGGGATCATCATGCGCGAGTTCAACGAGATGGCGCCCGACCTCGACGTGACCTTCGTCGGCGGCGACGGCGTCAAATCGCTGGGCCTCGTGACGGAGGCGGGCGACCCGTCTCTCGTCGCCAACATGCTGGGCACCGCGCCCTTCACCGAGCAGGGCAGCACGTCGAACACGCGGTTCATCGAGGCTCACCGCGCCATCTGGGGAGACTATCCCGACGCAGGCCTGTTCCCGAGCGCGCAGTACGACGCCGCCGCAATCATGCTCCTCGCCATCGCGTACGCCGGCACGACCGACGGCGACGCCATTCGCGACGCGATGTACACCGTGTCCAACCGGAACGCGGGCGAAGAGTTCTTCACGGCGGGCGAGCTCACGCGCGCAATCCAGTTCATCCGCGAGAACCCTGGAGTCGATATGGACTTCGAGGGCGCCAGCGGCCCGTGCGAGCTCAACGATCGCGGCTTCGCACCGACGAACTACGAGATATGGAGATACGACCAAGAGATGAACGCGTTCGTCACCGACATGGTCATTCGCGCGGCGGACATCCAATGACGGCGAGAGCTTCGTCTTTCCTCATCGCGCTCGCGGCGCTCGGGCTCGTAGCAGCGTGCAAGCCCGATCCCGTGGTCGTCCAGCTGCGCTTCCCGTCGCAGCAGATGTTCCTGCAGTCCGAGTTCGCGCGCATCGCCGTGGTCGACCTGGCGGCGAACGACCTCGGCGCCTGCCCGCGCCTCGTCGACCAGGGGATCAACGACAGCTTCAACCCGAGACCCGTTCTCGACAGCGGCGCCACGGCGGTGTGCAACTTCCGCAGCGGCGGTGTGACCTTCGACGAGATCGACGAAGGCCCGAAGGCATTCGTCGGCATCGTCCGCGAAGAGAACAACACCGCGATACTCGCGGGCTGCGCAATCGGCGAAGCCTACAACGACGCTCCCACGATCGACATCGTGCTCACCGCCACCGAGCAATACCGGACGGCCGCGCTCGACATGCTCACTTGCTCGGACATCGAAGACAAATGCGAACGCGGGTGCCGGTGATCGCCATGAGAAACGCAACCATCGCCACCAGCCTCGCCCTCGCGACGCTCGCGCTGCCGTCTCTGGTCTTCGCGCAGTCGGACGCGTTGCAGCGCGCAGAGCAAGCCTACGCACAAGTCGACTTCGAGAGCACCCTCCGCCTCGCGACCGAAGCGCTCACGGGCGGGCAGCACTCGCGCGATCAGACCGTTCGCATCTACCAGCTCCTCGGCATCGCCGCCGCTGCGCTCGAGCAGGACGATCGCTCCCGTGACGCGTATCTCCGCATGCTCGCGTTGAACCCCGACGCACAGCTCGATCAGGGCGTCGCCCCGCAGTTTCGCGGCCCCTTCCTGGAGGCGCGCGGCTTCTGGACATCGCGCTCGGATCGATTCGACGCGCGCGCCGTCCTCGCGCGCCAACGCGGCGCCCTCCGCATCGACGTGAGCGACCCGTTGAACATGGCGAGAACGGTGGTCGTCCGGTCCCGGATCGAGGGGTCGCCGACTTTCGTCGAGTCGCGTCACCCCGCGGCGGCGCGCATCTACGCACCCGTCCGCGGCGCCCGCGAGGCCGATCGGGTCGAGTTCAATCTCGTGGTCCTCGACGAGCACAACAATCGCCTGCTCGAGCTCGGCAGCGACGACGACCCGCGGGTCGTCGGACGCCCCCGCGTACCCATCGGGCCGGGCCGCGAAGAGTCGAGCAGCGTCTTCGCGTCCCCGTGGTTCTGGGTCGCCACGGCAGTGCTCATCGGAGGCGGCGTCGTGACGGGAATCGTACTCGCCGACCAGGCCGGTACCGTCGGCGGCGAAAGCGAAGTGCGAATCGGCCTCGAGTAGCCAGTCGCGGCCCGCGCACCCAGGCCGCCGCGCCCTCATCGAGCCTTTCGTCGCGTACGGGCTGGTCACCGCCGCCGTCGCGATGCTCGCGCGTCTCGATTTCGTCGCCTTCGTCGCGGACAATCTGCACGCCCTGGTCGGCGTCGTCTTCGTGCTGGCGGCGCTGGCAGGTGCGCGGCGCGGGGGCGGACCCACGCGGCGATTCGGCTTCGCGCTCGGCGGGCTCCTCGCCGACGTCCACGACGACGACACGGAGCCGGGTGGCCTTCGTGGGCTGGCGAGGGACCTCTACCGCGCCCTACCCGATGCAGGCCGCCAGGTGGTCGCCGCGGTGCTCGTGGCCGCCGTCGTGCTCCCGCCCTTCGCACTCGGATTCTGGCTCTGGCGCCGCCCCGATCACCCCTTCGCATTCTCCTGGGGCGAACAGCCACTGGAGTCGGCGGCCGCCCAGCTCCTCGTCGTCGCATTGCCCGAGGAGACCTTCTTTCGGGGCTACGTCCAGACACGATTGACCGACGCCTTCCCCGCCAATCGCAAGCTGGGTCCCGTCGCCCTGTCTTTCGGCGCGTTGCTGATCCAGGCAGCGATGTTCGGTGCGGTGCACATCGTCTCGGACCTCGACCCCTCTCGATTGGCGACGGTATTCCCCGGTCTGCTGTTCGGCGTCGTCCGTGCGTGGCGGGGAGGCATCGGCGCCTGCATCGTCCTGCACGCCCTCTGCAACCTCTTCGCGAGCACGCTCGCTCGGGGCTGGGGGTGAGCGCGGTGCGCGACCTCCCATCGTCGTCTCCGACGGATGCATCGCTCGGTCGAATCGATTGACGCGCACCGCCGCCATCTTCGACATGGATCGCACCCTGGTCCGCGAGAACACCGGGACGCTCTACGTGCGCTGGATGATGGGCCGTGGCGAGGCCGGGCTCCGCGACCTGCTGCGCGTCTCCAACTGGGTGCTGCAGTACAGCCTCGGAATCGCCGACAGCGAGGCCATCTCGCGCAAGGCGCTCGCGACGTTGACCGGCATCGCGGAGGACGAGTTCCGCGAGCGCTGTCGCCTCTGGTTTCGCGAGAGCGTGCTCCCGCACGTCGGCGCGCGGGCTCGCGCCGAGGTGTCCCGCCGGCTCGCGCGGGGCGAGACCGTCGTCATCCTCAGCGCGTCGTCGCTCTACGCGGCGCAACCTCTCGCCGACGAGCTCGGCATCCCGCACGTAGTCTGCACGCAGCTCGAGGTCGTCGACGGCCGGTTCACGGGTCGCTGCAGCGAGCTCTGCTACGGTGCCTCCAAGGTCACGATGGCCGAGCGATGGGCGCGCGCGCACGACGTCGACCTGGATCGAAGCAGCTTCTACACCGACAGCGTGAGCGACCTGCCGATGCTCGACCGCGTGGGCGATCCCCGTATCGTCAACCCCGATCCCCGATTACGCTGGATTGCTGCGCGCAGGCGCTGGAGGGTCCACACGTGGTGAGCACCGAATCGACGCGTATCGACAGGCCATTCGCGGGCGTCGTCGAGCGAATCGTCCGCGAGGCGCTGGCCGAGGACCTCGGACGCGGCGACGTCACCACCGCCGCGTGCATCCCATCGGGCTCGATTCGCGAAGGTCGCGTCGTGGCGCGACACGAGCTGGTCGTGGCAGGGCTCGTCGTGGCGCGCGAGACCTTTCGCCAGGTCGATCCCGATGTCGAGCTCCGACTGCCGGCCGAAGACGGACAGCGCGTCGAGCGAGGCGCGGTCGTGCTGGTGGCGCGAGGCAGCGCCGCGAGCATTCTGATGTCCGAGCGCGTCGCATTGAACTTCCTCCAGCGAATGAGCGGAATCGCCACGCTCGCTCGGAGGTACGTCTCGGCGATTCCCGCCGGATCGCGGACCCGCATCACCGACACGCGAAAGACCACCCCCGGATTGCGCCCCTTCGAGCGCTATGCGGTCCGCTGCGGCGGGGCGCACAATCACCGCGAGGATCTCGGCGCCGGCATTCTCATCAAGGACAATCACATCGTCGCCGCGGGCGGCATCTCCGCTGCCATCGCGGCGTGCCGCGCCCGAGCACCTCACTCGCTGCGAATCGAGGTCGAGGTGCAGCGCGAAGCCGAGATCGACGAGGCGCTCGCTGCGGGCGCGGACGTCATCATGCTCGACAATTTCGACGACGAAAGGCTTCGTGCCTCGGTCGAGCGAATCGGCGGTCGCGCGCTCGTGGAAGTCAGCGGCGGCGTGACGTTGGAGCGTATCCCGAGGATTGCGGCGGCAGGTGCCGATCTCGTCAGCGTCGGCGCGCTCACGCATTCCGCCCCCGCAGCCGACCTCGCCCTCGACCTCGTGTGACCGTGCAGCGATGAGCACGACCGATCTCGAACGCATCCTCGAGCTCCTGCCCGAGCATGCGTTCGGACGGCCATTGACGATTCTCGACGTCACCACGTCGACGAACGACGCCGCGCGCGAGCTCGCCGAGTTCGGCGCCGTGCACGGTTGCACGGTCGTCGCCGACCGACAGACTGCCGGCCGCGGGTCACAAGGACGTGTCTGGTACTCACCTCCCGGAGTCAATCTGTACGTCTCCATGGTGCTTCGCCCTCGATTGGCGCCAGCCAGACTGCCTCTCTTGTCGCTCGCGCTCGGGCTCGCCGTGTGCGACTGCGTGCGCGGAGTCTCCGATCTCGCGGCGCTCGTCAAATGGCCGAACGACGTGTGGATTGGCCGGCGAAAGGTCGCGGGGATCCTCGTGGAGGCCTCGTCCATCGCCTCCGCCGACGAACCGGCGCGATTCGCCATCGCCGGCATCGGTCTCGACGTCAACCTCGACGTCCCGGCCGATCTCTCGGGAGTAGCGACGTCCATGGCGCACGCCGCCGGACGGTCGTTCGATCGGGCCGACGTCTTGGCGAGCCTGCTCGCGTGGGTCCAGCGCTGGCTCGAGGACCTCGAATCGGGCTCCGACATCCCGGCGGCGCTCGCAGATCGATTGGCCCTCGTCGGCGAGCCGGCCTTCGTCGACGACCAACCGTGCGTCGTGGAGGGCGTCGATCCCGACGGCTCGCTGCGCGTCCGCACCGAGCGCGGCACCGTCAGGTACGCATCGGGACAGCTCCGCCCGCGGTGACCGATCAGGCACCGAGAAGCGCCGACGCCCCCTCGCTCGACTCTCGGAGGTCTCGCCGCCCGAACGATGGTTCAGCAGCGTTGCAGCAGGGACACGACCTCGAGCGCGGATGCGGGTCGATCGTCCGCCACCGGCCTCGACATTCGAAGTGCGACCTCGCGCATTCTCGCGATGCTGGCGTCGGGCAATCGCATCGAATCGCTGAGCTCCAGGAGGATTCGCCCCATCGAGAATACGTCGGCCCGGGGCGAGACCGGCTTCGCTTCGCGCTGCTCCGGCGCCATGTAGGCGAGCGTGCCTTCGGCCTCCGGCGGCACCTCGCCCGCGCGACGGGCCACCCCGAAATCCGTCACGACGACGCGCCCGTCGTCGCGCAGCAACAGATTCGACGGTTTCAGGTCGCGATGTACGACGCCGGCAGCGTGCACGAATGCGAGGGCCTCGGCGAAGCTGCGCGCGAGACCGAACAACCGCTCGGGCGACGATTGCTCGGCGAGGACCGATTTCACCGAGCCCCGAGCCAGCAGCTCCATGGCAATCGAGCCGAGCGTCTCGTCGAGGTCCAGGATTCGCACGACGCCCGGATGCTCGAGCGACGCGGCGACGCGCGCCTCCGCCAGCAGCCTCTCGCGCTCGGGGCGCGACCGGACCGAATGGTAGATCTTGAGCGCGACGGTCCTCGTCGTCTGGACGTCCTCCGCGGCGAACACGGTCCCTGCGCCGCCACGGCCCAGCTCTCTGACGATGCGATAACGCCCGCGTGCGAGCGCGCCGTCGCCCGCGAGCAACGTCGCCCCGACTCCGCGCGGCTCGAGCGCGGAGCGCCGCAATCGCTCCGCGCGCGAGCGTGCTCGGGCATTGCCGAGGTCCGTCGCCAGCACCCGCTCGTAACGCGCGAGCGCGAGCGCGTCTTCGCCCGCGCGCTCCGCGATCTCCGCTCTCGCCAGGAGGGCCTCGTGACCGAGCTCCCGATCGCGTTCGACCCAGCCGAGCAGGGAATCGGCCTCCTGGTCGTCTCCTCGCGCGAGGAGCATGCGCGCCAGCACCCACGCGCCCTGCGACCAATCGGCACGCGTCGCGTGGGCACGCCGGAGCAGGTCGATCGCCCTCGCCTCGCGGCCGCGCCGGACGAGACTGTCGCAGGCCGCCGACAGCGCCTCGTCCGACACCGCCAGACCAGGCGTCGAACCGATCTTCTCGAGCAGCCGTTCGGCGTCGTCGTCCGACGGTTGCTCCGCTGTGGCCTGTGTCTCCGCGCGCTCCGGCTCGCTCCGCGCGTCGGCGGGCGATTCGTCAGCACGTCTCACCCAGCCGAGCACTCGGCGCCAGACGCTCAACCGAGGACCTCGACACGCTTGTCGCCGACTCGAACCACGTCGCCACGCAGCAGCTCCACGCGGGCCACGCCGAGCTCCTCGTCTTCGACGCGCAGCGACAGGAGCGCGGGACGAACCGCCACGAGCGCGGGCCCATTCTCGAACGCGAGCTCCGCCTGCGTGTCCGGCAGGGGCACGCGCCCCGCACACGCGAGCACGCGCATCCCCCGGTCGAGACCCCTGGCGACCTCGACGTGCACGAACGGTCTTCCGTCGCTCGCCCTGCCGGCCTGGCACTCCACCGCGCTGTCGTCGCCCAGCCCCACCAGCACGCGGCCTCCGAGCCGCACCTCACCCCGCACCGGCACGCCGCCGATCAACGTCCCGTTGCGCGACGCCAGATCGCGGACGAGGAGCTGGTCGCCGTCGACGCCGATCTCCGCGTGACGCCTCGACACGGACGCGCCGCGCACCGCAACGTCCGCATCGCCGCGGCCCAACACGAGGGGGAGCTTCCCGACCACCACGACGTCGCGGTCCGCCACCCGCAGACGCACGACTTGGCCCACGAGCACGCGCCCCTCCATCTCGCGGACCATGTCCCGAATCGAGGCGTCGTCGGGCGCGACCCGCGCCGCCTCTCGAAGCAGCGCGAGCGCCTTCGTTCGCTCGCCCGAGGCACGGTGGACACGGTGGTCCGCGAGCAGCGACCTGACCTTCAACGCCGCTCGGCTCTTCTCCGCCTCGGCATCCAGCAGCGGCTCGAGGCGCTCGATGTCGCCCGCCGCTTCCAGGCAACGGAGCAGCTCCTGGGTTCGGCCGAGCAGCTGCCACGCATCGGCGGCGTCGCGCATCTCGCCCGCGGCCTCGAGGCGTTCGGCCGCCTCTGCGAGCCTCCTTCGCTCCTCGGCGCTCAACGCCCCACGTAGCGTCGAGTCCCGCAGCACGAGGCGACCGAGTCTGACGTCCAGCTCGCGCCGAAGCCCGTCCTCCGGAGCCACACGTCGGGCCTCGAGCAGGGCCGTCAGCTTCGCCTCGAAGCTCGGCGACCGCTCTGCTTCGCCCACGAGCGCAGCGGCAGCGAGCGCGGGCTCGCCCGCCTCCAGATAACCGCGCGCTGCCTCGCGCAGCTCGCCGCGCTTCTCCGCAGCTCGTGCACGCCGGAAGGCGCCCGAGAGAATGCGTCCGATCCCCAAGGCTCGGAAATCTACCGCCGGGCCGAGCGATTGACACCCGCAACCGCCGCCGGTCAACATCGTCACGCGGGCCACGCGCCCGCGGAGGACGAATGACCGCGCGGCTGGGTGAGCTTCTCGTTCGCAACAACCTGATCTCGCTGGCGCAGCTCCGCGAAGCGCAGGAGGAGCAGCGCCGATCTGGACAGAACCTCGGCTACGCGTTGGCGCGGCTCGGCCACATCTCCGACCAGGAGATCACGCAGTTCCTCTCCGCTCAGTATCGCGTTCCTGCCGTCGACCTGAACGAGTACGAGATCGACGGCGACGTGCTCCGGCTCATCTCGAAGGACGTCTGCGCGAAGCACAAGATCATCCCGGTCTCGCGCGCCGGCTCCGCGATCATCGTTGCGATGGCCGACCCGACGAACCTCCACGCCATCGACGACATCAAGTTCCTCACCGGCTACAACGTGGAGCCGGTCGTCGCGTCCGAGTCCGCGATCCTCGGCGCCATCGATCGCTACTACGCGATGCCCGAGGTCTCGTACGACGAGGTGCTCGAGGGCTTCGACGAGAAGGAGATCGGCGTCGCAGAGGACGAAGCCGACGTCAACATCGTCGAGCTCGAGAAGCTCTCCGAGGACGCGCCCGTCGTCCGCCTCGTGAACTTGATTCTGCTCAACGCGATCAAGAAGGGCGCCAGCGACATCCACTACGAGCCCTACGAGAAGAAGCTCCGCGTCCGGTATCGAATCGACGGAGTGCTCTCCGAGGAGATGTCACCGCCCCTGAAGCTGAAAGCCGCCATCGCGTCGCGCCTCAAGATCATGTCGTCCCTCGACATCGCGGAACGCCGACTCCCGCAAGACGGCCGCATCAAGCTGAAGCTGGGCAAAGACAAGGAGATGGATTTCAGGGTCTCCACGGTGCCCACGATCTGGGGCGAGAAGATCGTCCTGCGGTTGCTCGACAAATCGAACCTGCAGCTCGACATGACGAAGCTCGGGTTCGAGGAAGGGGCCCTGAAGGACTTCCAGTGGGCGATCAACCAGCCCTACGGGATGGTGCTCGTCACCGGCCCCACCGGATCGGGCAAGACGACCACGCTCTACAGCGCCCTGTCCGAGCTCAACAAGATCGCCCACAACATCAGCACCGCCGAAGATCCCGTCGAGTACAACCTCATGGGCATCAATCAGGTGCAGATGCACGACTCGATTGGCCTCAACTTCGCGGCCGCGCTCCGAGCGTTCCTCCGGCAAGACCCGGACATCATCATGGTCGGCGAGATCCGCGACTTCGAGACCGCGGAGATCGCGGTCAAAGCCGCGCTCACGGGCCACTTGGTCTTGTCGACCCTCCACACGAACGACGCACCGAGCACAATCTCTCGACTGCTCAACATGGGCGTCGAACCATTCCTGGTCACGGCCTCCGTCAATCTCATCCTCGCCCAGCGCCTCGCGCGGAAGATCTGCGGCGACTGCAAGACGGAGATCGATGTCGATCCCCAGGCGCTCGTCGACGCCGGGTTTCGCGAGGACCAGGTCAAAGGCGCGAGGGTCTTCCGCGGCATGGGCTGCAAGAGCTGCAGCAGCAAAGGCTATCGGGGACGAATCGCGCTCTACGAGGTCATGCCCTTCCGCGAGCGGTTGAAGGAGATGGTGCTCCAGGGAGCGAGCACAGCCGAGCTCAAGTCCGAAGCCATCCGCCTCGGAATGAAGACGCTCAGGATGAGCGGCATCACGAAGGTCCTCGAGGGCGTCACGACCGTCGAAGAAGTCCTTCGCGTCACGGCGGGCGACTAGCCACCGAGGTCGCTCCAGATTCCCAGGGCGACGAGCGCGGCGTTGTAGCTCCAATGCGCCACGAGCGCGGCCCACAGGCTTCTCATCGAGGCGCGCACGATGGCGAATCCGAGCCCGGCGAGCGCGACGCCTGCGAGCGCGCCCCACGCGCCTTCGAGCTGCGGAACGTGCACGAGCGCGAAGAGGACCGAGCTTCCCGCGACGGCCGCAGCGACGCCGAAACGCCGCAAGGCCGCGTAGAGCGCCCCCCGGAAGATCACTTCCTCCGCGATGGGCGCGAGCAGCGCCGCTCCCGCAGTCGCGATTCGGCCGCTCGGCAACGCGATCGCGTGCTCGACGACCGACACACCCGATCCCGGTAGGAGTCGGGTCAGTGCGCTCGAGGCCACGCCTACCAGAATTCCGACGATGGGCGCCACGACCCACGCCCAACCGGGGGGGCGCCGCAGCCCCATCGCGGACCTTCGTTCCCGGCCCGCAACGATCCACGCGGAGACCGCCACGACGACGGCGCTGACGAGCGCAGCCACGAGCACGCGTAGCGCACCAGTGGCGATGACGCTCGATCCAGTGAGCAACACGAACCCCATCGAGGCGGCTGCCAATCCCCGACCCATCGTCGTGCCACGGTCGGGCGCGTCGTTCGGAGGCGAGCCGATCGCCCAAGGAACGGCGCACGCGACGAGCGCGAGCGCGAGCAGGAGCACCGCCGTCGCGTCGGCCGCAACGAGGGGACGCCAGGACACGACGCGCGCCGCGACGCGACTCCGCGCGAGCCGCCCATCGGGAGCCCGACCCGTCCACGCGAGGTCCAGCGAGCCGATGCCATCACCCGTGATCCGCGCGTCGATTATCGGAAGGCAAACCGTCTTCGCGTCGAGGATCGCCCGCGACGCCCGCGCGCGGGCGCGGGAAAGCAGCCTCTGCTCCGCCGGGCGCCACAACACCACGTCGAACAGACCCTCGATCTCGCCCGCCCGCCACGAGCGATCGGACCGCTCGAGACAGACGGTCACGTCGACGCGGCGCGTCCCACGCGTCTCGAGCCGCAACAGGTGCGTCGACATCGCGGAGCTCTCGGGATGCTGTCGAAGGCGTGAGAACGGGGTCGCCGCGAGGCGCTGGACCTGCTCGTCGCCCGCGAGATCCGCGGCGGTCCAGGCCACGAAAGCGGCGCTCGCGAGCACGCCGAGCGCGCCGAGCGTGCCGAGCACGGTCGGGAGGCTCGGGCGCCTCGGATCCCGTGGCTCAATGGTTTCCATGGGTTGCGCTGTGCGAGGGCTGGAAGCGTGTGATGTCACGCGACGACGATGTATGCATGGTCATGTCTTGTATCTCGAAAGACGATCTGCTACCGATCTCGGCATGCGCATCAGCAACAGCTTCAGCCCTGGCGAGATCCAGGTACTCGATTTCATCCTCAACAGCCTGCTGCGCGGCGCGAACCCCTCCATGGCCGTCCGCCAGAAGGACTTCCCCGCGCTGTGCCGCAAAGTCATGGCGATGAAGAAGCGCCTGGACACGACCGAGGCCGCCGAGCCGGTCAAGGCGACGGGCGAGCCGCCGAAGAGCGTCAAAGAGAACGTCGGCTGACCGTTCCGTCGCCCGCCGTCCCGCCCGATCTCGCGACGGTTGTCGCGCGTAGGCGTGCGGGCGTAGCCTGTCCTTGCGCGGACGGGCGTCGAACGACGCGGTAGACCGAGCGCGCACGGAGCATCGATGGACGCGTCGGCGGATGGGCTCAATCTCAGCCTCCACCAGCTCTTGAAGGTGATGATCGACAAGGGGGCGAGCGATCTGCACGTCACCGCAGGGTCGCCGCCGCAGTTCCGCATTCACGGCGAGCTGGTGAAGCTCAAGACACCGCCCCTGTCCCCCATCGATACGAAGGCACTCTGCTACTCGGTGCTGAGCGAGGAGCAGAAGATCACGTTCGAGCAGAAGAACGAGCTCGATCTCTCCTTCGGCGTCAAGAACCTATCGCGGTTCCGCGCCAACATCTTCATGCAGCGCGGCCACGTCGCGGGAGCGTTCCGAACGATCCCGTACAAGATCCTGACGTTCGAGGATCTCGGTCTGCCGCCCGTCCTGCATGAGATCTCGCGTAAGCCTCGCGGTCTCGTGCTCGTCACCGGACCGACGGGCAGCGGCAAGTCGACGACGCTCGCGAGCATCATCGACAAGATCAACACCGAGACGCGGCAACACATCATCACGATCGAAGACCCGATCGAGTACCTGCACACGCACAAGCAGTGCGTCGTGAACCAACGCGAGGTCGGCCGCGACACGAGCACCTTCAAGGCAGCGCTCAAGTACGCGCTGCGACAGGATCCGGACGTCGTCCTGGTGGGCGAGATGCGCGACCTCGAGACGATCGAAGCCGCGCTCACCATCAGCGAGACCGGCCACCTCGTGTTCGCGACCTTGCACACGAACAGCGCGGTGCAGTCGATCAACCGCGTCATCGACGTGTTCCCCGCACACCAGCAGCCGCAGGTTCGCGCCCAGCTGTCGTTCGTTCTGCAGGCCGTCTGCAGCCAGCTGCTCCTGCCCCGCGCGGATGGCCAAGGACGCGTGATGTGCATGGAGATCATGCTGCCCAACGCAGCCATCCGGAACCTCATCCGCGAGGACAAGATCCATCAGATCTACTCGGCGATGCAGGTCGGTCAGAGCGGCAGCGGCATGCAGACGATGAATCAGGCGCTCTACAACCTCTACTCGCGGCGCCTGATCACGCTGGAAGAAGCGCTGTCGCGGTCCTCGGACGTCGACGAGCTGCGCAACATGATCGAAGGCAAAGCGCCCGTGATCCCGGCGGGCCAGATGCGCCAATCATCGCCTCGCTGACGAGTCGACCGAGCCCGCGAGCCTCGCGGCTTTTGACCCGGCGGCTCGGACGCCCTTACCATCGTCGACGCTGCTCCTCGTCTGCCCGCGGGACGAGGTAGACCGGAGGCCGGATGGCGGAGTTCGTCTGGGAAGCGAAGGCGCGTACGGGTGAAGTGCGCAAAGGCACGATGGAGGCGGAGAACGAGGCCGCCGTCCAGAATCGCCTGCGCGCGCAGCAGCTCAACCCGATCAAGGTGTCGAAGAAGGGCAAGCCCTTCACCATCGGCACGGGCGTCAGCGACAAAGACATCGTCATCTTCACGCGGCAGTTCGCGACCATGATCGACGCGGGCCTGCCGCTCGTGCAGTGCCTCGACATCCTCTCGCAGCAGTCGGACAACAAGATATTCGGCAACATCCTCAAGGACGTGAAGCAGAGCGTCGAGGGCGGCGCCACGTTCTCCGATTCGCTCGGCAAACATCCGCGCGTGTTCGACGAGCTCTTCGTGAACCTCGTCCGCGCGGGCGAGATGGGCGGCATCCTCGACACGATCATGACCCGCCTGGCGGTCGCCATCGAGAAGCGGATCAAGCTCAAGCGACAGGTCCGGAGCGCGCTCGTCTATCCCGCCGCAGTCATGGTCGTCGCGGCGGCGGTCATGTTCGTGTTGCTCACGTGGGTCATCCCGACCTTCAAGGAGATGTTCCGAGAGTTCGGCTCCGAGGACGACCTGCCGGGCTTGACTCAGCTCGTCATCGACTTGAGCAACGGCTTCGTGAGCAACCTGCACTGGATCCTCCTGGCCCTGATCGCGATCATCGTCGGAGTCACCTACAGCTATCGCACCAAGCCCGGAAAGAAGTTCTGGCACAACCTTCTGCTCACGATGCCGGTGCTCGGCGTCGTCATGCGCAAGATCGCAGTGGCGCGGTTCACGCGGACGCTCGGGACGTTGCTCTCGTCGGGCGTCCCCATCCTCGATGCGCTCGAGGTGTGCGCCAAGTCGTCGGGCAACGTCGTGATCGAAGAAGCGATCATGTACGCGCGCGCCAAGATCAGCGAAGGCCAGAACATGGCCATGCCTCTCGCCGAGAAGGGCGCGTTCCCGCCGATGGTCGTGCAGATGATCGCGGTCGGCGAGCAGACGGGCGCCCTCGATCAGATGCTCAACAAGATTGCCGACTTCTACGAAGAGGAAGTCGATGTCGCAGTCGCTGCGCTCACCTCGCTCATCGAGCCGTTCATGATGGTCTTCATCGGCGGGATGGTGGGAACGATGCTGATCGCGATGTACCTGCCCATCTTCGACATCGCGGGGAAGATCAAAGGCGAGTGACCGCGGACGCGCGCGCGAGCGCGGGCGACCGTCGCCTCCATTGGGCGATGTTGCTGCGCTTGGCCGTCGTCTGCGCGCTCCTGGGCGGGACCATCGTCTCGTCGCTGAGCGCCAATCGATCGCTCGACTCGTTCACGCCGCGGCTGCTCGTGTGGTCGATCGTGGCGACGTTCGTCCTCGCGCTCGCGTCTGCGCCGTTGCTCGTGGCCGGCAGCCCGCGAACGTTGCGCGTGACGACTGCCGTCCAGATTGCCTGGGATCTGCTCCTGGCAACGGGGCTCGTCTACGTCTCGGGCGGAGCGGGCAGCGGCTTCGTCTTCGTCTACGGGCTCTCGGTGCTGGCCGCGGCGCTGCTCCTCGGGCCGAAGGCCTCGTACGTCACGCTGGCCGCGGCGCTCATCCTGTTCGGCGTCATGACGCTCCTGCTGTCCGAGAGCGTTCTTCCGCCGCCTCCCGACCAATCGGACACGTCGTATCAGCTGGCGACGGGCGACATCGTCTACTCGCTGCTCTCCACGTCTCTCGCGCTGTCGCTCGTCGCGCTGCTGTCCTCCACGCTCGCGTCGCGACTGTCGCGCGCGGGGGGTGCGTTGCGCGAGGCCGAGCGGGCGCGTGCCGACATCACCGCCCTCCACCGGGACACGATCCATTCGCTCGGCTCCGGCTTGCTGACGACGGACCTCGACGGCATCGTGCAATCGTGCAACCCCGCGGGTCTCGAGATTCTCGGCCGCAAAGCGAACGCGGTGGTCGGCGTGCCGCTGGCGGAGCTGTTGCCGGACGCCATGGAATCGAGCGACCCAGCGGTGCGCGCGGATACCACGATCGTCACGCCAACCGGCGTGCGCGTACCGGTGGGCTTCACACGTCGGCCGCTCAGAGACGCGGCCGGCAAGGAGCACGGAGCGCTCGTGGCGTTCCAGGATCTCACGGAGCTCGTGCGACTGCGCGAGCTCGCGGAACGCGCACAACATCTGGCGGTGCTCGGCCGCCTCGCGGCAGGCCTGGCGCACGAGATCCGTAACCCCCTCGGTTCCATCTCGGGCGCGGTTCAGCTGGTCCGTGAGGCCGAGGGCATCGATGACGAGGACAAACGGCTGCTCGGCATCGTGCTCAAGGAGACGGCGCGCCTCAACGAGCTGGTCACGACGATGCTCGACCTCTCGCGACCCCGTCCGCCCGAGCGCGTGATCTTCGACCTCGCAGCGTTGGCCCGCGACGTGGTCGAGGTGGCGCGACAGGGATCCACCGCCCGGATCGACACCGAAGGCGAGCGCGACGTCGAGGCCTTCGGCGACCCGGGACAGATTCGGCAGGTGGTGTGGAATCTCGTCAAGAACGCGGTGCAGTCATCGGGGGAAGACGGGCGCGTCGTCGTTCGGGTGACGTCGAGCGCGGAGGGAGCCGCAGTGCTCGAGGTGCTGGATGACGGCCCGGGGATCCCCGAGAGCGAGCGTGGACGGATCTTCGACGCCTTCTACTCGACGAGGACACACGGCGTCGGCATCGGGCTGGCGCTCGTGAGACAGATCGCGGAGAGCCACGCTGCGACCCTGAGCGTCGACTCGGGCCCGCTCGGCGGCGCGACGTTTCGCCTCGAGCTGCCGCCTCGGGGTCAACCTTCGCGGCCGTCGGTGTCACAGACCGCCCACTGAGGATTCCGCACCGCGTCTCCACGCTCCCCGGTCACGAAGTCGGTCGTGCCGAGGGAGTCAGCGGTTTCGGCGCCGCAACGCCGTGTCGACCGCCAGGTGTGCGTCCGAATGGAACAGGGCCTCGTTGTGCCCCACGCCGTGGAGCCAGACGACCTTCGCGCCGGGCAGCGCGGCCGCGGAGTCCGGCGGTGTGACCATCACGTCGGCCCCGGCGACGATCGCGGTCGCGTGAGCCACGAGCGTTGGGCTCCACCCGCGCCGAAGTCGTTCGACGAGCGGGCTGTCGGGCCGCATGTCCGCTGCGAGCCGACCGATGGCCAGACGCGCGCTCGCGGTGCCGGCGTGAGGAGTGGCGACCGTCGTGAGCGAGTCGACGCGAGGAGCCCCACCGAGCTCCTGGATGAAGACGCGCGCGACGATCCCGCCGAGCGAGTGACCGACGATCCGGAGGCGTGCGGTTCGCGGGACGTTCGCGTCGAGCCATCGCGCGAACTTCGCAGACAGCTCGTCGACCGTGCCGACGGGCATGTAGCTGAACGCGTACGGACGGCCGTGCCCTTGGAGCTCCAGGAAGCGACGCAACGGATCGAAGACACGCGCGTTCGCCATGAAGCCGTGGATCAGCACCGTCGCCTCGGCGTGGAGCGCGTGCGGGCTGGGGCGTGCGAACGAGGGCGGGCGCAGCATCAGTGCGCCCTGACGGACGATCGCGATCGCTTCGCGGGTCGCGCGCGCGAGGGCCAGCTCGGACTTGCGCTCCGGACGCTTCACGGGCGGCTCGCTTCGATGAGCGCGTCGAGCTTCGCGAGGGCGCGCCCGGACTCGACCGCGTCCCGTGCCTGCGCCGCCGCGGCTCGTGGATCGACCTCGAGGCCCGTCGCGCAGAGCGCCGCCGCGGCGTTCAGGATCACCGCAGTCCGAGGCGCAGCCTGCGCGGAGTCACCGCCCAGGACACCGCGCGCGATGGCGGCATTGGTGCGCGCGTCGCCTCCGCGCAGTCGATCGAGCGCGACCGGCTCGAGCCCGAAGTCGGACGGAGCGACGGTTCGTCGTCGGACGCCCGCCTCGTCGAACTCCGCGACGGTGGTGGTGGTGAACGGCGACACCTCGTCGAGGCCGTCGTCGCCGTGCACGACCCACCCGCGCGCGCCGCCGAGCTCGCGTAGGACGTGCGCCATGGGCTCCACCCATCGAGCATCGAAGACGCCGACGAGCTGGTGTGTCGCGCAGGCGGGGTTCACGAGCGGGCCGAGCAGGTTGAAGAACGTCCGGATCCCCAGCGCGCGGCGCACCGGAGCTGCGTGACGCAGGGCTCCGTGGAACCGAGGCGCCATCAGGAACGCGATGCCCACGTCGTGAAGGCAGCGGTCCACGACCTCGCGCGATGCTTCGATGTTCACGCCGAGCGCCTCGAGCACGTCGGCGCTGCCGGCGCGGGAGCTGACCGCGCGGTTACCGTGTTTCGCGACGGTGGCTCCGCATGCTGCGATGACGAACGAGGCGACCGTCGAGAGGTTGAAGGTGCCGGCCGAGTCGCCACCCGTGCCGCAGTTGTCCACGACGATCGAGACGCGAGGCCGCAACGCGTCGCAGCGAGAGCGGAGCGCGCGGGCAGCCGCAGTGAGCTCGGTCGTCGTCTCGCCCTTCATCCGCAGCGCGACGGCCAACGCGGCGACGAGCTCGGCAGGCGCCTCTCCGTCGAGGATCTCGGCCATGACGCGGTCCATGACGGCGGCTGGCAAGTCGCGTCCGGAGACCACCTCGGAGAGAGCTTCGCGGATCATGCAGAGACCGCCTGCGCGGGCGCGGCCCCACTCGGCAACAGGCGCCCGAGCCAGTTGCCGAGCAGGCGATGACCATGCTCCGTGAGGATGGACTCGGGATGAAACTGCACGCCCTCGACCTCGAGCGTGCGATGCCGGATGCCCATGACCTCGCCCTCGACGGTCCACGCGGTGACGTCGAGCGCGGGCGGGAGAGACGCCCGCTCGACCAGCAACGAGTGGTAGCGCGTCGCCGTGAACGGGCTGGGCAGCCCACGAAAGACGCCTGCCTGATGGTGCAGGATGGGCGACGTACGCCCGTGCATCAGCCGATCGGCACGAACGACGCGCCCACCGAATGCTTGCCCGATGGTCTGGTGACCGAGGCAGACGCCGAGAATCGGGATGCGCCCGGCGAGCTCGCGAACGACGGCGAGCGACACGCCAGCCGAATCGGGGTTGCCGGGGCCCGGCGAGAGCAGGATGCCCCGAGGCGCCAGATCCACGATTTCCACAACGTCGATCGTGTCGTTGCGGCGCACCACGACGCTTGCACCGAGCTCACCGAGGTACTGCACGAGGTTGAAGGTGAACGAGTCGTAGTTGTCGACGACGAGGATCATCGCGCGGATGGCGCTATAACGGCGCCAACGATCGTGTCTCTTACCCGCACTTCCTGGTCGCCGTCCAGTTGGCGGGCACGCCCCGCGGAGCAGCAGCCGTCGTACGCAGACGCAGCGCAGCTCGAACGAGTGCTCGATCGCGTCCGCCGTCTGCCTCCGCTCGTGTTCGCGGGCGAGGTCGACAACCTGACACGCCAGCTCGCCAACGCGTGCGAAGCGAAGCGGTTCGTGCTGCAGGGCGGCGATTGCGCGGAGCGCTTCATCGATTGCACGGGCCCGTCGGTGGTCAACAAGCTGAAGATCCTGATGCAGATGAGCCTGGTGCTCACGCACGGCGCCCGGCGCCCCGTCGTGCGCATCGG
>JADZFZ010000296.1 GCA_020854145.1 Deltaproteobacteria bacterium | reverse complement strand
TGCTGCTGCCGGCGGGCGACGTGGTGCGTCCCGACGTCGTCGGTTGGCGCCGGGAGCGCTGCCCCGTGCGCCCCATCGGCACACCCGTCACGGTGCGTCCAGACTGGGTCTGCGAGATCGTGTCGGCGTCGAATGCCAGCGACGACACGGTCAAGGTGCGCGTCTATCACGCCGCCGGCGTGCCTCACTACTGGATCATCGACCCTCGCGACGCGACGCTGACCGTGTTGCGCTGGAGCGACGATGGGTACCTCGACGTCCTGCGTGCCGAGCGCGGCGAGACGATCCGGGCGGAGCCGTTCGACGCGATCGAGATCGCGGTGGGCTCGCTCTTCGGCGACGATCCGCCATGATGACGAGGGAGGTCTCCCTGGCGGAGATCCTCGAGCTCGCGGGTCGAGCGAGCACGGACGACGCGAGCGCGGCCGAGCGCGCGCTTCGTTATCCATGGTCGTGGCCCACCGGGGAGCCGGCCAAGGGTGCGGCTGCCGGCGGCGCCATCGATCCCGGCGGTCCATCGCCCGGTACGGTGTTGCTCGTCTCGGTCGAACCTGCGGAGCGCAGGTCACTCTGGTGTGCCCGTGCATCCTTCGAGACGAGATCGAGGGCAGAAGCTCGCGACGTCACGGCGACACGGGTCGAGCTCGTGGGGCGCGCGGCGGAGCACGCACGCGCGGCCATGGAGATTGCCGTGCGGGCGCTGCCGTCGATGGCGAGCGTCGCGCCCGTCAGCCGACGAGCCCATTGGTGCGTCGAGCTCGTCGCGAAGGAGGGCCGCGGGCGCGACCGAGCGCTCGACGGCGACAGCTTCGCGTTGGCACTGGTGCTCGGCGCGGCGTCACTGGCGTGCGAGCTGTCGGTGGATCGGTGTTGGGTTGCGCTCGCCGCCCTGGACAAGTCGGAGCGCCTCGCACCCGTGGACGGACTCGCCGACAAGCTCGCGCTCGTGGCGCGGTGGGCGCCCGCGGTTACGCGATGCCTCGTCGCGGAACGACAGCTGGGCCAGGCCGCGGCCCTGGCTTCGCGACTGGACCGACCGCTCGAGCCCGTGGGTGCGAGAGACGTCGGCGACGCCATCGCGCACGTGCTCGGGGACGTCGGATCGCGGGTTCGTCTGCCCCCCGATCCAGACGAGGTGAGGCGCCGCGGACGCGCATTCATTCGGGTCGCGCAGCTGCGAGCGTGCCGTCGGTGGGGTCCCGTGGTGTCGCTCGGAGCGCTGCTCTGCAGCGAGCCCTCGGTCCAAGAAGACGAAAAGCTCGCCGCGGACATCGATTTCGCGACGAGAATCGCGCGTCGGCACGCCAACGTGGCGACGTGGATCCCCTGGCCGCCGGAGGACGTCCTCGACCGCCTGCCTCGACCCATCCGGCTCTCGCGCATCAAGCACCTCGTGCAGACGGCAGCGGACGCCGGCACTCACGACGCCGAGCTGGCGTCGTACGTCGAGCGGGCGCTGGGACGCATCGAGCCCGAGCCGCGCGAGCGATATCCCGAGGATCTCGAGGTGCTGGGGGCGTGCGGCCGCGCGCTGGCCGCCATCGAGCAGCTCTCCGACGCGAGACGCCATCTGCGCACGGCGATCGACGGATGGGAGGAGCTGTCGCAATCCCATCGTGGAAGCCGACCGCTCTGCGAGCTCCTCCGCATCGCGGGTCTCGAAGGCGCGTCGGACGAGGTCGCGTTGCTGATCGACGGACCCGTCACCGCCCTGCTCGGGGACCGTCACCTGGATGAGGATGAGCTCTCGATCGCGTTCGTTCGTGCCGCGGCGGCACGCGCGCTCACGCAGGTCGATCGTCCGCTCGATGCGGTTCGGATGGTGGATGGTTTCGCACGATGGGCCACTGCCGCTCCTCACACCCGTGTGACGTCGCTCCGATGGAGGGCCCGTGCGCTCGATGCGCTGGGGAGGGCCGGCGACGCCGCCCGTGTACGAACCGAGGCGCTCCAGCTGCCCGATGTGCTCGAGGTTGCCGATCTCCTCACGCTGGTGCGGATCGACGAGGCCATCGCGTACGCCGCTCCTCTGGGCGACCTCGTTCGCCAGCTTGCTGCGGCAGGCCCGACCGAGCGCGCGCGTTGGTGGCGCGACGATGCGCCGACGTGGCCCGCGGAGCGCGTGCGGCGGGTCGCAGACCGATGGCGGTACTGAAGGCGAAATGCACGGTCCCCGCGGCGTCGGTGATGATCGCCGTGTTGTCGCCGACGTTGCCGCTCGTGGCGACCGCCGCGGGGCCGCTGAAGATGCCCGCCCGCGGGACGATAGCGGAGGTCGTCGTTGCTCGCGTCGTAGCAGGCGACGTGGATGCCGTCGCTCGCGTCGATCGCGATGGACGCGTGGCTTCCGACGTTGCCCGTCACGTCGCCGGCGGTCATCCACGTGCCGCCGATTCGCTCGGCGAAGCGCAGATCGTCGGTGCTGCCGTCGAAGTGGCCGATGTGCGGCTCGCGCGGGAGCCGACGGCCAGGGCGGCCCATTGCCCGACCACGTTGGTCGCCGCCACCAGGGTGCGGGTGAAGCTCGGAGCGCCGGGCGCGAGATAGCCGTAGTAGAAGGCCGTCCGCGTTGGTCTCGCGATACGCGATGTGGCCGTCGTCCACTGCGATGCTCGCGCCGCGCTCTTGCTCGGGCTGCTGACGAGCATCGATCCGCGCAGCACGTCTCTCCAACGCGGTCGGTGATCGTCGGCGCATCCGCATCCCCCGACGGTCCACACGAATGGGAGGAGAAGGTGGCCGCGCACACCACGGTCGGATCGGCGGGATCCTGCTCCAGATCCGTGATCGGTACGTTCAACCGCGCGTTCGACGTGCTCGAGCCTGTCAGCCGGGCGTCCAGATGATGTCGAGGCAGCTCGTGTTGCAGTGGATGGGCTCCGCGCAGTCGAGGAACTCGACCAGCGCTGGCACGGTCGTCATCGAGCAATCGCGAGCGCACTCGATCCGGCTGTCGTGGTCGATGCAGCTGTAGAACTCGTAGAACTCACAGCGCCGCCAGCACTCGCGCTCGGCGCAGTCGTCGGGACAGCTCGTGAAAGTCTCGCTGATCCCGCACTCGCCGTTGCCGCACTCGGATACCGGCGGATCGCAGTCGGCGGGGCAGGTGTCGTGGCTCTCGAACACCCCGCATCTCCCGTCGCCACACGGACAGTCCGGCGCGCATGACGTCGGCGTCTCGTCAGCGTCGCACACCCTGTCTCCGCAGAAGCTGCTGCTCGAGCCCTCGCAATCGAGCGGGCACGACGCGAAGGACTCGCCCGGATCGCAGCTGAAGTTCCCGCAGGTCGGAGGCGGCGGCGGCGGTACCGGCGTCGGCGGTGGCGGCGGTGGCGGTGAGTCGGGCGGCGGAGGCGGCGGCGGCGGTGCGTCGGGTGGCGGCGGCGCAGGAGGGGTATCGGGAGATGGAGGCGGCGGTGGCGTTTCGGTGGAGGGCGGCGGCGTGGGCGCCGGCGGGGGCGCCGGAACCATCGCGTCGCCCGCGGCGGCGGGCGGAGGCGGCGGGGGTGCCTCTTCGTCGTCGGACTCCGAGCCCGAGCACCCAGCGATCCCCATCGACAGCAACAAGACCAACGAGCCCGCGAGGGCGGAACGGTAACGCATGACAGAGCTCCTCACTGCCGGTAGCGGCGTCGGGCCTGTGAGCAACGTGCGTGCTCAGCGCACATGCCGTTGCACGCACCTCGCGCTTCGCGGTCGGCGCGGTCGGCCCGCGTGCGGCCCGCGCGCCGCAGCCTCGATCGCCTGCACGGTCGGCAGATACGCCCAGACGGGCGGCAGCGGGCTCACCACCGGCTCCGACAGGCCGAAGTCCGTCCAGCGGGTGGTCGCGAACAGGTCGTGCCGACGTACAGGAAGCTCTCGTCGGCGAAGTGAAGAGCGTCGTCGGCCTGCGCGGCGGGGGACTCGAGATACGGCGCCGATGGAGTAGGCCTGGATCGCACGACCTCTTCCACTCGTAGAGCACACTGGTTCGGCTCCACGCTCCAGCCCCCGTCGGGAGGGCCGAGCTGCGACCGCAGGAAAGCCCCGTCGGGCAGCGCCCGAGCCCGCGGCGCCATCACCTCGGTCGAATCGTCTACGCTTCCGAGCCACGCTCCAGTGAACTCGTGCGGGCTCGGTGCGAGAAGGGCGCATCAAAGGAGGGTCCCATGAGAATCTCGGCGCAGTCCCC
>JADZFZ010000295.1 GCA_020854145.1 Deltaproteobacteria bacterium | reverse complement strand
TTCGGGGCGCACTTCCGATCGAGGGTCGACGACGATCCCGCGCGGCGGATCGCGGAAGCGCGCGCCGCCGCGGCCTACGTGGAGGCCACCGCGCGCGAGCGTCCGGACGCGATCGTGGTGCTCGGCGGCGACCTCAACGACGTGCCCGGATCGGACACGCTCGACGCCATCGAGCAGAGCGGCTCTCTCGTACGCGTCGCACGCGAGCTCGATGACGCCCACGCCGCCACGTACGACTACTTCGGCCAGCTCCTCGCGCTCGACCACCTCTACGTCGAGATCACCGCGGCGGGAGCGCCCGTGCCCGGGACCGTGCGCGTGCGGCGCGACTCCTCGCGCGGTCTCGGTGGCTCCGACCACGCCGCGCTCGTCGCCGACTTCCACCACGTCGCGCGATGAAGACGATCCGTTCTCCCCGACCGCGACCAAGGCCCCGGACGCGCGGCCCTACATCGAGAGCTGGAAGCGGGCGGCGGTGACGGTGCCCGTCGCGTCGAACGTGACGACGAGGATCGGCGGATGGCCCATCCGTGCGGTCTCGATGCGGCCGATGGTCCAGCCGGCCTGACCGTCGCGCACGAAGTCGGCGGCGTTCGGCTCTCCGAGGCTCGCGACGATCGCGGCGCGCGCCGTGCCGACGAGAGGCGCCACGCCGCCCGGCTCGACGAGGCGCTGCGTCTCCGCGTCCCACGCCGAGGTGTCGAGGGGCATCGCGCGCGCGAGTCGCTGAAGGATGCCCTGGGCGGTCGTCGGAGGCGCGAGGGTCGGCTGCGGAGCAGCGCTTCCCGTCGCCGGGCGCGGCTCGGCGCCGGCGGTGCTCGTGGGCTCCGGTCGCGCTTCGCTCGGTGCACCGTCACCACACGCGGTCACGAGACCGAAGACGGCGACGGCGGCGAGCACCAGCCGCGGCGCGGGGCACTTCGATGGGGTGAGCTTCGAGGTGTTCATGACGGAGCTCCTTCGGGCGGTTGTTCAGTCACAGGGGCCCACGATCGAGACGACATCGTCCGGGATGGGAGCGTCACCGGGGGCGACGACCGCGGCGATGTCGAGCACGTCCGCGAACGTGCGGTCGACGACCTCGGTGTCCGCGTCTCGCAGGATGCCGTCGTCCCAGCCGAGCGCGGCGGTCGGGACGAGCTGCGACGCACCGGTGCGCATGCCGGCGAGCGCACCCGCGCGCCCGGTGCCGCGCGCGACCGAGACGTTCTCGAACGTGATGTCGCCGGACGCGTCGGGGAGCTCGACGAGGAGCCCGACGCGGGCGTTGTCCGACAGCGCGACGTCGCGGAGCGTGACGTCCGCGAAGCTGCCCGCGAGCTGGATGCCGTCGCCGATGCGGACGCTCGCGGAGACGTCGCCGGCGCCGACGTTCCGCAGCTTCTCGCGCGTGCCGCGCACGGTGGCGCCCTCGACGTGGATACCCGACGACTCGCTCAGCAGGAGGCCCGCGAGGCCGTTGCCCTCGAGGAGCGTATCCGCTCCGGTGGCGCGGAAACCTCGGCTCGCACCGACCCAGACGCCGACGTCTCCGTTGTCGCGGGCCACGAGGTCGGCGTGCTCGGAGAGGGTCCCGAGCAGCACGAGCCCGTAGGCGTCGTTGCTTTCGACCCGCAAGCGCTGGCTCGTGACCGTCGTCGCGGACGCGTCGTCGCTGCGCGAGACGAACGCGGCGTACGACGGGATGGCGCGAAAGCCCTGCAGGGTCTCGCGCACCTCGACGTCGCGGAGATCGAGGCTCGCGTCCTCGGCCAGGATGCCGACGCCGAGGTTCTCCTCGATGCGGCCGTTCTCGATGTGCACGCTCGCGGCCCGACGCGCGACGAGACCGAAGCTCGCGAAGCCGTGGATGGACACGGTGCTCAACGCGACGCGCTCGACCGACTCGACGCGGAGCCCTTCGGTGGCCGTGAGCGTGACCCAGCGGCCGCAGCCGTCGCAGAGGCGCGCGACCGTGCCGCAGCCGTCGCACGGGACCGCGTCGTCGCGCTCGCCGGGCGCGCACGTGGGCTCGACGCTTCCGCACTCCGAGGGATCCGACGGCAGGACGCCGCCGCGCGGCTCGGCGCCCGCGACACGCAGGAACAGATCGTTGGTCGCGTTGGCGGCGGTCACCGGCCCTGCGAGCTCGACGTCGGAGAGCGTGGCCTCGGTCAGACCGAGCAGCCCCATCGCCGCGCCCCGCGTGCTGCGTACCGTGACGTCCTCCACGCGCACGGAGCCCGTGCCGTCGCTCGCCACGCCCGCGCGTGCCGTCGACTCGATCGTGATGGCGCGGAGCGTGGTCGGCGCGGCGAGATCGCCGGGCTCGAGCCCGATGACGCGCTCGCCGCCGGCTGCGATGGACGAGAGGTCGCGTCCCGCGCCCTGGAGCACGACGCCGGGTGGGACGCGGAGCGCGCCTTCGACGCGACACGCACCGACCCCGACGACGCCCCCGGGTCCCGCCGCGTCGAGCGCACGTTGCAGCGCACGCGCGTCGCACTCGGGAGGCCCGATCGGCCCTGCGTCGTCGCCCGAGCACGCGGCGCATGCCGCGACCACGACGGCGGCCACGATGGACGACGACGATCGAGGACGCTTCGACGACGGCGGCATGGTCACTCCCCCCACGGATCGCTGGCGTCGGGCACGGGTAGGCTCGTGGTGTCGAGGTTCGTGCCGTTGTCGCGAAAGCGGACCCCGTCCGTCAGGTGATCGAGGTCGTAGCCGGCGTCCTGCACGCACGCGCCGATCGGGTGGCCCGCGATCTCCCCGAGCTGCAGATCGATGGTGCCTCCCTCCGCGAGCTGCACCCCGCAGAGCGGCGAGCCCGTCACGGCGAAGCGCCGCAGGCGCACCGTCGAGCCGAGGTAGCTCCCCACGCCGATGCCGCCGGCCGCGTCGGCGCACGTCGTCTCGGCGCACGAGCGCGCGAGCGCGTCGCGCACGATGGAGTGACGGAGCGTGATCTCGGTGCCCGGGTCCGCTGCGTACACGGTGACGTCGCGGTTGCGCTCGAAGAGCGTCCGCGAGCCCTCCACGTGCGCGCCCCGCGCCGCCACGAGACCGCGCCCGCTCGCCATGCCCGCCGCGCCGGCGCCGACCGTGTCGCGGACGACGACGTCCTCCATGCGCAGCACGCTGCCGATCCCGGCGGCCGAAGCCGCGAGCTCGGCGTTGTGCTCGAGGACGGAGCTCACGAGCTCCAGCGTCGCCCCATCGGCCACGGTGACGCCGACGCCGCCTGCACCGAGCGTCTCGTCGGTGCGCATCCCGGAGAGGACGGACCCCTCGATCCGCAGCATCGATGCGGCACCGATCGCGCGCGCGCCGAGCCCACGGACGTCGGCAATCCAGCTGGAGACGGCGGTGAGGCTCCCGCCGGCGATCGCTTCGAGGGCGCGCGCCGGCTCGGTTCGCTCCACGCCCGACGGAGGCGCCACCCGGTCGCGCAGGAGCGAGTCGGTCACCACGATCGTGCTGCCCGTGCCGCTGGCGCGCGCCCCGGAGGTGGTGGCGTCCTCGACGACGACGCCGCGGGCCTCGAGGGCTCCGCCGTCCTCGGCGCCGAGCCCGATCACGTTGCCCGCGAACGTCGAGGCCTCGACCACGACCCGCGTACCCTCTTCGACCGCGCGCGCGCCGAGACCCTCGGTGCCCGTGACGAGCGTGCGGCGCAGCGTGACGCTCGCGCCCTCCCGTGCGTGGATCGCGGCGCCCGTCGTGTCGGCGTCCCATGCGCGCGTGCCTTCGACGACGATGCCGTCGGCCGTGAGCGTCGCGCCGCCGAACGCCAGGAGTCCCGCGCCGCGCGCGCGCGAGACGACGATGCCCGCCAGGTGGACGCTCGCGCCCCACCGGACCATGACCGCAGGGCGCTCGGCGGCTTCGACGCTCAGGTCGCGCACCTCCGACGAGCCCTCGATGACGGAGATCGCGCCGACCGAGTCGGCCATGCGCTCGGACCGCAGGACCGTCGCCTCGGGGCACGCGCCCCGGAGCGTCGTGCCGTCGCGGAGCGCGACCTCGGTGAAGTCGTAGACGCCGCGACCGATCACGATGGTGGTGCCGGGCTCGAGGTCGTTGAGCGCCTCGATGATGGAGGCCATCGGGCGCTCGGGGCTCGACCCGTCGCCGCCCGTCGCGCCCGCGAGCACGTAGCGGAGCGGCGCGCCGGTGGGCAGATCCTCGGGGAAGTCGCCGGCGGGACATGCGCTGCCGATCGCGACGCATCCGGGCTCGCCGGGAAAACGCGTCGATCCGGTCGGGCACTCGCCAGAGGTCGCTTCGGGCCACGGGTCGCACACCGTCGCGCGCCCCGGCGCCGACGTGGCAAGCCATCCGGGCGCGCAGGCCGGGATGCCGCCCGAGGGCGAGCCGAGCTCGATCCACGGGATCTCCGGCTCGTACGCGGCCTCGTCGTCCGAGCACGCCGCCGCGGCGCCGAGCCCGGCCAGCGCGGTCACGAGCACGGACGCGGCGCGGCGCGGACGCTCGATGTGCTTCTCACGCACGGGAGGCCTCGTCCATCAGCGCGCGGTGAGCCGGAACGTCGCGCAGGAAACGCAGTCGCCAGTCGGGATCCGCGATGCGACCGGCGATCTCCTCGAGCCGCGCCTTCGCACGCTCGCGGACCTCGGCGGCCAGCTTGTGCTGGCCCGCGGCGCACAGCGCGTCCACGTGCGCCAGGTACACCTCGCCCTCGTCGTCCTCGGCGCCTCCGAGCGTGTCGCGCAGCGCGAGCGCGCGCCCCGACCGATCGAGCGCGCGCCGGGTATCGCCGGATCGGACGAACGCTCGCGCGCCCACGGTGAGCGCGAGCGCCGCGAGCGACGGCAGCTTGAGCCGGATCGCGTCGGATGCCGCGGAATCGGCTGCGGTCGCGGCCTCCTCCGAGCGACCGAGCGCGAGCCAGGCGCGCGCCCGGTAAACCGTCACGGCGAGCGCCAGGCGGGCGTCGTGCGCGAGCGCGAGCACGGCGTCGGCCTCCTCGAGCCGGCGGAGCGCTTCGTCGGGACGTCCCTGCATCGTCCGCGCGTGCGCGAGGTTCGCGAGCGCGTAGCCCTCCATCAATCGATTCCCGATGCGCCGGCAGCCGTCGAGCGCGTGGGCGAGCGCGACCGACGCCGCGTCGTACGCGCCGACGCGGTTGTACGCGTCCGCGAGGTTGGCCTCCGCGGAGGCCCCGCGCCGTACGTCACCGAGCTCGCGATAGAGCGCGACGGCCCGCTCGAACGAAGCACGCGCGCCACCGAGGTCGCCTCGCACGTTGGCCAGCCGCGCACGGAAGGCGCAGACGAGCGCGCGCGTCTCGAGGCCTGCGTGGGGTGCGAGCTGCTCGGCCTCGGCGAGCGCCTCCTCGGCTTCCCCGGGTCCGCCCGCGAAGATCAGCATCTCGGCGCGGCGCGCGAGGGCGAGCGCGAGCACGGCGCGATCACCGCTTCGGCGCGCGGCCTCGACGGCGCCGTCGGCGACTCGGCGGGCATCGTCGCGTCGGCCTGCGCGCGCGAGCCGTACGACCTCCTCGGTGAGCACCCGCGCGCGCATCACGTCGTCGCGCGCGACGGCGCTCGCGGCGGCGAGCTCGCGCTCCTGGTCGGTCGCCCGCCCCAAGAATCGCAGCGCGTCGGCCCGGGCCATACGCAGCGCGAAGGCCAGCTCGCCGGGATCGCCGAGCGCGAGCGCACGATCGGAGCAGCGGAGCGCCCGCAACGAGTCGCCTCGCGCCGATGCCGCGAGCGCGGCCTGCACGTAGGCGCGGGAGGCCTCCTGCGCCTGGCCCGCGCGTTCGCGGTGCACGGCGATCTCCTCGGGATCGGCGCCGTGGCCTGCCAGACGGTCGGCCGCCGCGTGGTGGAGCGCGACGAGGAGCTCGGGCGCGTTCATGCGATAGGCGGCCTCCGCCACGAGGGGGCTCAGCACGTGGTAGGTCGCGCCCGCACCGTGGCCCGGTCCGCCGGCGCGCAGGACGCGCTGCGCGACGAGCGAGCCGAGGCCCGGCGCGGGTTCCGCGACGCCCACGGCGACGAGGTCGTCGATCGTCACCGGGCGTCCGTAGACGCTCAGGCGCTTGACCAGCTCGCGCTCGCGATCGGGCAGGAGGTCGAGACGCGACTGCAGCGCTGCCTCGACGGTGAGCGGCAGCGCGATGGCGAGAGGGTCGTTCGTGCGGAGCGCCCCGCGCTCGGCGAGCTCGAGGGTGATCTGCTCCACGAAGAGCGGGTTG
>JADZFZ010000294.1 GCA_020854145.1 Deltaproteobacteria bacterium | reverse complement strand
CCGCGGGCGCGAGCGTCGTGTGCGTCGACGGCGTCATCGCTCCCGGCTTCGTCGATGCGCACGAGCACCTGACCTACAACCACCTGCCGCGCTGGATGCACCCGGGCCTCTACCAGCGCCGCTCGCAGTGGCAGGGCGACCCGCTCTACGACGTCATCAACGACGCGCAGCTGCCCGACGCGCAGACGTGCAACGTCCTCGTCTGGTCGGAGGCACGTCACCTCATCGGCGGCAGCACCTCCGTGCAGGACTCGAACAACAACACGTGTCATCGCGCCCTCATCCGCAACATCGGGTCGCAGAACAGCCACGGCCTGCCGATGGACACGATCAAGAACTGCACCTTCTTCCCCAGCGGACGCGGCTGCGAGGTCGTCGACGCGCGCGACGAGATCGGCATGGGCCGCATCTTCATCCCGCACCTGGCGGAAGGCATCGACGACATCTCGCGCCGCGAGTTCGACGAGGTCTCGCGTCCCGACGACGGCGGTGAGTCGCTGGTCACGCGCCAGCTGTCGATCATCCACGGCGTCGCGTTCGGCGCCTCCGAGTTCCAGCAGATGGCCGCGGGGGGATCGAGCCTGATCCTGTCGCCGCGCTCGAACATCGACCTCTACGGGCTGACGGGCGAGCTCACCACCGCCCGGGCGTTCGGCGTCAACATCGCGCTCGGCACCGACTGGACGCCGAGCGGCTCGATGAACCAGCTGCGCGAGCTGCAGTGCCTCGCGCACGTGGACGAGACTGCGTGGTCCAACACGTTCAGCGATCGGGAGCTCGTCGACGTCGCGACGATCAACGGTGCGCGCGCGCTCGGCATCGACGCGTGGGTCGGCAGCATCGCCGAAGGCAAGCGCGCGGATCTCGTGCTGATGCAGGGCGATCGACGACGGCCCTACCGCGTGATCCTCGACGGCGGCGAGCTGCAGGTGCTCGCGGTCTTCGTCGCCGGCGAGCCACGTTACGGCGATCCCGCGATCCTCGCGGGCATCGAGCCCGCGGCGGCCCGATGCGAAGACCTCGACCTCTGCGGCAACGCACGACGCATCTGCGTCGAACGACCCGGCGTGCACGACAAGTCGCTCGCGACCGTCGCCAACGAGATGACCGCGGCGCTCGACGCGGCCACGCCCGCGCCCGGAACCGAGTACATGTACGAGCTCTACGGGCTCGTCGATTGCGCGCCGCCGCCGGTCGCAGACGTGTGCGCGCTCGGCAACGCCACGGTGCCGGGCACGCCCTCTGCGGGCGACTCGGACGGCGACGGGATCGCGGACGGCTCCGACGTCTGTCCCGACGTGCTCGACTGGCGTCAGGAAGATCTCGACCTCGACGGCATCGGCGACGCGTGCGACCCGTGCCCCGCGCTCGCGGGCACGACCGGGTGCGATCGACCCGACCCGATGGACCGCGACGGCGACGGTACGCCGAACGCGACCGACGTGTGCCCCGACGTCTCCGACGATCAAACCGACACCGACGGCGACGGGCACGGCGACGCCTGCGACACGTGCCCGATGACGCCCAACCCGAGCGGCCCTTGCCCCGCCGACGTGGCGACGATCCCGCAGATCCAGGATCCCTCGCACCCGAGCCCCATCGCGCTCGGTGCGGTCGTGCGCCTCACGGGAGTCGTCGTGACGGCGTCACGCTCGAACGCCTTCTGGGTCCAGGATCCCGCAGCCACCGAGTGGGGCGGGCTCTCGATCTTCCTCGGCGGAACGTCGCTGACCCCACCGGCGCTCGGCACCGTGCTCGACGTGCAGGGCACGGTCGCCGATTTCCGCGGGCTCACGCAGCTCACCGAGCCGAGCTTCACGGCGACCGGCGCCATGGCGACGATCGATCCGATCGTGGTGCCGGCCTCCGCGATCGCCGACAACGACCCCGCGAACACGGCGGACGACGGCCCGCGGACCGAAGCCCTCGAGGCGATGCTCGTGCGGATCGAGGGCGTGACCCTCGACGCCGCGGCGACGCCGGGCGCCTCGGTCGACTACGTCGCGAGCGGCGTTCACGTCGGGGACTTCTTGTTCTCGATGTTGCCGCCCGCGCCTGCGGGCACGTTCTCGATCACCGGCATCCAGCACCAGTTCGACACGTACCGACTGCTGCCGCGCAGCGCCGCCGACATCACCATGCCCTGACGCCGCGCCGCGGCCCGCTCGAGTCTGGTAGGCTTGCTGCGTCCGCATGGGCGCCACGCCTCCTCTCGTCGGTTACAACACGAACGTCCGGCACAAGGGAAAGCTCTTCCACATCCAGACGGAAGACTCGGGCATCAGCAAGCCGCACGTGATCACGCACCTGTTCGCCGACGGTGGGAGGATCGTCGCGACCCGCAAGACGACCTACGGCGAGCACGTCGCGGCGCCCGACCGCGAGGACATCGTCCGCCGGATCATGAAGGACCAGCACAAGGCGATGTTCGTGGCGCTGCGCGACGGCGTCTACGACGAGCCCGATGCTTCGCGACCCGGTGCGGCCGTCGCGCCCGCGGCCGCGCCGACGCCCGTCGTGCGACCGGCCGACGGCGGGTTCGCGCCGACCCCGCACTCGGGGATCGTGGCGGGCTTCGATCCCGCCGTGTCCGCCGAGGGGATCCCGACACCCGTCGACCCGTCGGTGGTGCCGCCCGCGCCCGACTCCGATGCGAGCTTCTCGCAAGCGCCCGCCGTGGCCGCGGCGCGCGACGAGCTGCGCGTCGTCCCGCCGCCCGCGCCGCGCCCCTCGGCTCCCGCCGTCCCGCCGCGCGCGTCGTCACCGCCCGCCGCGCCGCGTCCTGCGTCCGTGCCCGCACCCGTGCGTCCGTCACAGTCGCCGGGCGCGGCGATCGCAGCCGCGCGCGCGCGTCGGTCCGCGCCGCCTCCGGCGCCGGCACGCCCTGCGGCTCCGGCGGCCGCTGCGCGGCCCGCGTCGCGCCCCGCACAACCGCGTCCTGCGCCGCCGCCGAGCGCGCCGAAGTCGATCTTCGGTCAGGACCTCATCAGCGAGAAGTCGCTCGACGAGGTGATCCTCTCGTACCTGTCGCGCGAGCTCGACGACAAGTAGCTCGACGCGGTCAGCGAACGATCTTCGTGGCGCGCAGCGACGCGACCTCGGTCGCATCGATCCCGTAGTCGGCGAGCACGGCGTCGGTGTGCGCGCCGTGCGTCGGCGCCGGTCCGGGGACGATGTCGCGCACCAGCGGCGTCGAGAGCTGCAGCATCTCGGTCCCGTTCGGCGCCGGCCCGCGCACCAACACGCCCCGCGCCTTCGCGTGGGCGTCGGCGAGAAGCTCGTGCGGCTCGAGCACCGGCTCGAGACAACAGTCGTGCTCCACCGCGAACGCCTCCCACTCGTCGCGCGTCTTGCCTCCGATCACCCCGGCCACCTGCTCGCGCAGCTTCGGTTGGTGATCTCCGGGAACGAGCGCGCCGAGGTCGATCTCGATCCCCGTCGCCTGACAGAACGCGATCCAGAACTTCGGCTCGAGCGCGGCGAGCGACACGTGGCGGCCGTCCGCGGTGCGATAGGTCGCGTACGGCGCGATCCCCCCCGACAGCGGATCTCCCCCGCGCGGCGCGCTGCTGCCCGACGCGAGGACCGGGCCGAACCCGAAGGCACCGAAAGGCATCGCGCCGTCCGTCATGGCGACGTCCACGAACCGCCCGACGCCGGTGCGCTCGCGCGCGTAGAGCGCCGCGAGGATCCCCATCGCGCACCACAACCCGCCGCCGACATCGGCCATCTGCACGCCCGGCACCTGCGGGGGCCCGCCGTTCGGCCCCTGCATGCCGAGCACCCCTGCACGGGAGAGGTAGTTGAGATCGTGCCCTGCGCGCTTCGACAACGGACCGTCTTGCCCGTACCCGGTCAACGCGGCGTAGACGAGACGCGGGTTGTCGGCGCGCAGCACGTCGTAGCCGAGACCGAGCTTGTCCATCACGCCGGGACGGAACGACTCGACGATCACGTCGGTCCGCGCCGCGAGACGACGGAACAGCGCGACGCCTTCGGCCTTCTTCAGGTCGATGACGGCGCTGCGTTTCCCTCGGTTCAGGGTGACGAAGGTCGCCGACATCCCGCCGACCTGCGGCGGCATCGGCCGGAGGTAGTCGCCGGCGCCCGGATCCTCGATCTTGTCGACGCGCGCACCCAGGTCCGCGAGCAGCAACGTCGCGAATGGGCCGGGGATGAGGCGCGTCAGGTCGAGGACGCGTATGCCGCGCAGGGTCTCGTTCGTCATGGCGGTTTCGGGGGCGGCGGGGCCCTGGTGAATCGGGACTCGTTCTTCGGGGGAGCGCCCCTCGCCCTGCCTCTCCCCGCGTTGCGGGGAGAGGGGACGCGCGTCGCGGGGTCGCCGCGCGCAACCCGCGGCAGGTCCCCTCTCCCCCTCGAGGAGAGGGTGAGGGGAGCGAAGGCAGGTGGGCTCAGTCGCCGCTCTTGGCGAGCTCGAACAGCTTGCCGAGCTTCATCGCGAGCGCCTGGTTGCCACCGACCTTCAGCTTGCCGCTGAAGAAGAGCTGCATCGCCTGCTGCTGGAGCATCGGGCCGGCGTTGCGCAGCGCCGTCCAGTCTTCGGCCGTGATGGTGAGCTGGCACTCGCTGTTGCCCGCGTCACCGGGCACGCACGCGGGCGCGTCCTTCAGATTGATCGTCCACTGCCCGCCGCCGTCACCCGTGATGTCGAGATAGAAGATGGCGCCGATGGTCTTGGCACCCTCGGGGTTCTTCTCGATGAGCGCGGGGATCGTGGTGTTGAACAGGTCCTGGATCTCGGACATCGTGCCTCCTGCGTGGCCTTTCTCGTGACGCCGCTGTGGTGTGAACGGCGATTCAGCCGCGGGCGGTTAGCACGGTGCTCGCGCGAAGGTCAAGAGTGGCCGTCGTCAACCGGGCTCGATTGACACGCTGGTCTCCGCGGGGTCATCTTCCGGCCCCACGGGAAGCAGGCAGTGCGCGAGCGTGCGCACGGAGGCGTCTTCGGATGAAGAAGGAACTCATCGAGCGCGGGATGAAGCTGATGCAGGACCCGCGAGTCATGAAGCTGATGTCGGACCCGCGTGTGATGAAGGCGATGATGTCTGCCTTCCAGGCGCGCACCAAGGTCTCGGAGAACATCGACGCGCAGGCTGCGAAGCTCGCCAAGACGTTCAACCTCGCGACCAAGGAAGACCTTCGCGATCTGAAGAAGACGGTCCGCAAGCTCGAGGACACGATCAAGAAGCTCGAGAAAGAGCGCGACAAGCTCAAGGCCCAGGCGGCCGGCAGCTCGTCCTGATCGGTCGTAGAATCGCGCGAGCCCGATGAGCGTCCGACGGGGCATGCATACGGGAGCGCGCGGCTCGGCCTCGCTGTGGGTGATCGCGTGCGGCGTCGCGCTCGCGGCGTTCGTCGTCGTCTCGGCCGACGCACAGCCGCGACCACGCGGGCTCGACGCGGGTGTGGCGCGGCGCGATGCCGGGGGCGTGCCGAGCCGACGAGACGCGGGCCCGCCGGGTCGCGACGCGGGAGCTCCTCGCCTGCGCGACGCCGGTGCCCCGCGCCGCGATGGCGCCGTTCCGCTCGCCGATGCCGGCGAGCGCAACCCGACCCTCGGGGCGGCCGAGCAGCGCGCGCGTCCGCTCTTCGAACGCGGCTCGCAGCTCTATGCCGCTGGCGATCTCCGCGGCGCCCTCCGCGCATTCAACGACGCGTTCCGCATCGTTCAAGCGGCTCCCATCGCCTACAACATCGCGCGCGTCCACGCGCGCATGGCCGAGCCCGAGGAGGCGATCCGCTGGTACCGCCGCTACCTCCAGATCGGCGGCGCGAGCCTCACGCCCGAAGACCGCGCGGATGCCGAGCAGCACATCGCCACCGCCGAAGCCGAGATGCGACGGCGCCGTCAGATGATCGCGCAGCTGCCCGCGACGAGCGCCGAGATGACCGCCGAAGCGCGACAGTTCTTCGAGCGCGGCGAAGCCCTCTTCCGCCGGGGCCGTTACCAAGCCGCGCTCACCGCCTTCACCGCCGCGTACAACTACGTCCGCATCCCCGAGATCGCCTACAACCTCGCGCTCACGAGCGAACGCCTCGGCCGAACCGACGACGCCGTCCTCTTCTATCGCGACTACCTGCGCCTGCGTCGCAACGCCCCCGACCGCGCCCAGATCGAGGCCCACATCGCCACCCTCCGCGACCGCCCCTGACCCGGGGACAGGATCGACGTGTACAACCCGCCGGGATCACACGCGTTCCAGGCGAGCACTTCCAATCCGTGCGAAACGCTCGGTTTCAGGGGCGATCAGCGACGGTTCATCCACGTCTCGGCGAGCGGCCACGTGAGCAGCGGCGCCTGCTTGCCGATGAGCAGATCGGCATGACCCAGCGGTAGCTCGCGATAGGTCTTGTCCGACGAGCGGCTGCGCGCGTGAGCGGGCCGGACGCTGTCGGGCGGCGCGAGCCGGTCGCGCGATCCCGCGACGACGAGCAGCGGCACGTCGAGCGCTTCGAATCGCGCACCGTAGTCGATCACCCGGTCCGCGCTCTCGAAGCGTCCGCGCCGGCCACCGCGCACGATCCCGAGGGCGACCGAGAGGCTCGTGAAGTCGAACGATCGGTGGAGATACTCCGTGAGCATCTCCGGCTCGAGCGCTCCCGTGCGCCACGGTTGGATCGGCAGGAGCAACGTCGAGAGCAACCGCGAGCGCCCCGATGCGAGCGCCTTGCTCATCGGCCGCAGAGGGATCGGCCAGTCGCGCGCGAGCGGGCCGCGCCACGTCGCGCCTTCGAGCGCCAGCGCGAGCAAGCTCAGGAACGTCGAGCCCGATCCGAACCGATAGGGCGAGCCGAAGGAGATCACACCGCGGACCTTGGCGCCCAACGTGGCCGCCGCCGCGTAGCAGAGCAGCCCTCCCATCGAGTGCCCGAGCAGGAAGACGCGCTCCTCGCCGGACACGCGGAGCACCTCGCGCACGGCAGCCGGAAGATCCTCTTGGATGTACTCGTCGAGCGTGCGCGGTCGCCGAGCGCCCAGCCGACGCGAGCGCCCGTGCCCGCGCAGGTCGACGTTGAACACGTCGTGACCGACGTGCGCGAGATGGTTCGCGAAGCTCCTTCGCGACAGGTGCCACGCGTAGCGGTTCTGCCCGAACCCGTGCAGCAGGATGACCGCGCCCCGGCTCGGCGCGCGCGACGCCGACCGTTTGCGCACCATGGCGATGGGCTGCGGGCCGGTCGCGAGCACCAGCTCTTTGAGGAACGTCCCTCGTTCGCGGCCCTCGATGGCCTGCTCGACCGTCTCCTGGTGAAGGATCATCCGCGGCTGCGGGAGCGACCGTACCAGACCCCTCTCGAGAGACCGACCTTTCCGGCTGATCGGGCGCATACGGAGGTCGCCGTGCGCCCGCGCGACTGCTAGCTTCGCGCTCATGCGTCGTGTCGCCGCCGCCGCTCTGCCCGCTCTCGTCCTGCTCGTCTCCTCCTTCGCGGCAGCGCAGACGACCGTCCCGACGCGCGACGAGCTCGTGCGCATGCTCTCCACCTTCGAGAGCTCCCCGTCGTCCGCGCGCTGGCGCGCCATGGGCGACCGAATGGTGTCGCCTCTCGTCGAGATCTACGGCGACCGATCGTTGCCCCCGTACGTGCGCCTGCGCGCGCTCGTCGCCGTCGGCGCCTTCCATACGCGAGCGGCCCGCGCGACCCTCGTCGCCGCCGCGACCAGCCCGCACACGCCCGAGATGCACGCGCGCGAGGCCGTGCTCGCGCTCGGTCGAACCTTCGGCGCCGAGGCGCTCGACGAGCTCGCCGCGCGCCTCGACGACACACGCCCTCTGGTACGCGAAGCAGCCGCACGGGCGCTCTCACGAATCCGCGTCGCACGCGCTCGCACGATCGTGAGAGAGCGGCTCCGCTCCGAGGTGGACCCCGTGATCCGCGACGCCCTCGCCGGCCGCTGAGTCTCATGGTTGCGAGTGGAGTGTGACCTACCGCAACCAAAGGCAAAATCTGCTGTAGCGCGAGCCGCCCGACTCTGCTTACCATCGCGCGTCTTTGCTCTGGGAGGGTTCATGACGAGGCGATGGCATTCGATGATCGCGGCGCTCGCGGCCGCAGGTGCGTTGGCCTGGGCTGGCGGCGCGTCCGCCGATGGACAGACACCCGGCGCCGTCGGGCCCGAGTCCGCGGCGGCGCAACCGACGACGCCTCCGGCGCAGACGCCTCCCGCGCAGCCCACGGGCGCGACGGGCACAGCGACCACCGGCACCACCGCCACCACGACCTCGGGCGTCGACGCGCGCGCCGAGGAGCGGCGCACCACGGAGATCTCCGACGAGCAAGCCGACGTCGAGGACACCACCGAGGTCGCCGAGGACGACGACACGAGCCCGCGCGAGGAGCGGGG
>JADZFZ010000293.1 GCA_020854145.1 Deltaproteobacteria bacterium | reverse complement strand
CACCCAGCCAACGCCGCCACGCCCACGGTCAATGCGATGAGAGCCCGCGCCACCCGACGCCGAGCGTACACGAGCGACGGGAGTCGTCTCGGGCTCCGATCGGGCCACGACCGGTGTCGTCCCGGGCCGCCCAGGCCACGACGGAAGGCGGGAGGCGACCGGCGTGGCGCCGTCGGTGGCGACCCGCCCGGCACGTGCATCTCGCGCGGAGCTCGTCTCGCCCGCGCGCGTCGAGTGCGCGAGCAGCACCCAGGCCCACCGGATCATCGCTCGAGCTTAGCGGACTACGTCGCGGGGATCGGATCGAGGTAGGCAGCCGGATCGTCGGCCGCCCCACGGAGGCGGACGAGAGGCGGACCCTCTTCTACGGCGGCACCTTCTCGGTTGCGCTCGTAGAAGGCTGCGTCGTGATGGATGCTGATGCGTCGCGCCTCGCCGCGGTCCACACGCGGGTGGAGGCTCGCGTAGCTGGTGCCGTCGAACGCTTGGGCGTACAGGACGCTCCCATCGGCAGCGAGGACCATGAGCGGGATGGTCCCGCTGAATACGTTGCCGCACTCGACCTCGCCGACGGCGTGCGCCTGGACCGCGAGCACGTCGCCGACGCGCTCGAGCGTGGTCGCGTGGATGCGCGTCGCGAAGAACCGGACGCTGTCGGGCTCCCACATCCACACGAAGTACATGCGCTGCCCGCCTTCGTCGTAGGTGACGGCCTGGGGTCCCGACATCGCCTCCGTCCTCGCCCCGAAGAGGAACACCGAGCGATCGCCGCGCACGAGCCACGCCTCCCACGCGTCTCCGCCCAGCGAGACCATGCGCAACGCGACGTCTGCGGCGCCGCCCGTCCCGCGCTGGTCCTCTCCCGTGGCCTCGCCTTGCGGCGCCGACGCCGCCGACGGCTGCTGCGGACGTGGGATCTCCATGCGCCAGCCCGAGCGACGCGGTCCGGGAGCCGGCATCGCGAAGAGCGCTTCGGGCGGGCCGATCACGACACGGTTCGACCGCTGCGTGTGGATCCGCCGCGCGCGAAACGTGGCCGCGAGCGCCGCCGCGCGATCGGTCTGACCCGGCGCGAGCTCGAGGCGCAGCGTGCTTTGGGCGCCGTCGGTCTCGACCGCGAGGCCATCGGTCGTGATCGCGACGAACGAGCTGCCCTCGTCGCCACCCGTCTCGCCGTCGAGATCGAACGTCGGCACGATGCGCCAGCGCGTCGGGTCGCTCGGCAGCTCGCCGGTGTAGCGCGTGTACCCGACGAGCGACGGGCGCCCTCCAGGACGCGGATAGACGACCCACACCTCGCTGCCGTCCTGCGATCGCGCGATGGTCACGCGTCGACCGTGCGCCTCGTCGCGCGTCTCGCGCGTGGCGTTTGCAGGGATGGGCGGCGGCAGGTCCATGCTCCAGGGCGCCGCGAGCTCGGGCTCGCCCGGCGTGGCCGCCGGCGCGACGGGCGCCGTCGGAGCAGGCGCAGTCGTCGTCGTCGGACGCGAAGCCGCGGCGGCTCCCCGTCGCGGCTCGGCCCGGGACGTCGCCTCGACGCTCGGTGGCGCCTTCTCGGGAAGGACCGGCGTCTGAGGGCTCGCGCTCGACGCGCCTCCTCGATCACACGCCCCGACGAGCACGAGGAGCGACGCCACGCCCAGCCGACCATCGAACGCGAGCACGTGCCGCATCGCACGAGCCTCGCACGACCCACGCTCGCTGCAGAGCGAAACGCGACGGGGCTCGGGGGTCGGGCTCAGAGGGTCGACCAGAACATCGAGCGGATGGATCGGCAGAGCGCCGCTGCCGATGCTGCGCCGCCTGCGAGGCAGCGCGACGTGTTTTGAGCGACCCTCTCAGGGCTGGATGCGGAGGAGCTCGACGTCGAAGACGAGCATCCCTGCGGGAGCGCCGGGACGGCCGCGATACGCGAGATGCTCGGGGATCCACAGACGCCGCTGCTCGCCCTCGACCATCAGCTGGATGCCTTCCGAGAATCCCGGGATCACCTGATCGAGCCGGGCGGAGAACGGAGCTCCACGCGTGACCGAGCTGTCGAACATGCTCCCGTCCGTGGTCCAGCCCGTGTAGTGGACGACCACGGTGCTCGTCGCGCCTGCATGCGTGGCGCCCGAGCCCGGACGGAGCACGCGTGTGGCGAGCCCCGACGGCGTGCGTTGCGCGGTCGCTGGCGGTGCCGAGACGTCGGCGGGAGCCGCGATCGTCGTCGGCGAGGGTGGCGCCGGAGGCGGTGCCGCCGTGGTCGCGCTCGTCGGCGCGGGGGGTGTGCTCGGCGGAGGCGCCTCGGCCTGGGCGGGTCTCGCCGCCGCCGTGGCGGCCGTGACGGCCGGCGGATCCTGCGGTAGCTGGACGACGCCCGAAGGAGGCGCTCCGCCGCAGGCGGCGAGCACGACCGAGAGCGCGACGAACCTGGGGCCGTGGAAGCGCATCGCCCGATTCGTACCCCTTCGCGACGCAGAGGGCACGTGGGCGCACCGCGGCGGTCGGCGCCACACCGCGCCTTCGCCGCGCTCGAGGATCATCCTGCGACCGAGTTGCGGGCGTCGCGTCCGGCGCGCAGGTTTGGACGGCTTGCTCGGCGCGACGAGCCACGACGACGAGACGATCACCGAGCGTTACGAGCTCCTCGAGCTCGCCGGTGCCGGCGGGATGGGCGAGGTCTACCGAGCGCGCGACAGAGCGACTGGCGAGATCGTCGCGCTCAAGATCCTGGCGTCGCCGAGCGGCGGCGAGCGATTCGATCGAGAAGCCGCGGCGCTCGCATCGCTCGATCACCCCGGCATCGTCCGCTACCGGGGCCACGGGACCACCCCGCGAGGAACGAAGTACCTGGCGATGGAGTGGTTGGTCGGGCACGACCTCGAGGATCGCCTCGCGCGCGCGCCGCTCACGCCCGCCGAGACCCTCGTGCTCGGCAAACGCGTGGCCGACGCGCTCGGGGCCGCGCACGTGCGCGACCTCGTCCATCGCGATCTCAAGCCCGCCAACCTGTTCCTCGTCGGCGGCTCCATCGACGATGTGCGCATCGTGGACTTCGGCCTCGCGCGCGGGCTCGACGACCCGACGTTGACCGCTCCGGGCATGGTCGTCGGCACACCCGCGTACATGGCGCCCGAGCAGGTCCGTGGGGATCCCGTCGATGCGCGTGCGGACGTCTACGCGCTCGGCGCGGTCTTGTTCCGGTGTCTGACCGGTCGCCCTCCGTTCGGCGGAACGCATCCGATCGCCGTGCTCGCGAAGGTCCTCGTCGAGCATGCGCCGAGCGTGCGCGAGCTGCGTCCCGGGACACGCGCGGGCCTCGACGCGCTCGTGACGCGGATGTTGGCCAAGGCCCCCAGTGCGCGGCCGGCGTCGGGCGCGGACGTGCTCGCCGCCCTCACCACCATCGAGGCCGCCGAGGCCACGGACGATGCGCCGCCTTCGACCATCGTGACGTCGACGGAGCGGCGCGTGGCGACGGTCGTGCTGTGCTCGGTCGGCGCGAACGATGTCGAGACCTTGCCGAGCGCGCGTCGCACGACGGGCGAGATCGACCGGGTGCGCGCGACGGTGCAAGCGCGCGGCGGCTCCTTCGACATCATCGCGCGCGGCACGTGGCTCGTGACGATCCCGAGCGCTGCGACGCCGACCGAGCAGGCGACACGCGCGGCGCGATGTGCGCTCGCTCTGAGCGAGGCGCGGCCGACCGCGGCGATCGTCGTGGCCACCGGTCGCGTCATCGTCACCGGAGCCGTGCAGATCGGCGAGGTCATCGATCGCGCGACGCAAGCCCTCGTCGCCGGGCGCGCAGAGCCGGGCATCTCGCGCGTGCGGCTCGACGACGCGACGGCCGCGCTGCTCGACGATCGGTTCGAGATCCAGGCGAGCGCGCAGGCTCCCGCGTCCGGAGCTTGGGCCGCTCTCGTCAGGGAGCGCGAGACGTTGGCTCCCGTCCGCACGCTGATGGGCCGACCCGCCCCATGCGTCGGGCGCACGCAGGAGCTGGCGATGCTGTCGTCCACGCTCGCGGCGTGCGTCGAGGACGGGTCTGCACGCCCGGTCCTCGTCATCGCGCCGGCCGGGCTCGGCAAGTCGCGTCTCGTGCACGAGCTGCTCCGCGGCCTCGGGACCGCGACCTCGACCCGAGCCGTCGCGCGCGCGGACGCGACCCCCGATCCCTCGAGGCCCGACGACGTATGCGTGCTGTTCGCGCGTGGTGACCCCGTGCGCGCGGGATCGCCCTTCGGTCTCGTCGCGCAGATGCTCGGACGCCTGGCCGGCATGCTCGACTCCGACCCGGCGCCGACGCGCGTGGCGAAGCTGCGAGCCCTCGTCGGAGCCGACCGTCGGCACGTCGCCGACATGCTCGGCGAGGCGTGTGCCGCTCGCGTGCCCATGGCCGAGGCGAGCCCGGCGCTGCGCGCGGCGCGCGCGGACACGAGCGTGATGGTCGATGCGCTGCGCGAGGCATGGACCGAGTGGATCGCCTCGATCACGACGGAGCGCGCCGCGCTCGTGATCGTCGAGGATCTCCACTGGGGAGACTTGTCGTCGGTCGGGCTCCTCGACGCGGCGCTCGAGACGCTGGGCGACCGACCTTGGATGTTGCTGGCGACGGCCCGCCCCGAGCTCTCGCTGCCGCGGATGGACCTCTGGCGGCGCCGGGGCCTGCAGGAGCTCCATCTCGGGCCGCTCTCCGCCAAGGCCGCGGAACGGATGGCGCGCGAGGCGCTCGGCGACCGACTCGACCCGGCCGTGCTCGCCGACGTGATGCGTCGCGCAGCCGGTCATCCATTCCATCTCGAGGAGCTGCTGCGCGCGGTCGCCGAGGGGCGAGGTGCCGGCGACCTGCCCGACAGCGTCATCGGGATGGTGCAAGCGCGCCTCGACCTGCTCGGCGCAGGAGCGCGCCGCGTCCTACGCGCTGCGAGCGTGTTCGGCGAGACGTTCTGGTCGGGTGGCGTCTCGGCGCTGCTCGGTGACGCGGAAGCACGCGAGGCTCTGCCTGCCGACCTTTCGTTGCTGGTGAACGAGGAGCTGCTGACGCGGCGGCCCTCGTCGAGCATCGTGGGGGAGATCGAGCTGTCGTTTCGCCACGGGCTCGTGCGCGAGGGGGCCTACGCGATGTTGACCGAGCAGGACCGCGCGCGCGCGCACCGGTCGGCCGCCGAATGGTTGGAGCTCAAAGGGATGACCGACCCCGCGATGCTCGCGACGCACTTCGACCGCGGGGGTCTCGCGGCGCGTGCAGGCGCCCTCTACGCGACGGCGGCTGCCGTCGCGATGGAGGGCAACGACTTCGCACGCGCCGCCCACCTCACCGAGCGAGCGCTGTCCTGCGGTCCAGACCGCGTGACGGAAGGCGCGTTGTGGGCCATCCAGGCGGAGGTGACCTATTGGGGGGGTGGGCTCCCACGAGCGGCGGAGCTCGCAGAGGCCGCAGCCGACCGTCTCTCGCGTGGAGACGCCCGCTGGTACGCGGCGGCTTCGGTCGCGCTCGGGGCGCTCGGCCAACGCGGGATGAACGACGGAGTGGCGGCGTGGCTCGCACGCGTGAGCGACGCGCCTTCCGACGAGTCGACGCGGTCCGCGCAGGTCGTGGCGTTGTGCCGAGGCCTGCTGCAGCTCGCGTGGGCGCACCATCCCGGCGAGACGGTCGCGGCGGTCAGGCGACGCGTCGACGCTCTCGTGGGAGGGCCGGACGCCCGCCCGTCCGATGCGTTCGAGGCGGGCTGGGTAGAGCGCGTTCGCGCCGAGTGCGCATGGCTCCACGACCACGACCTCGATCGGTGCCTCGCGAGCTTCGATGCGAGCGCCGCAGCGTTCGAGGAGGCGCGCGCGCTCCGAGCGCTCTGCCTCGTGCGCGCGAACGCCGCATCGTTGTCGGGCTTCTCCGGTGACATCGAGCGCGGGCTCGCGCTCGCCCTGAGCGCGGAGCGCGACGCGGCCCGGCTCGGCTCCGGCTTCCTCGCCAGCTACGCGATGTGCGTGCGCGGCATGGTGTTGACGTTCGCGGGCGCGCGCGAGGCGGACGACGTCATGCGCCGCGCGGTCGAGCTCGTCGGCTCCAGCCCTCGGCTCGCGTACATCTGCCGCGTCGTGCTGGCGTGGCATGCGCTCGAGCGCGGCGACCTCGACGCCGCGGACGTCCACGTCGGAGCCGCGCTCCCGCTGTCGGTGGCCTCCGAGCTGCGGCCCGCGGCGCGCGCGCTGTCGGCACGCCTACGGCTCGCGCGCGGGGATCTCGACGGCGCCCTGCTCGAAGCGCGCGACGCGGCCGTCGCATCGGCGGCCCATCGCGATCTCGAGCTGATGGAAGGGCTCGCCGGCCTGGTTCTCGCCGACGTGCACCGTGCGCGCGGTGAGCACGCGGAGGCGACCGTGGCGCTCGAGGCGATCCGTGCACGCCTGGACGCGATCGCCGGCACGCTCCGATCGGCCGACGCGCGCGCGCGCTTCTGGTCGCGACGCTTCGTCAACGATCGAATCGGGGCGCCGCCTTCGGTTCCCACCTGACTGCCACCGGCGCTGCGCACGCGCGGCCGCGGCGTCGCTGCAATCGGGCGCTCCGGTCCGTCCGTGTGCAGCTTCCGGCACACACGTGTGCATCGCCTTTCACGATTCGCCCTTCATTCGCTGGGTCGAACGGGGAGGGCGCGTGATCGGCCGAGTGGCCTGGTTCGTGCGACGAGCCCGAGCGTCCACCCCACGAGGTGCCCCATGACGTCTTCGTTCGGCAAGCTCTTCGCATCGTTCGTGCTGGCGACGTTCCTGGTCTCGATGGCCGCGCACATGCT
>JADZFZ010000292.1 GCA_020854145.1 Deltaproteobacteria bacterium | reverse complement strand
TGTCGAAAACTTCCCAGAATCGCGCGGATTCCGTATGGGTCGCCTTCGGGCATGGCCCCTACCGTCACACGAGCGTCCGCACGCGGCATCGCCGCCGAGCGGCCCCGCGCGGCACACCCACGAGCGCGCGGGCTCGTGCTCTTCGCGGCGGCGGCCGTCGTCGCAACGGGCATGGTGGTCGCGCCGTCCTCGGCGCACGCGTGGAACGAGACGGAGCTCGGTCCGCTCGACGTGACGGTCGCTGCCGACTCCGACGCGCGCGCGACGGTCACCATCACGTTGGGTGTCGGCGTCATCCGCGGCTGGCTGGAGCAGCTCGAGCTCGCGGGCTTCGATCCCGATCTCGCGCTCGATCCCGACCGGCCCGCGTGGGCCGTGACGGCCGACGGTCGCAAGCTCGACGTCGAGACCCGCGTGCGGCCGGGCGGGGTGATCCTCGTGGACTTCCGGGATGGCCAGCAGCCGCGTCGCGGGCGCCTCACGCTGGGGCTCACGTACCGGACGACGTTGGCGCACGTGAGCGAGCCGGGCAGCGATCGGGTCGTCTTCCGTTGGGAGATGCCGCCGTGGAATCAGGGCATCGAGCGCGCGACCGTGCACTTGCTCGTGCCCCACTCGGCGGGCATCGCGCCGACGGTTCCCGAGGGCGAGCTCGAGGACAGGCTCGTCACGTTGACGCGCTCGACGTCGTTCGACGCCGGGCGCTGGCAACGCGTGCACCTCCCGCGCAACTCGATGTGGCGCTTGTCGCTCGCGCTCGACGAGCGGGTCGTGGAGCCATCGCTCCGGGCGCCGCGGCCGGGGGCTCCTCCGCCGCGCGCCGGTCGTGCGCCGGCGGAGGCACCGCGGTCGCAGCTGCCTCCGCGCGCGTGGCTGCTCGCGATCGGGATCGCGCTCGCGCTCCTGCCCGCGCTGAAAGTTCTCTCGGCGCGATCGGACGCGCGTCGCACGCGGACGCGCGTGAATCCGCTCGTGCCGTTCCCGATGGTCCTGCGGCCTCTGGCGGCGTCGGGTCTCTTCGCGGGTGGCGCCGTGCTCTCGTATCTGCACTTCTCGGCGGGGATCGCCGTCGCGGCGGCCGGCATCGCGCTCGCGGTGTTCCTCACGCCCCGTGCGCGTCCACCCGTGCGAGCGACGGGCACCTGGTGTCCGGCGACCCGTCGCGATCTGCGACGTGCCCGCGTTCGGGCCCTCCTCGAGCACGTCTCGCCGCTCGGGCTGCTCGATGCCACGACGCTGCCCGGCTCCCTCGCGCAGCTCGCGATCCTGGGCGCTGCGGCTTGGGCGTCGGCCGTGCCCCTCGCGCTCGCTCCGGCGCGATGGGCCGCGCTTCCCGTCTTGCTGGCGCTGGCGCTCGCGCCGCTGTTCTGGACCGCGACGCGACGCCACCTCCCGCCACGCCCCCACCACGTGCTCGTGGCGCTCGGTCGTGCCGCGCGTCGCATCCGGTTTCGCGTGACCGCGCGCTCCGAGGGCGATGCGTCCTTCGCGCTCGGCCTGCTCGTGCACCGCGACGCGCACGATCGCGTCACCGACGCGCGGATCGTCTTCGATCCGGGGCGCGCCATCGAGGGACTGCACCGGCTCGAGCTCGCGGTCGCCACGCGCGCCGCGCGCCACGGGTGGGAGACGACCTTCGCCGTCTTGGCGCACGTCGCGCCGGGGCACGAGCGCGCGCTCGCCTCCATCGCCGGCGCGACCGTCGTGCGCGGCAGCCGCGATCGAATCGTCGTCGTGGTCCCCGCCGAGGTGGCCGCCGTGCCCGCCATCGCGCACGGCGTGGTTCAGCGCTTGTCGAGCGCGCCTTCCGCCAGCAGCCTCTCGGCCAACGCCGCGCGGCGCCATCTGACCGCACGCTCCGCCATGACGACGGCTCTCAGCTCGCCGTAGGCGGTGTCGACGTCGTCGTTGACGATGACGTAGTCGAACAAGCCGTAGTGGCCGAGCTCGCGTTTCGCCACCTCGAAGCGGCGTCGGATGGCCTCGTCGCTGTCGGTCGCGCGTGCACGCAGCCGGCGCTCGAGCTCGGCGAGGGAGGGCGGCAGGATGAACACTCCGATCACGTCCGGCCGTACGGCTCGGAGCTGACGCGCGCCCTGGTACTCGACGTCGAAGAGCACGCCGCGCCGGCCCTCGGTCCGCGCGCGCTCGATCTCCGAGAGGCTCGTGCCGTAGAGGTTGCCGGCGTACTCGGCCCATTCGGCGAGCTCGCCCGCGGCGACCATGCGATGGAACTCGTCGCGCGAGACGAAGTGGTAGTCGCGACCGTCCACCTCGGTCATGCGGGGCGCTCGCGTCGTGTGCGAGACCGAGAATCGCAAGTCGCCGAACTCGACCAGCAGACGCTTGCAGAGCGTGGTCTTCCCGGCCCCGCTGGGCGACGAGATGATGAGAAGCAGCATGTCGCTCGCCGAGGGCTTCATTCGATGTTCTGGATCTGCTCTCGGATGCGCTCGATGTCCGACTTCATCGCCACGACGCGTTGCGCGACCGCAGCGTCGCACGACTTCGAGCCGATGGTGTTGGCCTCGCGATACATCTCCTGGACGAGGAAGTCGAGCTTGCGCCCCACGGGTACGTTCGTCTCGGACGCGAGGCCGAGCAGTTGCTCGCAGTGCGAGTCGAGGCGGGTCAGCTCCTCGGTGACGTCGCACCGATCGGCGAAGAGCGCGATCTCGTGCTCGAGGCGCGCGTGGTCGAGCGGCAGCTCGAGCCCCTCGAGCAATCGCGCGATCCGTGTCCGGAGCTTGTCGCGATAACCCTCGACGACGTTGGGCACTCCGTGACGCATGGCGACGACGTGCGTGCGCACGTGATCGATGCGCTCCACGAGGTCGCGCCGAAGCGCCTCGCCTTCGCGGGCACGCATCGCGTCGAGGCTCGCGAGCCCATCTCGAAGCGCCTGTTCGAGCGCGGCGCGGACGCGCTGGGCATCGATCGCGAGCGGGCTGCCGAAGAGGTCGGGCACGCTCGAGAGCAGCCCGAGCGGAACGGCTTCTCCCGGGGCGAGCTCGTCGCGCAGGGCGACGACTGCCTGCCACGCCGCGCGCGCCCGGTGCACGTCGAGCACGGGCACCGTCGTCCCGAGGCCGTCGATCTGTGCGCTCGCGTCGATGCGGCCACGCGAGATGCGCTCACGGATCTGCTGCTCGAGCCACACCGTGTGCTCCATCAGCTCGCGCGACACCCGTACGCGCACGTCGACGAACCGGTGGTTGAGCGTGCGCAGCTCGAGGACGACGTTTCCGCCTGCCAGCGGCGCTTGGCCGCTGCCGTATCCAGTCATGGAGCGCAAAGGTCTACGACGATCGTGTTCGGGCCGACTCTTTCCCAGCCGAGTCTCACCCCGAGCTTGAGGCGAGAAGCGTACGAGGGCCACCATGGCCCGCGCGCCGGTGGCTCAGGTTCGTGTGATGCGTTGGAAGTGAGCGACGGTCTGGGCGAGACCCTCTTCGATGTGGACCTTCGGCTCGTAGCCGATGAGGCTCTTCGCGGCCGAGATGTCCGCGAGCGAGTGCTTGACGTCGCCGGCGCGGCCTTCCGCGTAGATGGGCTCGATGCTCGTGCCGAGCGCCTTGTTGATGCCAGCCACGAGGTCGTTGAGCGAGATGCGACGGCCGCAGGCGACGTTGACGACCTGGCCCCTGAGGCCCGGCGTCGCGGCCGCCAGCAGGTTTGCGCTCAAGACGTTCTCGATGAAGCAGAAGTCGCGCGTCTGCTCGCCGTCGCCGAAGATGGTCGGGCGCTCGCCACGCAACATCTTCGTGATGAAGCGCGGGATGACGGCGGCGTACTCGCTCGCGGGATCCTGGCGCGGCCCGAACACGTTGAAGTAGCGGAGCGACAACGTCTCGATGCCGTAGAGCTGCGCGAAGACGCGTAGGTAGTGCTCGCCGGCGAGCTTCGAGACCGCGTAGGGCGACAGCGGCGAGGTGCTCATGTCCTCGCGCTTCGGCAGCGTGGGTGTGTCGCCATAGGCGCTCGACGACGCGGCGTACACGACCTTCTTCACGCCGAGCCGGCGCGCCGACTCGAGCACCATCACCGTTCCGCCGACGTTGGTCCGGTCGGACGGGATCGGCGCTTCGACCGAGCGCGCCACCGACGGGATCGCGGCCTCGTGGAAGACGCAGTCGACGCCCTCCATCGCGCGGCGCAGCGTGGCCTCGTCGCAGATGTCGCCCTCGACCAGCGTCGCGGCCTCGATTCCCTTCAGGTTCTCGCGGCGGCCCGTCGCGAAGTTGTCGATGATGACGACCGAGTCTCCGCGCGCGAGCAGCGCTTCGGTGATGCTCGAGCCGATGAACCCGCCTCCACCCGTGACCAGATATCGCGCCATCGCCGACCTCTCGGTGTCCTCGGCCCTCAGAGGCCGCGCTTGCGTTTGATCTCTTCCAGCGTCTTGGCGTACTGGATCTCGAAATCGCGACTGCCGTCGACCAGATTCTTCAGCCGGCCGCGCACCTCGCGATCGATGTCGTCCTCGAGCGCCATGTGCTTGCGCAGGATGGGCGTCATGCGCGCGCGAAGCTCGTGGTCCTCGGCGAAGACCTCGTCGACGCGCGACGAGTGCATGAGCATCGAGACCAGCTGGTTGAGGATGTGATCGATCGCGTCCTCGCCGATGCCGATGCCGCGCGAGTCGGCGACCGACTTCTTCGCACGGCCGAACTGCGTGTGCGGCAAGTTGCTCGACTCGAGGCGTCGTTTGGCGAGGTCGTCGATCTCGCGCTCGGCCCGGAGGTACTCCTTCAGCACGGCTTCGACGTCGAGCCGCAGCTCTCCCGGATCCTCGGTCTCGATGTCGTTCGCGGCCGTCAACGCGCGTACGACCTCCTCGGCGATGATCGGGACCTTCCCGCTGTACAGCTTCACGGCTCCTCCTGGGCGCTCTGCGTGCCGAGCGCCGCTTCTAGTTCTCGGCCCGGCGGCGGTCAACGCGGGCCCATGCGCCAAATCCATCCCTGCGCCTCGCTCCCGAGAACCCCACGCGCGTCGCGCCGACGAAGCCGCGGCGGGTTGCGCGAACGCGCGAGGCATGCGAATTGGGGCGGCTCCGAGGAGACCCATGAGCAAGCTGTCCGACTTCCTTGCCCGCGAGAAGATCGACCCCCGCCGTCTCAGCGCCACGTCGCACGCGCTCGAGTCGCTCACCTTCGAAGACCGAGCCATCAAGACCGCGAGGCTCAAGGCCAAGGCGGGCGGCGAGAAGAGCGAGCTGGCCGCGAAGAAGCCGCGCTCGGGTCGCCCCGTGACGCCTCGACAGCTGACCGACGCGCTCGCCGGCTCGACCGTCACGGGACCCACGAAGCACAAGGTCCTGCGCGCCGTGAACAAGCTTCTGGCGAACAAGAAGAAGGCCGAAGTCGGTCTCAAAGACCTGTTCTGAGGCCGCTCACGCGATCACTCGATCGCGAGGTGCACGAGGCCGATGCTCAGGCCGACGAGGGTGCCGAGCCACGGCGCCAGGCCGAAGAGCAGCTTCGTGCACCCTTCTTCGCACGCGCCCGGCGGCGCCATCAGGTGATAGAGGCCGCCGAAGATCAGCACACCTAGCTCGAGCTCGAGCGCGCCCGCGCCGCTGAGCAGCAAGGCGGCCATCCGCTCGCCGGAGTCGCGCGCGAGCAGGGCGGTCACCACACCGACGCCGACACCGGCCACGCCGCCGAGCACGAGCGCGATGGGATCGTCGGCCTGCGCACGATTGTTCCAGAAGCCGCGCCACGGCATCGTCGCGATCCACACGCCGAGCGCGGCGTCGAGGGCCATCACGGTCGTCGCGAGCACGACGAGCCCGGTGTCGGGAGGCGCGTCGGAGGCGTCGGTCTCCTGGGCGCGTGACGTCGGCGGTGTCGCGAGCGCCCCGACGCCGAGACAAAGAACGAGGAGCGCCACCACCGCCGTTCGCCCCGAGCCGCGTCGAGGGGCGCGACGGCGTGCTTCGACGGGCGCGGCACGAGCGGACGACCGTGAAGTCATGCGACCAGCGACTGCCACAAGGCCGAGCGCGCGTGCGCGAACAGGAGCCGGGGCTCGTCGCCCGTCGGCAGGCCGAGCCATCGCGCCGCCCGACCGGCGTCCCGCCCGCCGGCTCGTTCGGCGCAGTCGGAGCCCTGCGCGCCGACCGATCGGCCGAGCTCCTCGAGCGCCGCGCACGCGGCTGCGTGCGTCGCGAGCCGGTCGCGCGCCGACAGAAGAGGCTCCGCCCAGCGCGCCACATCGTCTGCGAGGTCGGCGTGCCGCCGCTCGTCGCGTGCGATGCGTGCGAGCTCGGCGCGCACCGCCGCGTCCGAGGCGCGTGCCGACTGCAGCGTGGTGACGACTGCGCCCCAGGTCTCGTGCACGCAGCCTTCCGCGGCGTTCTCGGAAGCGACCTCCACGAGCGAGCGCACCTCGCCGACGGGCTCCATCTCGAGGGGGAGCGCGCTGCCCCCGAAGTGCTCCCTCCACCGCGATGCGACCGCAGCGTGGCGCACCTCGTCCGCGGCCGCACGGCGTGCGCGTCGCACGAGCGCATCGGGCGCGCCGTGCATCGAGAGCTCGCGCGCGAGACGCTCGAAGGCCACCACGGAGGCCGCCTCGAGGTGGGCCATCTCCGCGAACAGCGCGCCGAGCGACGTGGGCGCATGGATGGCGTCGGGCAGCACGAGCCCTTCCGGTCGCCGGCCGATCCCGCCCGTGTAGTGCGTGCGCATCCGGCAGACGGCCACCGGCGACGCCGTCGCCGCTCCGGCCGAGCCGAGCGCTGCGCTGGGCTGCGCGGCCGGGTCGGGCGACTGTGCTTGCGCGGCTGGCGCGGCTGGTTGCCCCGCTGCGGGCAAGTACGTCCCGGGCACGCACTCGAGGACCTCGCCGATGCGCTGGTAGCCGCTTTCGCCGCCGCCGCTGGAAGCCGCGCACGCCTGTTCGCAGGTGGATCCGGCCGCCATCGGGACGACGAGCGTGGTCTCGCCCGTGGTCATGCACCCGACGGTGAGCCCCGAGCCCAGCACCACGGTTCCGACGATCTTCGAGACCTTCACCGATGGCGAGTCTAGCCGAATCGGCTCAGATGAAATCGACCTCGGGGACGCAATAGCCACCGGAGCACAGCTCGCCGCCGGGGCATTCGAGCGCCGCGATGGCGAGGCGGAACACCGTGCCGAGCTCATCGCGTCGGGACGAGGTTCTCGCTCCGAGGATCGTCCGGATCGCTGACGAAGAGGGCGATCTCCGCGTTGCGCCGCCAGCTTCTCAGCTCTGCGCCGACGAACTCGCTTCCGAGCGCTTCGCCGCCGGCCGCGAAGACGGCGCGCCGCGCTTCCTGGCCGGTCGCGAGGTCCCACTCGGTGCGGAGCGCGTGTGCCAGGCGATGTCGGGAGAGACCGACACCGTCACGCGCCGTCGCGTGGAAGCCCAACCACGCAGCCTGCTCGTCGTCGCTCGCGAGCAGCGGGTCGGCCGCCACTTCGCGCGAAGTGAGGATCGAGATCTCGAGGACCGGATGCCAGGGATGGAGATCGAGCGCGACGGCGCAGACCGTCTCGTTCGCGAACGCCGGACGGAGCGCGTGCAGCTCCGCGGCGAGCACGAGCGACAGCTCGCGTGCGATCGTCACGAGCGCCGGCTGGGATGGTCTCTCGACGAGCTGTCCGTCGCGGTCGTAGACGAGCCCGGAGAGAAGCATCGCGCCCCACAGCTCTCCGAAGGAGCGCGCGACGACGACCGTGTCCGAAAGATCCGCGACGACGAGAACGACCGGCGGATCGACGGCAGCGGCACGATAGTCGAGCGCGAGCCACGTGTGCCCGTCCCCATCGAGGAGCACGAGCCCATCGGGCAAGCCCCACTCGTCGCGCATCGCGCGCGAGCACGTGATGCTGGTTGGGTCGTCCATCCCAGGCACGATCCCGGCGATCCCGCCGACGCTCACGAGGCCGTCCGACACGTAGCGCGAGAGCGATCGCGGCAGCTCGCCGGAGCACGGCACGACCGCGCTCAGCCGTGTCCCGTTCGTCGCCCGAACGAACGCGAGGTACGTCGGCGGGAGCACGACCCCGAGATCGGCTTCGACCTCGGCGATGGTGCTGTCGGTCAGCGGCTCGTTCGAGGCATCGGTCGCCGGCGACTCGCGCATTGGCTCCGATGGTAGCTGAGCCGATTCGGCTGGGTGATCGTCTGCTCGGCATCGATTCTCGGGCGACCGCGATGCCCGAGCCGCTGCCCCACGTCAGGCGCTGAACGCGATTCGCGGAGACTGCGCGTTCGACAGGCGTGCCGCGGAATGCGATATCGGCTCGCGATGAAGACGACGACGCCGTGCGCGCTTCTCTCGGGATGCCTCGCGCTCGGTCTCGCGTGTGGGGACGGTGCGCAGGGCGGCCCCGCCGATGCGTCGCCGGACGCTGGCGCGCCGGACGCGGCGGCGAGCGACGCCCAGCCGGCCGACGGCGGTGTACCCGACGCGGCCGAGCCGCCGCCCGAGTCGTTCGAGCGGATCGAGATCGCCGCCGGCGGGCTGGTGTTCGACGCGCGCGCGGCGGGACCCGAGGACGGTGAGCTCGTGCTGCTGCTGCACGGTTTCCCCGAGACGTCGTTCGAATGGCGCGACCAGCTCGGAGCCCTCGGTGACGCTGGCTACCGCGCCGTCGCGCCGGATCAGCGAGGCTACTCGCCGCGTGCACGCCCGACCGACGACGACGCGTACGAGATCTCGCTCCTCGTCGACGACGTCCTCGCAATCGCGGACGCGCTCGGCGGTGCGCGGTTCCACGTAGTCGGTCACGACTGGGGAGCCGCGGTGGCCTGGGGCGTCGCGAAGCTGGGTGAGGATCGCGTGCGCTCGCTCAGCGCGTTCTCCGTGCCGCACCCCGACGCGTTCCGCCAGGTGCTCGCGGACCCGACCTCGTGCCAGAACGAGGCATCGTCGTACTTCGACATGTTCGTGATGCCCGACTATGCAGACGTGCTCTTGCGCGGCGACGCGTTCGGGCTCCGCTTCGTCTACGCAGGTCTGCCCGACGAGGCCGTGGACGAGTACCTCTCCGTCCTGGGCACGCGAGAAGCCCTTTCGGCGGCGCTCGCCTGGTACCGCGCGAACGTGGCGGACCGCATGCTCCGCGGCGGCGAGCTCGGTAACATCACGGTGCCCACGCTCTTCGTGTGGAGCGACGGAGACACCGCGCTCTGCCGCGACGGCGCCGACCTGACCGCCGACTTCGTGCAAGGCCCGTATCGCTTCGAGGTCATCGAAGGCGTGAGCCACTGGATCCCCGAGCTCGCCCCCGACGAGTCGACCGCGCTCCTGCTCGAGCATCTCGCCGCCGCCCCGTGACGATCACCTGACCCACGGACGGCTCACGCGGCGAGGTACGACAGCTCGTGCAGCAGCCCTCGCGATCGGGTGACGCGCGGCGCTTCACGAACCCGCGCGGCCGGGTCTTGCGCCTCAGATGAAATCGATCTCGGGGACGCAATAGCCGCCCGAGCAGAACTCGCCGCCGGGGCACTCGGTGTCCTCCACGCAGTCGGCGTTGACCGGCTCGAAGTCCATGCCTCCGGTGTAGCCGTACGAGACGACGCTCGGGCCCCAGCCGGTGATCACCAGCCCGACGGGCACGTCCGACTCCAGGTAGTGCGCGCCCTCGCGCAACCGGCAGTGCAATGCCTCGTAGTCGGTTCCGGCGATCACTCCCATCGACGTCCGATCACAGGGCAGCACCGCGCCGTCGAGCCGAAGCGCCGCGCCACGCGGGGCGGCCACGAGCGCGGCATTGTGCTCGTAGCCGGCGGGGACGAGGAATCGGTATTGCGAACGGAATTGCGCGATGGGAGGCACCATCATGAAGGACGGGTCGCCCTCCTCGGATTGCTCCTCGGAGAGCACCTCGCCCGTGAATGGGTCGACCTCCTGGCGCTCGACCGATTCGCCGCTCAGGAGGAACTGCGCGACCATCACGGGGTGGGAGGACTGCAGCGCGAAGCTCGTCGCGCTCAGCACGAGCCGGCTCTCCCCGCGGCCGAGCACGAACTGGTCGTCCGGCGCAGGCAGCGACGTCGTGACCGTGGTGCCGTCCGTGAGCGCGACGACCTTGAAGTAGTCGGGCTCGGGCTCGGCGTTCGAGCGCGGCATGCTCCGGACGACCGCGTACTCGGCGCCGAGCGACGAGCGCGGGAGCATCTGCTCCTCCAGATGATCGGCGCAGCAGAAGCCCTCGTTCGGGGACGAGATGCTGATGGCCTCGACCCCGCTGAACACGATGACGGGTTTGTCGGCCTCGACGCGCGAACCGGTGAAATCGGTCTCGCCAGCAATCGCATAATCGGCGCCCTGCAGATTGAGCACGCCGAAAGCGTTCAATCGCACCTCGAGCTCCTGATTGGGAGCGAGGGCGGGCACTCCGTCGCCCGGCTGCACGGCGGTGCTCGGGACGAAACGGACGCGCGTGTCGTCGTGTGCAGCGACGATCGTCACGAACGAGCGATTGTCCGCCTGGATGGGCGCGGGTGCCGCGTTGCCCTGGCCGGGCCATCCCAGCACGACGTAGCTCTCGTCGAGCGCGTGGACCGGGACGAGCAAGGACGCGTCGTTCGAGTAGATGCCTTCGTTGTCGAGCGGGTTGAACTGATAGGCCACGGTCGGGAGGCTCGTCGTGATTCGATAGGCCGCGGCGCTGACTCGCGACCGGCTCGGGGGCCCCGTGTCCGAGTCGAGGCCGGAGACCTCGCGGGTCGCGAGCGGGATCACGGCGAGGCTGTTGGGCGCGATCGTGGTGGTCGTGTCCACGACGATGAGCGGGTCTTCTTCGGCACCGCGTTCGTTGCGCTCCACGATCACGGTG
>JADZFZ010000291.1 GCA_020854145.1 Deltaproteobacteria bacterium | reverse complement strand
GGAGTGAGCAGCGATCCGACGAAGCCCCATCCCTGGCTGGACCAGAGATCGGGGATTCGAAGCCAAGAGTCGTTGAGCGCTCCTGCGGTGTCACCAGGCGTCCATCGATAACCGTGCATCAAGCCGACGGCCGAGAGCACGGTACCGACGGCGCACCAGCCGCTGGCCAAGAGGAATCGCCGCTCGACCGCGTACACGGTCGCCGCAGCCCAGATCATCGCCGCGAAGATGAAGCCCTGCTCGAGGGCGAACGCGCCGGAGATGTAGATGTCCTGGGCCTGGAACGCGGCGACCAACGAGGGCTCGAACCGGACGTTGCCGGCACGGAGCGCGGCTTTCGCCATGAGGCCCGCCCACGCGCCCAGAGCAGGCAACAACCCGATGACGACGGCCGGCGCGTGCTCCCGGGGAGTGGCCTGGAACGCTTGTGCCGTGATCACGATGCCAATCCACAACACGATGGCCATGCCGGCATCGATCGGGATGGCCCATGCGATGTGCCCCAGCAGACCCGTACAGCAGATGACGGTGAAGAAGATGCCGTTGAGCGTCGAGTAGCCGGCGCGGGCGCCCATGGCCTTCCAGCCCGGATGACCGATGTAGATGGTCGTCGGGAAGCACGAGCCGAACGCGGCGGCAGCCATCGAGCCGATTCCGTTGACCGCGAGCGAGGGCGCGGTGGAGTACGTGTCTCCCGCGGCTTCGGCGGACTCGATGTTCTGCAAGCTGCCTATGAGGTTGAACAAGCCCATGGGCACGATGACGGCGAGATACGGCAACCAGGTGCCGTCGAGAATCGGTGAGAGCAGATCGCCGATCACGGGGATCGGCACGTGGAGCTCGGCCGGTCGAATGGTGCGTGACGCGTCCCCGAGGCCGGTGGCCCATGCGAGCGCCGTCCCGAGCACCACCGCGATCAACCCGCCAGGCAAGCCGCCTCTGAACTTCACGCGACCGAAGTACACGAGCATGATCACGCCGAACGTCGTCAATCCGACGATGGGGTGCGCGAAGGACCGGAACAGGAATCCCGCGGAGATGAACCCGAGGGCGATCCCCGCGAGCGTGGACAGCAGCGCCGCGCGCGGAGTCGCCTTGCGCAATCGCTCCGCGAAGGGTGCGCCGGCGAGCTCGATCACCCCCGATCCCAGGCACGCGACGAGCCCGACGCGCCAAGCAGCCCACGAGGCTCCCTCGTCGCCCAGCGATTCGGTCATCGCCAGCTTCACTGGCAGCATGACCAGGAAGACGTGCGCGAAGAGTGAAACGGTGTTGATGCCATAGGGCAGCGCGCACACGTCGAGCCGCCCGGTCGAGACGGCCAATCGTCGGGCCTGCCACGCATAGAAGAGATTGCCGACCAGCAGCGAGACGGCGACGCCCGGGAGCATGCGCCCGTAGAGCAGCTCGTCCGGAAACCCGAGCGGGCCGCTCTTGCCGCAGAGCGCCACGATCAGGAGGAGCTGAACGAGGTTGTCGAGCGCCAGGCCGAAGAAGCCGTCGATGTCGCCCCGCGTGACGTGCGGAACGCGAATCCCAGCCGAGGCGCTCGAGCCCGCCATGGGATCAACCCTTCACGCCGCCCGACGTCAGGCCCGAGACCAGGTGTCGCTGCAGCGCGTAGAAGAGCGCCATCACGGGAATCGACACGACGATCGCTCCCGCGGCGAATGGGCCCCACTTCGCGTCGTAGCTGCCGACGAAACGCTGCAGCGCGACGGGCAACGTCACGCGCGTCTCCTCGCTGATGAAGGTCGCCGCGAGCACGAACTCGTTCCACGCCGTCATGAACGCGAAGAGCGCCGTGACCGCGAGCGCCGGACGCGCCGCCGGCAGCACCACGCGCACGAACGCTCCGAGCCGCGTCGCGCCGTCGACCATCGCGGCCTCCTCGAGGTCGCGCGGGATGGTGTCGAAGTAGCCCTTCAGCGAGAAGACCCCGAAGGGGATGGCCGTCGATGCGTACACGAGCACGAGGCCGCTCCACGTGTCGAGCAGCCCGAGGACGTCGAGCAGCACGTAGAGGGGGATCGCCATCGCGACGCTCGGGAACATCTGCGTCGTCAGGAGCAGCCCGATGCCGGCGTCGCGTCCGGGGAACCGCCATCGCGAGAGCGCGTAGCCCGCGCTCGTCGAGATCACGATGGCGACCAACGCCGTCGCGCCCGAGATGATCACCGACGCCGCGAGCTGGCGCCCGAAGAGCCATCGGCCCTGCCGATCGGTGGCGGTCACGACGGTCTCGAAGTTCGCGAGGCTCGGCTCGTCCGGCCAGGGCAGCACCGAAGGCTCGAGCGCGCCGTCGCCGCGGAGCGCGAGCGCGACGACCCAGACGACGGGATAGAGCGCCACGCACGTCGCGACGAGCAGCACGGCGTGCGCGCCGAGGACCATCAGGACGTGCTTCGCGCGCGCGCTCACGTGCCCTCCGGTCCGCCGATGCGCTTGCCGAGCACGCGCGTGTAGACGAGCAAGACGCCGAAGATGAGGACCGCGTACGCGGCCGCGTACCCGTACTGGGCGCTGCGCGTGAAGGCCCACCGGTAGGCCTCGCTCACGAGGATGTCGGTCGTGCCGTCCGGCTCGCCGCCCGACACGAGGAACACGACGTTGAACATGTTGAAGGTCCACACGCTGCCGAGCAGCACGGCCGGCGCGAGCGCGGGACGAAGCAGGGGGAGCGTCACGTGGCGAAACCGTTGCCAAGGCGTCGCTCCGTCCACCGAAGCGGCCTCGAGCACCTCCGTCGGGATGGCGGTCAACGCGCCGAGCGTCACGACCATCATGAACGGGAAGCCGAGCCACGTGTTGGTCAGCAAGTTGGCCGTGAACGCGGCGGAGAACGAGCCGAACCAGGCGACTGGCTCGGCGCCGAGCCAGTCGAGCATCGCGTTGATGGCGCCGAGCTGCCGATGGAACATCCCCTTCCACGCGAGCGCGGTGATGTAGCTCGGCACGGCCCACGGAAGAATCAGCAAGATCCGCCAGACGGGTCGGAGCGCGACCCATCGCTGGTGGAGCACGAGCGCCAGCGCGAGCCCGATCGACACGTGCAGCAGGACGTTGGCCGCCGTCCAGAGCACGGTGACCAGCAACGTCAGGTAGAAGCTGCCGCTCGCGAGCAGCGGCCCGCCGCGCGCCACGAGGATGTCGAGGAAGTTCGCCGCGCCGACGAAGTAGAGCTCGCCGTCCTGGCTCGCGAAGAGCGAGAGCGACGCGCCGACGACGAACGGGCCGACGACGAGGACTCCGATGGCCAGCGCCGCCGGCGCGACGTAGCCGTAGGCGTGACGTGCGCGACGCACCTCGGTGACGAGCTCGGTTTGCCTGGCTTTCTGGACGAAACGCACCACCAGACCCAGCAACAGGAGCGACGCCGCGACGAGCACCCACGTCGGGTCGCGCCGGGCGGGCGGAGGCCGCGTCACGTCGGCGAAGAGCCGTGCGGACTCGTCGAGCGCGGCGCGCGGCTCGGCGTCGCCTCGGAGCACGCGCTGGAGCGCACGCTGCGCAGGCTCCCACGTCGCGCGCATCGCCGGGACGCTCGGCATGGGGACGGCGTTGCGGGACTGGCGGCGGAACGCGGCCACGAGGGGCGGCTCGTCGTGGTCGTACCGCGTCGCGACGAGCTGACCCGCCGCGGCGCGAGGTTGCGCGCCTTCCACGGAAACGAGAAAACGAGCAAGGTCGTGCGCACGCGGGTGCGTGGCGCGACGCGACACCATCACGGCCTCGACGCCGAGGTAGGGAGCGGCCGCGCGACCACCGGGCACGCTCGGCAGCGGATGCACCTCGTAGCGGAGCGAGGGCGGCAGCTCGCCCGCGAGCCAGGGGCCGCTGATGGCGGTCGCCGCGCGTCCGCTGCCGAAGAGCTGTCCGACGAGCGCGCCGTTGGCTTCCTCGGGGACGACGCGCTCGGCGACCAGCCGCCGTGCGAGCGCGAGCGATCGCTCGGCAGCCGGACCGGTGAAGGCCCAGCGGCTGCCGCGGAGGATGGCGCCGCCGTAGCCGTGCAGCCACGCCGCGTGGAAGTAGAAGCTGTTCGTCTCGTAGACGAGCGCGTACGGGTCGCCGTCTCGACCGCGGAGGCGTCGCGCGAGCGTGAACAGGTCGTCGGTCGTGCGCGGCACGAAGTCGCCCGCGAGCGCCGCGTTCACGTAGAGCGCGACGCACTTGAGCGACAGCGGCAGACCCCAGAGACGTCCGCGTGCGCGCAACGCCCCGAGCGCCGCCGGCTCGAACGAGACGCCCTCGGGCTCGTCCATCGGCGCGAGCAGGTCGCGCTCGAGCCAATCGCCGACGCGCTCGTGCACGAAGATGAACACGTCGGGCCCGTGCCCGCGCGGCACCGCCGTCTCGATCTTCGACGCCATCGCTTCGAAGGGCACCGCGAGCGCGACGACGTGGACGCCCGGGTTGCGCGCTTCGAAGCGTTCGAGCGCTTGCCTGAGCGCGCGCTCCTCGTCGCCTCGGTACGCGTGCCAGATCCGCAGCGTCGAGGCCGCTCCGGCCGGCTCGTCGGCACGGCCCGGTGCGGGGGCGACCGCGGCCATCCCGGCAAGCCACGCCCCTGCGACGAGCGC